>DASZJL010000028.1:0-44047 GCA_035948135.1 Acidimicrobiales bacterium | reverse complement strand
TGAGCGCAGCCCAGGAAACGACCGAGATCCGCTTCGCTCTGGCGCGCACGCGCCTGGCAGTCGCGGCCGGCGCAGGCGTCGTCGTCTTCGCCGTGCGGATGTTGCTCACTGCGTGGCAGGTCGCGGTGCTGTCGGGCTGGTCGGCGGCCGGCTTGGTGTTCGCGGCCTGGACGATCTCGGGCCTGTGGACGCTGGACGCCGATGACACGGCGCAGGTTGCCACCCGGGAGGACAGCTCGCGGGCGGTCACGGACGTGTTGCTGTTGTCCGCCGAGACGGCGGGCCTGGCGGCCATTGGACTTGGCTTGGCCAAGGCGGGGCAGTCGCAAGGGGGCGCCCAGGTCCTGCTGATTGCGCTCGCGGTTCTGACGATCGTCGTCTCGTGGGCCGTCGTCCACACCGTGTTCGCGCTCCGGTACGCGAGCCTCCATTACCGCGACGGCATCGGGGTCGACTTCAACGAGGACGACCGGCCCGACTACCGCGACTTCGCCTACCTGGCCCTCACCATCGGCATGACCTTCCAGGTTTCGGACACCGATCTGAAGACCAAGGCCATACGGCACACGGCCATCCGCCACGCCCTGATGTCGTATCTCTTCGGCGCCGTCGTGATCGCCATGGTGATCAACGTCGTCGCCAGCCTGCTGAACGGCTAGCAGGTACCCACTTCGGCAGATGAACGGGCGGTGATTAGGGTCTGCCGCCGTGCCTGATCGTCGTGCGGTGATTGTGGGCGTGGCGACGTCCGACTATCCGAACCTGCCCGACATGAGCGAGCAGCAGGTGCACGCCCAAGCGGCCGACCGGGCGCTTGCCGACGCGGGCCTGGAGTTCGCCGACCTCGACGGCTACGCCACGACCGGGTTCTTCCCCATGTTCGCGGTCGGCATGTGCGAGTACTTCGGCATCCGCCCCCACTACGTCGACGAGACCAACTGGGGCGGGGCGTCGTTCGAGGTGCTGGTCGAGCACGCCGCGACGGCGGTGGAAGCGGGTGTGTGCGACAACGTTCTCGTCACCTACGGCAGTGTGCAGCTGTCGGCCATGGGCCGGAAGCTGGGGACCGGCGGCGGTACGGGCGCCCCCGTCGGACCGGCCGCTTTCGACCAGCTCTGGGGCAACACGCTCGTCGGCAGCTATGCCCTCGCGGCCCAGCGCCACATGTACGAGTTCGGCACCACCTCGGAGCAGCTGGCCGAGGTCGCGGTCACGATGCGGGCCCACGCCGCGAAGAACCCCATGGCCCAGTACCGCGACCCGATCACGGTGGACGACGTGCTCTCGTCGCGCATGATCGCCGACCCTCTTCACATGCTCGACTGCTGCGTCATCTCGGACGGCGGCGGGGCGTGCGTGGTGACGACCGAGGAGCGGGCCCGCGACCTCCGCCGGGAGCCGATCTACATCCTCGGCGGGGCCCACGCCATGACCCACCACATGGGCATCTCCCAGATGCCCGAGCTCACGGTCACCGCCGCGGCCCAGAGCGGACCGCTGGCGTTCAGGCGGGCCGGCATCACGGCGGCCGACGTCGACACCCTGCAGGTGTACGACTCGTTCACGATCACCGTCGTGCTCTCGCTCGAGGACCTCGGCTTCTGTGAAAAGGGAGAAGGTGGCGGCTTTGTCGAAGGCGGCCGTCTGCGCTTCGACGGCGAGTTGCCGACCAACACCGATGGCGGCGGGTTGTCGGCGTGCCACCCGGGCATGCGCGGCATGTTCCTGATCGTCGAGGCCGTCCGTCAGCTGCGGGGCGAGTCGGTGAATCAGGCGCCTGACCCCAAGATCGCGGTCGCCCACGGCACGGGCGGCATGCTCTCGACGGGAGCGACGCTCGTGTTGGGGACGGAGGCGGTGCGATGAGTGATCGTCGGAGCGAGCCGAAGCCGCGGCCCGCGCCGGTGCCCGACGTCGAGTCCGAGCCGTACTGGAAGGCCGCCCACGAGGGTCGGTTGATCGTGCAGCGCTGCACAGTCTGCGGCGCCCACCAGCTCTATCCGCGCTGGCGCTGCCTCCGGTGCCGCGGCCAGGTCGAGTGGGTCGAGGCGACGGGTGGAGGCACCGTGTACAGCTTCACGGTCATCCGCCAGAACTTCTCGCGGTCCTTCCGCCACCTCATCCCGTACGTCGTGGCGTTGGTCGACCTCGACGAGGGACCACGGCTCATGAGCAACCTCGTGGGCTGCGACCCCGACGACGTCCAGATCGGCATGCGCGTGCGCGTGCGGTTCGAGGCTGTCTCAGAGGACGCGTCGATCCCGTTGTTCGAACCCGCGTAGACGTCGGCTTACGCCGCCCGCTGCTGCTCCTCGAACCGGCGAGCCAGCTCCTCGGCCAGGCGCAGCGACTCTTCGTCTTGGACGACCGAATCCCGGTACGGGCCGATCGCCGTCAGCTTCCGCAGTCGTCGGAACATGGTTCGAGCGTACGGATCGAAGGTTTCAGGCCCTGAACCTTCATGTGTCCTGGGGATGAACTACTGCGACGAGAGTCGGCTCGTCGCAGTAGTTCGGGACTGAGAGCCGCCGCAGGCGGCACGATTACCGGCCGAAGACCGATGAACTCAGTTCGCCACCGCGTAGAGCTGCCATTCGTCGGGTACGCCCTTCAAAGTGTGAGAGCCCCGGTCGGTGAAGGTGATGCCGGAGCCGGCCACCAGGTCCTTGACCGTGCGCGAGACGAGCACCTCGCCCGCGCCTGCGATCGCAGCGACGCGGGCGCCGATGTGCACGGCGATGCCGCCGACGTCGTCGCCCCGCAGTTCAACTTCGCCGGTGTGGAGTCCGGCGCGGATGGGCACTGGCAGGATCTGGCGGAGCGTCGACGCGCAGCGGATGGCGCGCGCCGGGCCGTCGAACGTCGCGAGCAGCCCGTCGCCGGTGGTCTTCACCAAGCGGCCCTGGTGGCGGTCGAGCTGGGCGCGCGCCAGCTCGTCGTGGTGGTCGAGGAGCTCGCGCCACCGTCGGTCGCCGAGCTCACGCGCCTTCTCGGTCGAGCCCACGATGTCGGTGAACAGGACCGTCGCCAGCACGCGATCGGGCTCGTACATGGGTCGGTGGCCGGTGATGAATTCCTCGATCTCGTCGTTGCCGGGGTCCGCGTCACCCTCCCAGCCCGCGTGGTCCTCGCCGGGCAGCTCCACGAAGCGTGCGCCGGGAATGTGCTCGGCGTAGTAACGGCCCTGCGCGATCGGGCAGAACTGGTCACCGGTGCGGTGGAGCACCAGCGTCGGCACCTGGATCGTCGGTAGCACCGGTCGGACGTCGGTCTGCACGACGAGATCGAACATGCGCGTCACGTCGCCCGGTCCCAACGACTGGCGTTCGAGTCGCGCCCACCACTGGCGAGCGGTCTCGTCGCCGAGCGTGCTGGGCGCGGCGGCGTACTGGGAGATGCCGGAACCCCAGTTGTCCCGGAGCATGGCGCGGAGGTCGGCCCACTGCTCGGCGGTAAAGGCCCAGGGGAAGTCCTCGCTGGCGACGATCCGCACTCTGGCGTCACTGAGGACGAGAGCCGACGTGCGGTCTGGGTGGGTCGCCGCAAACAGCAGCGTCATGAAGGCGCCGTCGCCGCCGCCGATGAGTGCGGCCCTGTCGGAACCGACGGCGTCGAGCACGGCGACGACGTCGTCCATCTGTTCCTCCAGCGTCGGCAAGGCGACAGCGCGGTCGGAGAGCCCGGTGCCGCGACGGTCGAACTGGATGAGCCGTCCGAAGGAGGAGAAGCGCTCGAGGTTGCGCCGAGCCGGTGGGTGTTCCCACACGACTTCGATGTTCGAGAACGGCCCCCAGATGAACACGATGTCCGGCGGTCCTTCGCCGACGACCTGATAGGCCAGGTGGACATCGCCGTTGACGGCGTACTGAATCTCGGGAACGTCGATCACTTCTGCTGCTCGCGCACCGCCCTGCGGATCTGGTTCTCGGGCTCCTTGCGGTCGAGGTAGTCGCGCCACGAGGTGACGAGGCCGTTGTCGTCGATCTCGACGATCGTGGCTCCGTGCATCTCGATGCGGGCGCCTTTGCCGGGATCGCCGTTGTAGGTCGCCCGCCCGATCCACTCGAAGACAGCCCAGTCCTCGCCGCCGCGGATCGAGGTGATCTCCTGGGTCCAGTCCGGGAAGATCGCACGCGTGTCGCGGGAGATCTTGCGCACGTCGGTGGTCGACGGCGTGTTGGGATCGCTGAACGTGGCATCGGGCGCGAACAGCCCCCGCCAATCACCCCGGCCGGCCACGTCCAGCGCCTTCTCGGTCTTCCGGGCCCACGCCTCCCAATCCATGCTCAGAGCACCTTGCCGGCGGCCCTGATGATGCGCGGCGTCTTCCAGATGGCGACGACGGCGACGACAAAGGCGCCGGTGACGATGGTGTTGACATTCACGGCGGGGACCCACGTGACGCTGTCGCCCTTGACGACATACGTCCCCATCGCTTGGATCCCGAAGCCGTACCCCTTGCCGCGCCCCTGCTTGGGTCCGCCGGCTCCGCCGCCGCCGCCCATGCGGGCGACGGGGATGATCGTGAGATCCCCGACCTGATAGGGCTCGCCGAAGACCTGACGGATGTCGACCGAATCCTTGGCCTTCTGCATGAGCTCGACGACGTTCATGTCACGCTCCTTCCAACTCGGCGAGCAAGTTCTTCTTGTCGACCTTCCCCATCCCCGTGCGCGGGAGCGGCTCGGTCCGGATGACGACGCGGCGGGGGAGCTTGTAGTCGGCCAGTCGATCGGCGAGGAAGTCGCGCACGCCGTCGACGGTCAACGTCGGCGCGCCTACGCGCAGCCGCACGACCGCACATACGTCCTGTCCCAGCACGTTGTGGGGGATGCCGACCGCGGCGGCTTCGACGACGTCGGGATGCGCGTGCAGGCCGTCCTCGACCTCGACGCAGTAGATGTTGTAGCCCCCGCGCAGGATCATGTCTTTCTTGCGGTCGACGATGTAGAGAAAGCCGTCCTCGTCGATGCGCCCGAGGTCGCCGGTGTACACCCAGCCGCCCCGCCACGTCTGCGCCGTGGCCTCGTCGTCGCCCCAGTAGCGGCGCTCGCCGGTGGGCACCTTCAGGACGATCTCGCCGACGTCGCCGCCGGGGACGTCGGCACCGTCCTCGTCGACGACGCGGATCTCGGCGCCGGGCATCGGCTTCCCGACGGATCCCGGCCGGCGCCGGGCCTCGCCGGGTGGCAGGGCGCAGATGCTGGCGCCGCCCTCGGTGAGGCCATAGCCGTTGATGAGCACGGCGTTCGGAAAGGCGTCGCCCAACGCCTCCACCGCGGCCGGCGGGGTCGGGGCGCCGCCGAACATCACGGCCAGAACCGACGACGTGTCCCGCTCGGCCAGGGTGGCCGCCTCGAGCAGCAGGAGGATCTGGGCCGGCACCATCAGGACGTAGTTCGACCGCCGCGCTTCGATCAGCTCGGCGAAGCGGGCGGTGTCGAAGCCGGGCTGCACAACGCTGGTGATGCCGAGGCGCATGGGCGTCAGCAGGGCGCCGTGCACACCGGTGAAGGTCGCCAGCGGCATCGAGTGCTGGAACACGCCGCCGGCCTCCATGGCCTTGAGCGAGTGGTGGGCCGCATTGGCGTGGGTCGACACCACGCCCTTCGGGAGACCGGAGGTCCCCGACGTGTAGAAGAGGTCGGCGATGTCGTCGTCGCCCACCTCGACCGCGAACGGCGACGGGTCGGCGCCGGCCGCCTCCATTTCCCGCACGCCCTCGGCCTGCAGCACGAAGCGCGGCGAACAGTCGGCGACGATGTGGGCGATCTCGCGCTTGGCGTAGCGAGGGTTGATCGGCACGGCGGCGGCGCCGGCCCGGTGGGCGGCGACGTACCCCACGCCGAACTCGATGGCGTCGCCGGTCGCCATGAGCAGCCCGACGCGGTCACCTTTCTGGACGCCGCTCGCCGCCAGTCCGCGAGCGGCGGCATTCGCGCGGGCGTCCCACTCCCGGTACGTCAGCTGCTCACCACCGTCGACGATCAAGGCGATGCGATCGCCGAACTGTTCGGATCGCTCGGCCAGCTCCTCTGGGATGCGCACGGGGGGATTATCGTCCCGCTTCGCCATGTCCGCCTCGCCACTGCTCCTCGGGATCCTCTACGACTATCCGCAGCACGACGGCGGTGCGAGCTTCGAGGAGGCGGTCCGTCACGGTCTGCAGGAGGTCGAGCTCGACCGGCCCGTCGAGCTCGTGCCTCGGCAGGCGGCCGGGCTGCCGGGTGGAACGGCCCACGATGTGCATCGCAACTTCAACGAGTTGGTGGACGCCGGCGTCCTCGCCATCATCGGCCCGTCGATCAGCGACAACGGGCTGCTCGTCCGCGACTGGGCCGACGAAGCGCGGGTTCCGTGCGTCAATTACACCGGCGGGGAGCGCACGCGCAGCGCCTTCATGTTCCACTACCAGGTCGGGTCATTGGCCGAGGAGCCGATCGTGCTCGCCGAGCACCTGCGGGCGCGCGAGCTGCGCTCGGCGGTGGTGATCCACGACAAGTCGCCGGTGGGCTCCGGCTACGTCTCGGCCTTCGAAGCCGCCTGCGCGCGAACCGGCGTCGAGGTCGTCGGACGCGCCGCCATCTCGCCGTTGGCGGACGAGGCCGGCGCCATCGTCGACCGCCTGCGCCAGTCCAAGCCCGACGCCCTCGTCTACCTGGGTATGGGCGCAGCGTCGCACGCCGTGGCCGTCGCAAAGGACGAGGCGGGTTGGGACGTCACCGTGGTCGCCAACTCGGCCCTGATGTTCGGCTACGCCCGCAAGGACTGGCGGCCCGGCTTCGAGGGATGGGCCTACGTCGACACGGTGTCGGACGGCAACGTTCGTCGCCAGGCCCTCAAGGAGCGCGCACCGAAATCGGCCGCCGGTCCCGTCGGCGTGGCTGCCTACGACATCGGCCGCCTCGTTGCCGAAGGCCTGGCCCGGGCCGTGCACCTCACCGGCGACGGCGTCAGGGAAGGCCTCGAAGAGGTCAAGCGCCTCCCCGCCGCCACCGGCTACGAGGGCACCACCATGGGCTTCGGCAATTACGACCACGCCGCCCTCAAGGGCGGCTACCTCGTCCTCCGTCAGTGGAAGGACGGCAAGACTGTCGAGCTCTAGAAGATCCGCATTCTGAGGGTGGATGTCGGGCCTATAAGGCCGACATCCACCCTCAGAATGCGAGAGTTTGACTACTTGATCGCCAGGACGGGGCCGACGATCTTGCGGTAGTGGCGGCGCCAGAAAAGCGCCAACTTGATGCGGTCGCCGAGGGGGAGTGCGGCCATGAGGTCGTGGGCGTTGGCGCGGCGGGCGGCGCCGTCCTCGGCCGCGATGAACATCACCCGCATCTCCTTGGGCATGCGCTTGCGGCGCCGCTCGAGGGCCTCGAGGTCGGCCGCGGTGAACGTGGCGGCCAACGGCGGGAAGGCCCGCACTTCCTCGTCGACGAAGTGGTCTTCGATGCCCTGGCGGAGGGTGGCCATGGCCTCGACGGCGTCGGCGATGCGCGCCCGGCAGGCGTCCTCGGCCAGACGGTTCAACGCCGCGGAGGCAGCGCGCGCCTGCTCGTCGACGACCTGGTGCTGCTTGTCCATGTCGGCCTGGATCTCCGCGAACGACGGGTCGCGTTCGGTGACGATCGGCCAGCACAGCGCGGACTCCGCGATGTCGTGGCCCCGCGCCGCCGCCTCGTAGATCATCCAGAGCTTGCCGATGGCGGCGGCCTTCTCGCTCTCATCGGGCCGCAGCGCGGCCAGTGCGCGGCAGATGTCGTCGGCGTGCGTGCGCAGTGCGAGATGCGCGAGATGGAACCGCCGCAGGTCGGCCTCTTGCTGTTGTTCGCCGTCGTGCTGCTGAAGTGTCACGTCCCCCTCCCCCGGGCGCACATCGTAGGGCCCAGAAGGGGCGAGGCGTTACCGCTTCTTCAACAGATCCGACGCCTTGGTGTCGTGGTGGGCCTTGCGTCCCTTGCTCATCACCGACACGTCGACGTCGGCGGCCCGGGCTCGGAGGGCGCCCACCGTGCACTGCTCCTTGGGCGTGTTGACAAAGGGGTCAAATCGGTAATGGCGCATGGCGTTTCGGTACGTCATCTTCTCGATGTCGGTGTCGGGGACGCCGTCCAGCGACTTCATCAGACGCTCCGGCGACGTCGGCCACGTGGAGTCCGAGTGCGGGTAGTCGGCCTCCCAGCACATCGAGTCGATGCCCACCCGGTGGCGCATCTCGATCCCAGTGGGGTCGTCGATGAAGCAGGTGACGATGCGCTCCTTGAACAGCTGGCTCGGCAGCTGGTCGCCGAAGTCCTGGCCGGTCCACGGATGGTGACGCTCGTAGATCCAGTCGACGCGATCGAGGAAGTACGGGATCCAGCCGATGCCACCCTCGGACAGCGCGAAGCGCAGCGTGGGGAACGTCCGCAGCACCCGCGACCACAGCAGGTCGGCGGCCGCCTGCACGATGTTGATGGGCTGCAGGGTGATCAGCACGTCGATCGGGGCGTCGGACGCGGTGACGACGAGCTGCGACGACGAGCCGATGTGGAGGCACACGAGCATGTCCTCGTCTGCGCACGCCTGCCAGAACGGGTCCCAGTGCTCGCTGTGGAAGCTGGGCAGCTTCAACTTCTCGGGGTTCTCCGAGAACGAGACGCAGCGGACGCCCTTGGCCGCCACCCGGTGGATCTCGGCGGCCGCCTGGTCGGGGTCCCACAGCGCCGGCAGCGCGAGGGGAATGAAGCGGTCGGGATACGAGCCGCACCAGTCCTCGATGTGCCAGTCGTTGTAGGCCTGCAGCACCGCGAGGGCCAGGTCCTTGTCCTTGGTCCGGGCGAAGAGCTGGCCGCAGAGCTGGGGGAACGACGGGAAGCACATCGACCCGAGCACACCGTTGGCGTCCATGTCGCGGACCCGCTCATGGATGTCCCAGGTGCCGACCCGCATCTCGTCGAACGAGGTGGGCTCGAGCCCGTACTCCTCGGGCGGCCGACCGGCGACGGCGTTGAGGCCGATGTTGGGCAGCTCCTTGCCCTGGAAGAGCCAGGCGTCGGAGCCGTCCTCCCGGTGGATGAGCCGCGGCGCCTCGTCCCGATACTTGTCGGGGATGTGGCGCTCGAACATGTCGGGCGGCTCCACGACGTGGTCGTCGACGCTGATCAGGATCAAATCCTCGGTGCGCATGGCCCCATCGTCGCGCCGACAGCGCTGTCAACGCCCGCTGACTAGTGCCGACGGACGACCTGCAAATGAGTCTTTGTTCATCTTTCATCTCAAGGTGGCGACCCTTAGGGTCGACACCCATCGTGATGGCGGTCTTCACCTTCTTTGCCGTCTGGTCCGTGCTTGCCTTCGCGTCGGCGGTGCCAGCTGGCCGCCTCTGCGCGGTCAGGACCGGACGCTGACGTGCTGAACCACGTCGTCCCCAACTCGCACGCGTCAGATTTCCTGCCCGCAGGGACCAAGGTGCGCGTGCGCAACACCCTCGGTTCGTGGGCGGGCGGTTTCGAGGTCGTCGGCGTCGATCGCGCCGGCTACCTCCTGCGCCGGGTGTCCGACGGTGCCCTCATCCCGACGCCGATCGTGGCCTCCGAGGTCCGCCGAGGCTGAGCATTGGGCGCCGGTCCGGGGTAGAACCCGACGATGGCACCCACCACAATTGCTCTCGACGACACGACCGCCGGCACCTTCACCTTCGGCGACCGCACCGTTCGCCGTCTCGGCTTCGGCGCCATGCGCATCACCGGCGACGGGATCTGGGGGCCCCCGAAGGATCACGACGAAGCCGTCGCCGTGCTGCGCCGCGCCGTCGACCTGGGGATCAACCTCATCGATACCGCCGATTCCTACGGCCCCGAGGTCAGCGAGGACCTCATCGCCGAGGCCCTGCACCCGTATCCCGCCGACCTCGTCATCGCCACCAAGGGCGGCCTCGTCCGTCCCGGACCCAATGTGTGGGACGAAGACGGCCGCCCCGAACACCTACGGGAAGCGTGCGAGGGCAGCCTGCGCAGGCTGAAGCTCGACCGCATCGACCTGTATCAGTTCCACCGCCCGGACCCCGCCGTACCGTTCGAGGAGTCGGTAGGCACCCTCGCCGAGCTCCGGCAGGAGGGGAAGATCGCCAACGTCGGCATCTCCAATGTCACCGTCGACGAGCTGAAGCGGGCCCAGGCGGTCGTGCCCATCGTGTCGGTGCAGAACCGCTACAACATCGTCGAACGCAGGGACGAGGACGTGCTGCAGGCCTGCGAGTCCGGCGGCCTGGCCTTCATCCCCTGGTTCCCGCTCAAGACCGGCGAGCTGGCCAAAAGCGGTGGTGCCGTCGCCGAGGTCGCCGAGGCCCATGACGCCACGCCCGCCCAAGTGGCGCTGGCCTGGCTCCTGGCCCACTCGCCGGCGATGCTGCCGATCCCCGGCACCAGCTCGGTGACCCACCTCGAGGAGAACGTAGCTGCCGCCCAGCTGCGCCTCTCCGACGACGAGATCACGCGCCTCGACGAAAAGAAGTAGCCCCGAGAAAGCTTCTTCGGGCCGCCCTTTCGGGCTACTCGTCGGTCCTTCTCGGGGCCAACTCGGACGGTACGACTGCCGAGGGTCGTCGTCAAGGGGCATTCTCACTCCGTGGAGGTGACGGTCAGACGAGTGGCTCCGGAGGTGACGCACGACCTCCGCCACCGCATCCTGCGTTTGCACGAGGCCCCTGAGGACCTGCACCTGCCGGCCGACGACGACCCGCGGTCGGGCTTCTTCGCGGCGCAGACCGACAGGGCATGACGGTCGGCACCGCCGCTGTCTTTCCAGAGGCGCCGCCGTGGGACGAGGCCGCGGACCCCGCAGTTCATTGGCGGCTGCGCGGCATGGCCACCGAGGAGGGGTGGCGTTCCCGCGGCATCGGCACCGCCGTTCTCACCGCGGCCGTCGACCACGTCCTCGCCGGCGGCGGCCGCGTGCTCTGGTGCAACGCCCGACTGCCGGCCGTCGCCTTCTACGAGCGGGCCGGGTTCGTGCGGGTGGGCGAGGAGTGGGACGAGCCCCACATCGGCCCCCACGTGGCCATGCAGCTGCGCCCGGAAACGGTTCGAACGGCCCATTGACCGCGCGCGCCGGGGAACCGATGTGACAGTCAGAACGTATTCCCGAGAGGAGGGAATCGCGGTGACCAGACAACGACGATCAGAGCTGAACCAGCTGGAGGGGCGACGGGTCAACCTCTCGCTCATCGACGGTTCCCGCATCGACGACTGCCAGCTCGTGCTCGCCGGCAAGTTCAAGCTCTGGGTGTTCGTGAACGGCCACGACAGCTTCGTGCGCGTCGACCGTGTCACTGACTTCTGGGAAGCGGCGTAGCAGTCAAGCGCTGCTAACAGGCGGGTAACCGCCTGTTCACAGTTCCCCCGTAGCCTCGAGACGTGCCGACCTTTGTTTTGCGCGTGTGGCTGCCGGACCGGCCGGGTGCGCTCGGCGCGGTCGCCAGTCGCATCGGCGCCGTGCGTGGCGACCTCGTCGGCATCGACATCCTGGAGACGGGCGGCGGACGGGCCATCGACGAGCTGGCGGTCGAGCTTCCCGAGGAGCGCCTGGTGCCGCTCCTCGTCAGCGAAGTCGGCCAGGTCGACGGCGTCGACGTTGAAGAGGTGCGCGCCGTCGACGGGCCGCTGCCCGACCCTCGCCTCGACGCCCTGGAGACGGCCGCCGTGCTGGTCGAGCAGGTCCACGTCGTCGACCTGCTGGAGGTCCTGACCGCAGAAGCCCAGCGCGACTTCGGTGCTGACTGGGCCGCGGTGGTCGCCATGGAGGACGGCAACGTTCTGGCCAGCACCGGCGAGCCGCCCGCACCGGTGTGGCTGGCCGCCTTCCTCGCCGGCACCACCTCCTCGGCCACGACCA
Organism: Acidimicrobiales bacterium; assembly: GCA_035948135.1. Classification (GTDB taxonomy): domain Bacteria; phylum Actinomycetota; class Acidimicrobiia; order Acidimicrobiales; family AC-14; genus CADDZP01. Next base: position 32,176 of record DASZJL010000028.1, on the reverse strand, counting down.
CCAATGGCGATGCGGGGCCCGAGGACGTGGCCTTCGCCATGTTCCCGGCCGGCGGCATCGCCCTCGTGCTCGGCCGCGACGGCAAGACGTTCCGGGCCCGGGAGCGGCGCCAGCTGCTGGCCCTGGCCAAGGTCGCGGGCCGCCGCTGGAGCGAGCTCACCGGCGGAATCGAGGTCGACCGCGGGACGGTCGCGGCCGGTTAGCGTCGATCGCATCGCCAGTCCGATGCGTTCCGCCCGGTCGATCCTCACCGATCCCCGCACCGTGGGCGTGGCCCAGGCCGCGCCTCGCACCGCGGCCTTTCTCGCCAAGTCGTGGATGGCGAACCGCTTCTCGGGCGACACGTCTCCTCTCACCGTCGGACTGGCCGCCCAGGTTCTTCTCGACGAGGTGCTGATGGCGGCCATGAAGAACCCTCGCCTGTTCCCGAGCGACGACGACTACGTGCGTGCCGGGCGCGACATCGCCGACGCCCATCAGATGTGGGCGACCCACGGCTGGCTCGACGAACCCGAGCGTTATCACCGCGACCCGGAAGCGCCCGTCGGCGCCATGGTCACCCGCGAGCGCGCCCTCAACCAGGCCTACGAGCACCTCACGTTCCCGAGTCTCTACGAGCCCCACGCCGGCGAGCCCGGACGTGACCGGTGGCTCGACTACCACGACAACCGCACCGCCCACGCGTGGGTGCTCCGGAACCGTGAGGCCGGCCGGCCCTGGCTCGTGTGCATCCACGGGTGGGGAATGGGCACGCCGCTCATGGACCTGCGTGCGTTCCGGGCCCGGCGCCTTCGACGCGACCTCGGACTCAACGTCGTCGCCCCGGTGCTGCCCCTGCACGGGCCTCGGCAGCAGCCGGGTGCCAACGCCGGTGAGGGCTTCATGTCGATCGACCTCATCGACGCGGTGCACGGCTTCGCGCAAGCGGTGTGGGACGTGCGCTCGGTCATCCGTTGGATCCGGTTCCACGAACCCGAGGCCCAGGTCGGCGTCTACGGCCTCTCCCTCGGCGGGTACACGGCGGCCCTGACGGCGTCGATCGAACGGGACCTCGACTGTGTGATCGCCGGCATCCCCGCCACCGACCTGGTCGACCTCTACCGCCGGCACAGCCCGCCCGGCGTCCGGCGCAAGGCGTCGGCGAGCGGCGCCATCGGCCCGCAGGCGTCAGCCGTCCACCGGGTGGTCTCGCCCCTCGTCATCTCCCCGAAGGTCGCCAAGGACCGACGGTTCCTGTTCGCGGGCATCGGTGACCGGATGTCGACCTCGGCCCAGGCCCGCCGCCTGTGGGAGCACTGGGAGCGGCCGAGGATGGCGTGGTACTCGGGCGGCCACGTCGGCTTCTTCTGGGCCGGCGACATCAGCCGCTTCGTCGAAGACGCGCTGGTGCAGTCCGGCCTGGCGACTACGGCACCAACGGAGCCGCTGTCGTTGACGTCGACGGCGGAGGCGGTGGAGCAGTAGTCGTCGTCGACTCGGTCGTCGTCGTGGGCGGCGGCGGGATCGATCCCACCAGCAGGTCGGCGTAGGCGTTGGCGCCCGGGCCCGAGCTGGTCCGGAAGTGGGTGCCGTCGGCCTGGAACCAGTCGCCGTGTCCGGCGCTGTACGAATACCAGTCCACGATCTGGACCGCTGGATAGCGCGCCGCCGCGCTGCGCAGGGTCTGGTTGACCTCGTCCTGCCACGAGCGGTCCACGCGGACGGTCACCAGCAGGACGTTGGGCACGCCGTTGAGCTCATTCATGACGGCGTCGACGTCGCTGTTCGACACCGGCCCGTTGTTGCCGAGGTGGATGAGCACCACGCGTCCAAGCGCGCCGCGGGCCCGCAAGTCGTGGATGATGGGCGCGGCCTGGCTGAAGTAGCGGTTCTGTTTGGCGTCGATGTAGCCCGAGGCCCCGAGGCGTCGCTGCAACTCTCCGGCCGCGGCAACCATCACCGAGTCGCCGATGGCGGTGACCGGGACGCTGCCGGGCGCGGGCGGCGAGAGCGTGGGCTTCGGCGCAGGGGCGCGCGCGGGCGCCGAGGACGCAGGCACGGTCCGGATCCGCAGCGGTCGGGCGGCGGCAGTGACGGGACCGGCGGCGGCGGGCGACGCCGTGGTCGTGGCCGTCGTCGTCGTCTCGGGCGGCGCAGTGGGCGGCGGTTGGGCGGCGATGACCTTCTCGCCGGCGTGCAGCACTTCGGCGAGGGAGTTCGTCGTCGGAATGCGGGCCAGGGCGACGCCGAGGACGGCAACCACGATGCCAAGCAGCGCCAACCGCATCGCCCGCTGCCGCCCAGGCTGGTGCTGCGCGCGGTTCCGTTCGGCGCCGCTCCGGCGCAGGAACGGACGCTCGACGTAGCGGTACGAGAGGCCACCGAGCAGCAGTCCTCCGCCCAGGATCGCGATCGCGGCCGGCACCGTTGGCCAGTCGGCGGTCGTGCCCGGCCGAACGAGGACGACGATCGGCCAGTGCCACAGGTAGATGCCGTAGGAGCGGGTCCCCAGCCAGCGCATGTCGCGGCGTACGAGGATCGTTGCCAGAGCACCGGGCACGAGACACAGCCCGATCATCACCGCCGTCGCCATTTCCACGGCCAGGAACCCGAGGGGGTACATGAGCCGGGCGCGCTCCCCGCCGACGGCGAAGAGGACAAGGCAAACGAGCAACGCGAGGCCGCCCGCCACGTTCTTGCGCTGGATAGCGGGCCGTGAGCCCGCTATCCACCCCGAGAACGGCTTGAGGGGGAGGAGGACGGCGACCAGGCAGCCCATGAGCAGGGCGTGGATGCGGGTGTCGGTGCCGTAGTAGGCGCGGGACGGGTCGGCCGCGTTGTAGAGGACGCCCATGAGCGCGGCCGACGCCGCGATCCCCAGGACGAGGGAGCCGGCCGCCAGCTTCGGCCTGCGCCGGGCCAGCCAGCCGACCAGGAACGGACACAGCACGTAGAACTGCACCTCGATGGCGATCGACCAGAGGTGGCGCACGAACGACGGGCGACCGGCGAGGGCGAAGTACGAGCTGCCGTCCCGGATGAGGTGCCAGTTGGTGAGCCCGAGGAGCGAGGAGACGATGTCGCCGGGGAGGCGGTGGGCGTCGGCGGGAGCGGCGAGGGGAACGATGACGACGAGGGCGGCGAGCAGGACCAACAAGGCCGGGTAGATCCGTCGCACGCGCCGGACCGCGTACGCCAAGCGGTCGATCGCACCTGTCTGCTCGCGCTCGCCCAGGAGCAGGGTGGTCAGCAGGAAGCCGGACAACACGAAGAAGATGTCGACGCCGAGGAAGCCGCCGGGGGCCAGGCCGGGCACGGCGTGGTAGGCGAGGACGGCCACCAGCGCGAGACCCCGTAGCCCGTCGAGGGCGGCGACGCGCTCCCTCTCTCTTGTCGCCCCGCTCAACCTTGTCCTCCCGCGCTTCGTCACTCGTGCTGCAGCGCCGCTCAGTGTCGCACCCGCTTATTAGCCTTGCATCATGGCGGGTGGGGGGTTGCCGACGGGGACGCTCACGTTCCTCTTCACCGACCTCGAGGGGTCGACGCATCTTCTCCAGCGTCTCGGTGACCGCTATCCGGCGCTCCTCGCCGCCCACTACGAGCTCATGCGGGCCGCCTTCGGTCGCAACGGCGGCCAGGAGGTGGGCACACGCGGCGACGCCCTCTTCGTCGTCTTCGAACAGCCTTCGGCGGCGGTGGCTGGGGCGGCCACCGCCCAGGTGGCGCTGGCCGGCTACGACTGGCCCGACGACTGCGACGTCCGCGTGCGCATGGGTCTGCACACGGGCGAGGCCGAGGTCGTCGACGGCGACTACGTCGGCGTGGCGGTGCACGCCGCCGCCCGCATCTGCTCGGCGGCCCACGGCGGCCAGGTTCTGGTCTCCGAGGTCACCCGCGCCATCGCCGAGCCCGAGCTGGCCGGCACCGAGACCGCGTTCGTCGAGCTCGGCCGCCACCGGCTCAAGGACCTCGACGAACCGGTGGGGCTGGTCCAGGTCGTCCACCCCGGCCTCGAGCGCGAGTTCCCGAGGCTGCGCCTCGACGCCGTCCCCGGCAACCTGCCGAAGCAGGTGACGAGGTTCGTCGGCCGCGAGAGCGAGCTGCGCGAGGCGGCCGGCCACCTCAGCGGCGGGCGCCGGCTGCTCACGTTCTCGGGCAGCGGCGGCTCGGGCAAGACGCGGCTGGCCCTGCAGGTCGCGGCCGAGGTCGTCGACCGCTTTCCCGACGGCGCCTGGCTGGTCGAGCTGGCGTCGGTGTCCGACGAGGCTCAGCTGCCCCACGTGCTCACCACCACCCTCGGCGTGCGCGAGGAATCTGGTCGTCACCTCGAGTCGACGCTGGCCGAGGCGCTGGCGGCCAAGCGCATGCTGCTGATGCTGGACAACTGCGAGCACGTCCTCACCGGCACGGCCGAGCTCACCGACCTGCTGCTGCAGGCGTGCCGCGGCGTGCAGGTGGTGGCCACCAGCCAAGAGGCTCTGGGCGTGCCGGGCGAGGTCGTGTTCCGGGTGCCGCCGATGGCGCCCGCGGAAGGCGTCGAGCTCTTCTGCGACCGCGCCCGTCTGCGCAACCGGGCCTTCGCCCTCACCGACGACAACCGCCACACCGTCGCCGACATCTGCCGACGCCTCGACGGCATCCCCCTCGCCATCGAGCTGGCGGCGGCGCGCGTCAACGTGCTCACGCCCGCCCAGATCCTCGACCGCCTCGGCGACCAGTTCCGGCTGCTCACCGGTGGCGACCGCACGGCCGTGCCCCGGCAGCAGACGCTGCGGGCCGCGGTCGACTGGAGCCACGAGCTCCTGTCGAAGGACGAGCGCACGTTGTTGCGCCGCCTGGCCGTGTTCAGCGGCGGGTGGACGCTCGAGGCGGCCGAGGCCGTGACGGCCGGCGACGGGCTCGACGCCCTCGACGTGCTCGACCTCCTCGACCATCTCGTCGCCCGCAGCCTGGTCGTCGTCGAGGAGCAGGACGGCGCCGCCCGCTACCGCCTCCTCGGCAGCATCCGTCAGTACGCCCAGGAGAAGCTGGTCGACGCAGGCGAGGTCGTCGAGTACCGCCGCCGCCACCTCGAGTTCTTTGCCGAGCTCGTGCGCCGCGGCGAGAGCGAGCTCACCGGTCCCGACCAGGCGGCGTGGCTGGCGCGCTTTGCCGTCGAGTACGACAACGTGCGCGCCGCCCTCGACTGGGCCGGCTCCGGCGCGGCGGGCAGTGGCCTCCTGGTCGACATGGCCGGCTGTCTGTGGCGGTTCTGGCTGGTGCGGGGTCCCTGGCGGGAGGGGCGCACGTGGATCGCCCGGGGCCTGGAAGTCGACGGCGACGCCGCGCCGGCGTCGGTGAAGGCCAAGGCCCTCGCCGCGTCCGGCGGCCTTGCGATCGAGCAGGGCGACCTCGACGCCGCCCAGCCCTTCCTCGACGAGAGCCTGGCGCTGTGGCAGCAGCTGGGCGACATGGCGGGCACCGCCCACGCCCTCAATCATCTCGGCACGCTGGCCATGGCCCGCTTCGAGTACGACGCCTCGCGCGCCCTGCTGCGCGACGCGCTGGAGATGCGGCGCGCCATCAACGAGGAGCGGGGCGTCGCTGTCTCGCTGCGCAACCTCGGCCTGCTCGCCGCCCTGCAGCGCGACTTCCAAACGGCGCGCACGCTCTACGAGGAGGCGCTGCCCCTCGCTCGCCGCCTCGGTGAGAAGCGGGTGAGCGCCACCATCACCCAGGCGCTGGCGCTCGTCGTGTTCGAGGACGGCGACCTCGAGGGCGCCCGGAAGCTGGCCGAGGAGGGCCTGCGCATCGACAAGGAGCTCCTCAACCGCCAAGGCATCGCCGAGCACCTGACCGTGCTGGCGGGTGTGGCGCGGGCCGAGGGTGACGGCGACGCGGCGGCGGCCATGTTCACCGAGGCCCTCGCCATCTGGAAGGGCCTGGCGGCGCGCGATGCCGAAGCCCGGGCCTACACCACCCTCGGCGACATGGCCCACTCCCGCCACGACTACGAGATGGCGCGTACGTACCTCACCGCCGCCCTGGCCGCGTGGCGCTCACTCGGTGACGAGGCGGCCGTGGCCCGCATCCTCAACCTGGCGGGCTGGGCGGCCGCCATGCAGGGCGACCTGGCCCGGGCCCGCGGCATGCTCGAAGAAGGCCTCGCCGTCGCGGCCCGGGTGGGCGACGACGGACAGCGCTCGGCCACCCTCCACAGCCTCGGTGAGGTCGCCCGTCTCCAGGGCAACCTGGTCGAGGCCCGGGCCCTGTTCGAGGAGAGCCTCGAGCTGGCGCGGGCGTCGGGCTGGCGCACGGTGCTGTGGTGGCCGGTGCACAGCCTCGGCGCCCTGGCTCGCACCGAGGGCAACCTCGACGAAGCGCGTGAGCGCCTTCGGGAGGCGATCGCCCTCTGCCCCAAGCTGGCCCGGCGGCCGCGCCTCAGCGACTGCCTCGAAGACCTGGCCGGCGTCGCCTTCGACGAGGGCGACGCGGCGCGGGCGGCGGTGCTGCTCGGTGCGGCCGACACCCTTCGGCGGCAGGCCGCGACGCCGGTGCCGCCGGCCATGCGCGTCAGCGTCGACGAGCTTGTCGCATCGGTGCGCGACGCCATCGGCGCCGACGCCTTCGAGCAGCAGTGGACCGCGGGCCAGGCGTTGACCGCGGAGGCGGCCGCCGACATCGCGTTACAAGCCCCGTAGCATTCAGCCATCCTGGTGGAGGACGTTCAGCGGCCGCCTGCGGCGACGGGGGACCGGCCGGTGAGAGAGCGGAGCAGAGTCGGGCCCATCGACGGGCTGCGCGGCCTCGCCCTCGTCGCCGTGCTGCTGTACCACGTCGCGCCCGGAACCGTGCGCGGTGGCTTCCTCGGCGTCGAGTCGTTCTTCGTGCTCTCTGGCTACCTGCTCACGGCGCTGCTGCTCGACGAGCATCGCCGCACGGGGACGATCGACCGCCTCGCCTACGGCACGCGGCGCGTGCGGCGCATCTACCCGGGGATGATCGCCCTGCTGGTGGCGCTGGTCGTCTTTGTCCCGCTGCTCGACTACGCCGACTCCCACCGGTTGCCACTCGACGTGCTGGCCTCGTTGTTCGGCGTCATCAACTGGCGCTTGATCGCCGACGGCGCCTCGTACTTCGCCCACCTGGGCAACCCGTCCTACGTCCGTCACCTGTGGTCGATAGCGATCGAGCTGCAGTTCTACCTGCTGTGCCCGTTCATCGTGGGGTGGTTGGCAGGCCGGCGTTTGAAGGTTGCGGCCGGCGCCCTCGTGGCGGGCATTGCCGCGTCGGCCACGCTGATGGCGCTCCTGTATCAGAGCCCCGATCCGTCGCGGGCGTACTACGGCACCGACACGCGCATCGGTGCGTTGCTGGCCGGCTGCTTGGTCGCGGTCTTGCTGTCGCGCGGCGGCGACGCCATCGGTCCCCGCTTCCGCACGACCGCCAGCCAGATCGGCGCGCCCGTCGCCCTGGCCGTGCTGCTGGCGTTGTTCATCTGGGCCAACGAGACGTCGCGCCTGCTGTACCCGGCCGGGTTCCTGCTCACTCAGGCGGCCACGGGCACGATCATCGCCGTCGCCCTGCGGCCCGGGTGGCTCACTGAGGGTCTTGCGCACCGGCTGCCCCGCTGGCTGGGCCGGCGCTCCTACGGGATCTACCTGTGGCACTGGCCGCTGGTGGTGCTCACGTTGCACTGGTCGTCGCGGGTCACGGCGGGCGTCGTCACCATCACCAGCGCGGTGATCCTCGGCGCCCTGTCCTACGGGCTGATCGAGAAGCGGTTCATGCACGCGCCGCAACGCCGCGTCCGCGTGTCCCTCGTGGCCCGCCGGGCGCGCACGGTCGCGGTGCTGTCCACCGTCGCCGTCGCCGTGGTCCTGCTCGCCCGGGTGCCGGCCACCGATCCCATCGCCCACAGCCTCCAGGTGGGCCAGCGGGCGCTGGCCAATCAGGTCTCGGCCCCGGCCGCCGGCTCGGTCACGGTGCCCACGGTGACGCCGACCCTGCCGACCGGCGCGGCCGCACCGGCGACGACCGCGGCCGCCGCGGCCCGGCCGCCCCCGACGACGCCCCCGACGACGCCCCCGCCGATCCCGGTCATCGCCATCGGCGACTCGGTGATGGTCGGCGCCGCGCCCGCCCTGCAGGCACGCTTGGGATCGTCGGGCTACATCGACGCCCACATCGGCCGTCAGTTCGACGACGGCGTCCACGTGGCCCAGTCCTTTAGAGACGGCGGTCGCCTCGGAAGGGCCGTCGTCGTGCACCTGGGCGACAACGGCGCCATCACGCCGCAGGAGGTCGACGCCCTCATTGGCGACCTCGCCGGTGTGCCCAACGTGTTGCTCGTCAACGTGCGCGTCACCAAGCCCTGGCAGGACGAGGTGAATCAGACGCTGGCCGACGCCGTCGCCCGCCACCCGGGCGTGAAGCTCGTCGACTGGTTCAACTACAGCGCGCCGCACGGCGACTGGTTCGCCGGCGACCGCACCCACCTCAACGAGACGGGCTCCGCCGCCTTCGCCGACTTCATCGTCGGCGCCATCCCGCCGCCGCCGCCCCCGCCGACCGCGGCACCGACAACCACCACCACGGTGCCGCCGCCGCCGGTCACCACGGTTTCGGGTCCCCCTTCGCCCGGTTAGTGCAGAACACGTAGCGCGGCCGGGCCTTCTCCCCTTGTGGTTGGAGCGTTCGCCGGGGACGATGGGGGTGATGCGCCGTCTGCCGAAGACTCTCCTGATCGCTGCCGCGGTGCCGGTGGTGCTGCTCGCCGGTTGGCAGCGGGTGATCGAGCCCGCGTTGGTGAAGCTGCCGGGCGGCGTCAACCGCACCAACCACTACTCGGGCACGGTGTCGGTGTTCGTCGACGCCCAAACCGCCACCGACCTGCCCACGCCGCAGGTCTCGCCGATGACGATCCTACGGGTGACCAAGTCGGTGCCGGGCGAGACGGGCGCCACGACGACCGCCCTGCGCGAGACCGACACGATCAGCCTCCTTGGTCAGACCACCGACCAGACCAACGTGTTCGTGCTCGACCGGTCGTCGGCCCGCAACGTGTTCGACGAGCGGTCGACGGCCTACGGCACCAACGTCAACCGCCACCAGGCCTTCTTCCCGAACCTGCCCTTCGGCGTCGACAACTCGCGGCGCTACCCGATCTGGAACAACGAAGCGGGCGCCATCTACCTCATGGAGCGCGACGGCGGCGCGGCTACGACGACCATCAACGGGTTGAAGGTCCTGCGGATGACCGGCACGCTGCCCGTCACCCCCGTCGCCCCCTATTACACGCCGGAGCTCACCAAGCTGGGGCTCCCGAGCTCGCTGACCCCCGCCCAGCTGCAGGCGCAGATCGCGGCGTCGGGCGTCAACCTGACCCAGACCGCCGACGCGCTGGCCAAGGTGCTCTCGCCCGACGAGCTGGTGACGATCCTGGGGACATTGGCCAACAACATCCCGCTGCAGTACTCGACCGCGCTCACCGGTGACGCCCGCATCGAACCGACCACGGGCATCGTCGTCTCGACCCACAGCGTGAAGCGCTTCTTCGTCGGCCCCGATCCGGCCGCGCTGGCGCCGGTGAAGACCATCCTTGACCGCCACTCAAGCGATCCCGTCGCGAAGGCGGTCGACGACTACCTCACCAGCCTGGCCAAGCCCCGGGCGGCCTTCACCCTCGACTACACGACCGACCCGGCGTCCGCGACCAGCATGGCGTCGTTCGCCAACAGCCAGCGCATGAAGGTCCGCACCGCGCAGCTCTACGCACCGGCCGGGCTGTTGCTCCTCGCCGTCGGGTTGCTGTTCGGCGCCTGCTGGGCCTGGCGCAGGGAACCGCCGGCCGCGACTGCTGCGCCCGACGTCATCGATGTGCGCGATGACATGGCAAGAGAGCGAGAACCGGCGGGGGTCTGAGCGTTCTTTGCGGATTTTCGACGCCTATGCCGTCACAAATCCGCAAAGAAGCCGGTGGTTACTCGGTCCGCAGCACTTCGGCGGGACGGACGCCTGCTGCTCGCCGCGCCGGGTAGGCCGCCAGGACGTTGGCCAGCACGATGGCAGCGGGGATGGCGATGGCGATGGCGAGGGCGGCCAGCGGAGGCACGTAGAGCAGCGGCGTCGAGTTGGCGACCCAACGCCAGCTGAGGCGGCCGAGGATGATCCCGAGGGGGACGCCGATGGCCAGGGCGAGGACTGCCACGGTCATCGCCTGCCAGAAGATGCACGCCGCGCTCTGTCTCGGCCGCATCCCCATGGCGCGCCAGACGGCGAGGTCGTGGCGCCGCCGGCGCACGGTGGTGACAAGGGCATGTCCCAGCGCGGCGACGCCGAGCACGGCGAGGAAGGCCGCCAGTGCGCGCGGTAGGCCGCGGACGTTCTGCAGGAGCGACACGTCCTGGGGGATCGCCCCCTCGGCGTCGACCTCGACACCGTCGAATCGCTGGCCCAGCTCCTTGACGACGGCGCCGCGTGTCACACCGGCGCGTGCCGTCACCAGCATGATGACTTCCCCTCTGTCGGGGTTGTTGTCGAGCGTGGCGAGGCCCGCGGGCGAGACCCATGCCCCTTGGTCGAACGAGGCATGCGGCGTCTGAAGGAGCAGTGTCGTACCGACGACTCGCATCGTTTGCGGACCGAGCGCACTTGTAATTCTCACGGAGTCGCCGACGCGTTTGTGGAGCGCCTTGGTCGTCGCCGGAGCGAGGGCCACCTCGTTGGCCGCCTTCGGGGCGCGTCCGCTCAGGACCACGAACGGCGTGTACGACTTGACGGGAGTGAGGCTGTAGACGGGGAGACCAGCGCCGTCGATGTCCATGGGTGCGAACGTCAGCTGGGTCACGGTCCCGGCCGAACTGTCTTCGCGGAGCGGGCGGATGAACGTGTTGGGCGCATGGGTGTCGTCGGGCCAGACGCTCGCGTCCCAGACCTGACCGGCGCGCGAAGGCGTGTGCAGCGCGTCATCGATGCCGTGGACGAGGCCGAGTGCTCCGACGATCCCGAGCACGCCGGCGACGGCGCCCGCGATCGCCGGGCGCACAGGCACGGCGCGCTTGCCCCGCCCGGCCTGCAGGGCCAAGCCGGTGCCGAGGGCCACCGGAATCGGCAGGGCGTTGCGGAGGCGGCGCAAGGCGGGAACGCCGACCGTCGCGGGCTCGGGTCGGTCCGACGCCACCGCCGCCCGCCACCCGGCGAACGCGGTGCCCAGCAGGACGAGCAGGCCCGCCACCAGCGCGCCCGGGAGCAACACGAGCCAGTCGAGGTGGTATGCCAGCGACGGATCGAGCGCTCGGGACAGCCCCACGGGAAAGCGAGCCGAGAGCGCATACGCGGTGCCAACCGCGACGACGATCGCGGTCACCGCGGTCAGCGTGGCCGGAACGAGCAGTCCGCCGATCAGGTTCCCATGGGTGAACCCGAGGGCTCGCAACGCGGGCGCGCCTTCGGCCATGGCGTACACGGTCCGGGCCAGCGCCTGGCCGACGAGCACCAGCGCCGCCAGGGCGACGGCGGCCGCGAACAGCCACAGCCCAGTCCGTTCGAGGTCGGTGCCGTGCGTGAAACGCTTGGCATCCTGCGACATGTCCCGCACGGGGATCCCGGGGTTCTGGAGCGCCGCGTCCGCACGCTCGTGGAACTTGGCCACGTCGGTCCCCGGCTTGAGGCGGACGACGAGGTTCGGGGCGTGCTGCACCTCGGGGTGCTTGAGCAGGAACTCCCCGGGGGGCACGAACCCGGCCTGCTTGTCCAGGAAGGCGAAGTCCATCGGGCCGTCGCCAATGCCGACGATTGTCGCCGGCTCGTGCGGGCCTGTGTCGGTCGGCCCGAGACCATAGAAGGCGTTGATGTCGAGCGCCGAGTTGATCGTCACCTTCTGGCCGACGTGGAGATGCAGTTGCTTGGCCGCCGTGTGGTTGACGGTGATCTCGTCGAGCCGCCCCGGACGCGGGAGCCTGCCCTGGCGGATCAGCGGCCTGGCGACCGTGCGGTAGAGCACGGTGTCGCCCGGCGGAAGTGACCCGGCCTTGAGGCCCACCAGGCCGATCTGCGCCAGCTCGAACTGGCCGCCGGCCACGACCTCGGGAAGCTTCATCACCGGCGTGTAGTCGGTGTTCTGTTGGCCGACCTGGGTGCCGAACACGATGGCGTCGGGCGCGAGCGTGGCCGTTCGCCACCGCGCGTAGGCAGTGGACGTGCGGCGGGCGCCGGCGATGGCGGCGAGAGAAAGCCCGGCGGCGATGCCCGCGATGACGCCCAACGCCACGAGCGCTTTCCACCGCCGTCCCAGCTCCGACCGGGCCCACATCCAAACCGCGGGGCCGGCCGTCCCCCCGTCTGCCATCGTTCCCCAGTCTCCGCCGTCCGCTCCGGTGACGGAAGCGGGCGGGCACCATAAATCCGGTGGTGGAGGCACCACCTGTTGCTAGCCCTCGACGTGCTCCTTCAGGGCGACCAGGCCCTGCTGGTAGATCTGGCTCATCATGTCGGTCATGGCGTCGTCGGTGTCGACCTCCCACGTCACCTTGGAGCCATCGCCCGCCGGGAGGACGGTGATCGTCGCCTGGTGGCGCTCGACCGGGACGCCGTCGGTGATGCTGTAGACGATCTGCTTCCCGGCGTCGTCTCTCTTCACGAGGTGCTCGGTGATGTTCATGCCCATCATCTCGAGGAACCGGTCGTCGCCCTCTTGCCGGCATGAGTCGACGCCCTGCAACCACTTGCCGAGACCGCCGAAGTCGCCGACGACGGCCCAGACCTGGTCGGGGCTTGCCTTGATATCGATGTCCACCGTTGCCTTGCTCATGAGCCTCCGGCTCCAAATCGTGTCGCCTGCGGCGACGCTCAGTTCCGAGCGACGACGGCGAGCGAAGCTCGCCGTCGGATCGCTCATGCCGGGCAGCTTGCCAGACGGACGCGGGATCAGCGCAAGGCGAACGCGGTGAGACGGTTCGACGGGGCGACGAACAGCCGGCCTCCCGCGGCCGACAGGCTGACGAAGCGTGAGGCCAGTGCGTCGAGCTGCGTGGCGAAACGTTGCTGGCCCGACCTCGGATCGAGGGCGACGAGCGTGCCATCGCCCTCGAGATCCCACACCAGTCCGGCCGCGACGATGGGTGGGCCCGCCCGTCCTTGGCGCCGCCACCTCTGGCTGAGCTTGTCGCCGTCGGTGCCGATGGCGACGAGCGCGTCGGTGCACGGCATGAACACAGTCGCGCCCTCTACGGCTGCCGTGCCGAACGCGCCGTCGTTGCAGGCCTGGATCTGCGCGATCGCCCCCCCGATGTTGCCGAGGTGGGCGCGGTCGAGGAGGTAGGCGATCCCCTGCTTCCCGCCGGCGACGACGCGGTTGGAACCGACGAGGGCCGGCCCGATCGAGCCGAGGTCGGCGTCGCCCTGGTTGAGCCGCAGCCAGTTCGTCGGAGCGAAGTAGTCGACCGCCTTCAGGTCTCCGCTCAGATGAACGACGGCGTTGCCATAGTCGAAGCTGCCGCTGGAATCGCTGTTGCCGGTCGACACCCACAGGCCGCCGCCGCTGTCGACTGCGGGGCCGCCCGGATGCCAGATGCCCGCTTCCCGCGTCGTGGGGACGATGTAGCTGGCGAGGTCGCCCTGGCCGTCGAGCGCCACCGAGACGACGGCTCCCTTGTACGGTCCGCAGTCGCCGAACAGCCCGCCGTAGGGGATATAGACGCGGCTATTGGTGATCGTCAGGGCGCCGCGCAGCTGCTCCACGCGGCCCGACAGGCCGGGAGGATCGATGGCGCGGTGCCAGCGCACGTTGCCGTTGCTCAGGTCAAGGGCGAACAACTCGTGGTGTGTCCCGGCGGCGAGAAAGGCGACGACATACAGCGTGTTGGACGACGGGTCGGCGACGGGCGTGCCGGTGATCCCCGACGGGTTGATGTCGCCGCACGGCAGGCTGCCGCCGTTGACGGGCGAGCCCAGTTGGGCTTGCCAGGCCTGGGCGCCGGTGCCAGCGTCGAAGGCGTAGACCGAGTTGCGCTCTGTAGCTGCGATGACACGACCGTCGACCATCAGAGGTTGGGCGTACATGTCCGCGTCGAGGGTGGTGTCCCAGAGCTTGCGGACCTGACCGATCGGCGCCTGATCGTCTGCGACCCCACTGCGCGCCGCGTCGTGGTGGTACGTCGGCCAGTCCGACGATGGCGTCGACGCGGCCGTCGACGACGGGGCGGCAGTCGTCGCGGGTGCTTGCAGCGTCGGGTTGTCGGACTTCGACCCTGACGAGCAGGCGGCAAGGACGAGCGCCGCGAGCGCCGCCGCAACGGCGACGAATCCAAACCTCTCCAAGTCTCGAATGGCGCGCCGCGAACGGGCACGAACGGAGCGATCTCGCGGACTTGGAGAGGTTTTGGTGTTGGTGACGGGGGTTGGAGCGGCAGCGGTGGGGGTTGGAGCGGTTGCGGTGGGGGTTTCAGCGGTTGCGGTAGGGGTCGTCACCGGATGTCGAGGCGCGGCGCCAGCTCGTCGACCAGATGCAGGACCTCGCGCGCGCAAGCGACGAAGGTGTCGAGGTCGCCGCCTGCGGGGTCGTCGACGTCCTCCCACGGCTCGAGCTCGACGGCATCCAGGTGCAGAGCGGCGATTCGCGTCGCCAGCGGGCCCGGCTCGTGGGGCAGGTCGCGGCTCAGCCGCTTGAGCGTGGCCGTCCGGGCCGCGGCCTCGGGATGCTCCCGGCGGATCCACTGCACGTGTTCGCGAGCGAGGGCCACGATGACGTCGGCGTCGAGGTCGTGCCGGGCGATCTGCTTGCTCCGATGCCCCACCGCGGCCACGCCCACTTCAGTCATGGCGTCGCGCGTGCGCCAGCTCATCGGCTGGCCCTCGATGACGTGGGTGCCGGCCGTCGTGACCTTCACGCCCTCGGCCTTGGCGGCCAGGATGGCGCCCGCCATCACCGACCGCGCCGCGTTCCCCGTGCAGAGGAACACCACGTGCGGGACCAGCTCCATTCGATCGAGTCTGCCAGGCGTCGGTCAGAAGCTGAACTCGGACACTGGGCTCTGGTCTCCTTCGTGGGCGCCGACCGTCCCGGTCGTGGTGATCACGGCGCGGCCTCGGACCTTCGCCTGGAGCGAGTACTGGGACGGCGAGCCGCACGACGTGTAGTTCTTCACGAACACGCGGTAGCGCCCGGCCGGCGCCCGGCCGGTGGACCAGAAGACGTTCTCGGCGTGGGTGCCGGTCGACGAGCAGCCCGCGGTGTCGTCGTGGTCGAGGGTGCCACCGGTCGGAGATGTGGGGTGTGAGAAGTAGATCTCGGCGCCCGAGGGATCGATGACGTGCAGGTCGAGGTCGTTGCCGTCAGCCCACAGCAGCGTGACCTGTACGTCGCCGGTGCCGAGCGTGAGGCCGGGCGGCACTACGAGCTGGGCCGCGGGCGTAGCGAGGGTCGTCGCCGTCAAGGTCGTCGACGGGGCCGGTGGCCGGGACGCGTCCCCGCCGCCACCGCTGCTGTGCACGAGGCCCACGATCATGCGCAGCAGCACGATGAGGGCCACGAGGCCGACAACGCCCGCGCCGCCCGCCGTCACCCGCGGCCAAGGAATCGTCAGGCGTGACCGCACCTTTGGCTCGGGCGCCGGTGGTGGCGGCGGCGTCCTCGTAGCCACCGGAGGCGACGTCGGAGCCGGAGCCGGCGCTCGAGGCGGTCCGGCGCCGAGCGCCTGGGCCCACGCCTCGACCGCCCACCTTGCGCCCTCGGGATCGCTGTCGTACAGGCGCACCATGCGCGACGCGAGATGCCCGACCGAGACCTCGTACAGCCCGGGCTTCACGCCCAGCAACTCGTTCACGACGCCGGCTCGCACCGCCGCCACGAGGAGCGGCACTTCCTCGGTGTGCTCGCCGATGCGCTCGCGAAGCTGAGACTCGACCAGCGCGGCGTCTCCGTAGAACGCTTCGCCCTGCGACTGCACGAGCTCGGTGAGCACCGGCCTGACTCCGTCGTCCATCGGCAACCATTCTCGTTGAGACGGGCCCACCCGCGAAGATGGGGGGTGTTGATCGCTCGCGACGTCGCCGTGGAGGTGGGAGGACGCATCACGTTGGAGGAAGCGTCCTTCGACGTGCGCGCCGGCGACAAGGTGGCGCTCGTGGGCCGCAACGGCGCGGGCAAGACGAGCCTGCTGCGCGTACTGGCGGGCGAAGCGCAGCCGCTGGCGGGCTCGGTCACGTGCCAGGGCCGGCTCGGTTGGCTGCCCCAAGAGCCGAGGCGCGACGACGACGTCGCCACCTTCCGCGCCCTCGACCACGTGCTCGCGGGGCGCGGCCTCGACGACGCCGTGGTGCGCCTGGAGAAGCTGCGACTGGCGGTCGACGAAGACCCCTCGAGCAGGAACGTCGCCCGCTTCAGCAAGGCCGAGGACGCCTTCGCCACGGCCGGCGGCTACTCGGGGGAGGCCGAGGCCCGTCGCCTCGTCGCCGGGCTGGGGCTGGCGGCCGACCGCCTCGACCTCCCGCTGTCGGTGCTCTCCGGCGGCGAGCGGCGGCGGGTCGAGCTGGCCCGCATCCTGTTCGGCGGCACCGACGTCCTGCTCCTCGACGAGCCGACCAACCACCTCGACAACGACGCCAAGGCTTGGCTCATGGGCTTCCTCGCGTCCTACCGCGGCGCCCTGCTCGTCGTCAGCCACGACGTCGGCCTTCTCGACAAGGCGCTCACGCGCGTCCTGCACCTCGACGAAGGTCGGCTCGTGCAGTATCGAGGGACCTACACGCAGTACCGCACGGCGCGCGCCCTCGACGAAGCGCGGCGGGCGCGTCTCGCCGAACGGCAGCAGACCGAGATCCGCCGTCTTCACACGCTGGCCGACAAGATGCGAGGCCAGACCGCCAAGCGGGCACGGACCGCGCACGCCCTCGAGTCACGCGCCCGCCGCCTCCAGGCCGACGCCGTCGGACCTGTTGCCAAGGAGAAGAAGCACCACGTCCGCTTCCCGGCGCCGCCCCACAGCGGCCGCGTCACCCTCGAAGTCGAGGGGCTCGCCAAGTCCTATGGCGACAACCACGTCTTCGAGAACGTGGAGTTCGCCGTCGAGCGCGGTGAGCGCCTGATGATTCTCGGCCTCAACGGGGCCGGCAAGACCAGCCTGTTGCGCATCCTCGCCGGCCAGACCCAGGCCGACAGCGGAGAGGTGCGCTTCGGCACCAACGTGTCGACCGGTTACTACGCCCAGGAGCACGAGGGCATCCGGGCCGGGACCCCGGTCCTCGACCACATGGTCGAGAGCTCTCCCGCTTCCGTGCAGCAGCTGCGCACCCTGCTCGGCATGTTCGGCCTCCACGGCGAGATCGCCTTTCAGGACGCCGGCACCCTCTCCGGCGGCGAGAAGACCAAGCTCGCCCTCGCCCAACTGGTCGCCGGCCGCCACAACCTGTTGCTCCTCGACGAGCCGACCAACAACCTCGACCCACCCTCGCGCCAAGCCGTCGGCCAGGCGCTGAGCGGCTGGCCGGGCTCGATGGTGCTCGTCAGCCACGACCCTGGCTTCGTCGAAGAACTCGCGCCCGACCGCGTGCTCCTCATGCCCGACGGTGACGTCGACTGGTGGAGCGACGACCTCCTCGACCTCGTCGCCCTCGCGTAACTGCCTACAGTCCCGCAAATGGACTGGGACGGAGAGTTCGGCGGGGTCATCGGCAGGTATCACTACGACTCGCAGCCGTGGTGGCCGCCTGGCCTGAAGGCGCCGGCCGGCGCGCCGAACGTGCTGCTCGTCGTGCTCGACGACGTGGGCTTCGCTCAGCTGGGGTGCTTCGGGTCCGACCTGGAGACGCCGACGTTCGACGGGTTGGCGGCCGACGGGTTGCGGTTCACCAACTTCCACACGACGTCGTTGTGCTCGCCGACGCGCGCGTGCCTCCTCACCGGGCGCAATCACCACGCCGTGGGCATGGGCCGCATCAGCGAGCTCGCCACCGGCTTCCCCGGCTACAACGGCCGCATCCCGCTGTCGGTGCCGTTCCTGCCCCAGGTCCTGCGCGACGCGGGGTGGGCGACGTACGCGGTCGGCAAGTGGCACCTCACGCCCGAGGAGGATGCCCACGAAGCCGCCTCCCGCGCCTACTGGCCACTGGGGCGCGGCTTCGACCGTTGGTACGGCTTCTTCGGCGGTGAGACCCATCAGTTCGCGCCCGCCCTCGCCGCTGACAACCACCAGATCGATCCGCCGCGGCCGTGGCAGGAGGGCTACATCCTCAACGAGGACCTGATCGACCAGGCCGGACAGATGGTGAAGAACCTGCGCGCCGTCGACGCCGACAAGCCGTTCTTCATGTACCTGGCCTTCGGGGCGTGCCACGCGCCCCACCAGTCGCCTCCCGATTGGGTCGAGCGCTTCCGCGGCCGCTTCGACCAGGGCTGGGATGACTGGCGCGACGCCATCTTCGCCCGTCAGCTGGCGTCCGGCGTCATCCCCGACGGCACGCAGCTCTCACCCCGGCCCGATTGGGTCAAGGCGTGGGACGACCTATCGGCCGACGAGCGCCGCCTGTACGCGCGCTACATGGAGGCCTTCGCCGCCTTCATGGCCCACACCGACCACCACTTCGCACGTCTGCTGGCGCAGCTCGACGAGATGGGCGAGCTCGACAACACGATGGTGATCGTGCTGTCGGACAACGGCGCGAGCTCCGAGGGCGGGCCGGTGGGATCGACCAACGACAACCGGCCGTGGAACTACGTGGCCCACACCGTCGAGGACGCCCTCATGCGCATCGACGAGATCGGTGGTCCCCGCTGCCACAACAACTACCCGTGGGGCTGGACGGTCGCCGGCAACACTCCCTTCCGGCGGTGGAAGCGTGAAGTGCACGAAGGCGGTGTCGCCGACCCCCTGATCGTGTCGTGGCCCCGCGGCATCAGCGCCCGCGGTGAACTGCGCCGCCAGTACACCCACGCGGTCGACGTCATGCCCACGTTGCTCGAGCTGGCCGGGGTGCCGGCGCCCGAGCGGATCGACGGCTCGTCGTTCGCCCGCGCCCTCGACGACGCCGGTGCGCCCGAGCACCGCACCACGCAGTACTACGAGATGTTCGGCTGCCGGGCCATCTACAACGACGGTTGGAAGGCCGTGACCTACCACATGATTCAGCTCGACCGGCCGGGTCTCGACAAGGTGCCGTGGGAGCTCTATCACGTCGCGACCGACGCGTCGGAGTGCAACGACCTGGCCGAGGCGGAACCCGAGCGGCTGGCCGAGCTCGACCGGCTGTGGTGGGCCGAGGCCGAGCGCAACCATGTGCTCCCCCTCGACAACCGCCCGCTCTCCGACTTCGTGCTGCCCCACCCACCTGCGCGGTACGACCGGAACCACTACCGCTACCCGCTCGGCGCCGCCCCTGTCCCCGAAGCGGTGGCAGTCAACGTGCGCAACCGCGACCACGTCGTCACCGCCAACGTCATCGTCCCCGACGGTGGCACCGAGGGCGTCCTGATCTCCCAGGGGTCACTGCTCGGCGGCTGGGTGCTGTTCGTGATCGACGGACGCCTCACCTACGTGCACAACCTCCTCAACCTCGAGCAGCACCGCGTGCAGGCCCGAACGCCGTTGCTGCCCGGGCGCCACACGCTCGTCTTCCGCTTCGAGAAGACCGGTGAGCACCAGGGCCGGGGCACCCTGTTCGTCGACGGTGAAGCGGTCGGCAGCGGCGACATTGCACGGTTCACGCCCAACCGGTTCGCGCTGGCGGGCGCCGGCCTCTCGGTGGGGCGCGACGCCAGCGGGCTGGCGGTGTCCGACGACTACGTGGCGCCCTTCCCGTTCACCGGAACGATCGTCGGTGACGTGACCGTCGACGTCGACGGGGCGGCCTTCGTCGACCCCGAAGGCGAGGCCGCGATCGCAATTTCCACCCAATAGAAGCCAGTATCTAGTCATGACGATCGTCGAGACGACTGGTGGAGCCCTGCAGGGACGGGTGAAGGACGCGATCCTCGAGTTCCGGGGCATCCCCTACGCGGCGCCGCCGATCGGCGAGCTGCGCTTCCGTCCGCCCCAGCCGCCAGAGCCGTGGACGGGCGTCCGGGACGCAACGCACTTCGGGCCCATGGCCCCCCAGAACCAGGGCGCCATGGAGGCCATGTTCGGGGCGCCGCCTCAGGCGATGGACGAGGACTGCCTGACGCTGAACGTGTGGACCCCGGCGTGCGACGACGGCCAGCGGCCGGTCATGGTCTGGATCCACGGAGGCGCCTTCCTCTTCGGCACCGGTGCGACGCCGTGGTACGACGGCCGCTCGTTTGCGCGCGACGACGTCGTCCTCGTCACTATCAACTACCGGCTCGGCGCCTTCGGCTTCCTCCACGTCGACGGCCAGGGCAACAACGGCATCCTCGACCAGGTCGCGGCCCTCGAGTGGGTGCGCGACAACATCGCCGCCTTCGGAGGCGACCCTGGCAACGTCACCGCGTTCGGGGAGTCGGCCGGCGCCATGAGTGTCGGCACCCTGCTCGGCCTGCCGGCCGCCAAGGGGCTGTTCGTCAAAGCGATCCCCGAGTCGGGCGCCGCCCACTCGGCGCGCACGGCCGAAGAGGCCGAGGAACTGGCCCGCATCTTCCTCGTCGAACTGGGCATCGATCCCGGCCCGACCGCGGTCGACCACCTGCGCGATCTGCCGGCCGCGGCCCTGCTCGAGGCGCAGGCCAAGGTCGTCGAAACGCAGATGGGCGCCGGCGGCCGGGGGCTGCCGTTCAGCCCGGTCGTCGATGGCGTCGTGTTGCCCGAGGCGCCCATCGACGCGATCGGCAAGGGCCAGGCGGCCGGGGTGACGGTGCTCGTCGGCACCACGCGCGACGAGTGGCGGCTGTTCTCGATGATGGACCCGTCGATCGCCAAGCTCGACGACGAGGGGGCCGCCCGACGCCTCGCCGGCCTGGTGCGCGACAAGTCCCGTGCGCCGGAGGTCGTCGCCCACTACCGGCTGACGCGTCCTGACGCGAGTGTGTCCGACGTCTGGAGCGCCATCGGCACCGACGTCATCTTCCGGATTCCCGCGGTCCGCTTGGCCGAGACGCAGTCGGCGCTCGGCAACGACGTCTACATGTACCGCTTCGACTACGCCACGCCCGTGTTCGGCGGTGTCCTGGGCGCGTGCCACGCCCTGGAGATCCCCTTCGTGTTCGAGAGCCTCGACGCGGGCGCCGAGATGTTCGTCGGCCCGCTCAACGACGACCTGCGCACCCTGGCCCGCCGCATGCACGCGTCGTGGGTCGCTTTCGCGCGCACCGGCGAGCCCGCGGCCGACGGCCTGCCCGAGTGGCCCCGCTACTCGGCCGAGCACCGGGCGACGATGTTGTTCGACCTCCAACCGAGCGTCGTCGACGACCCGGCGGGTTCGGACCGGGAGGTCTGGGCCGGGGTTCTGTAGAACAAAAGGGACGAAATGAACGTCCCTCTGGTCTCCGCGCGCGCCCGGCTGCTGGCCGTGGCGCTCACCGTCCTCCTCGTCGCCGGCCTGCTCGGCGCGACGCACGCCCGGGCCACCGCCCCCTCGGTCGGTGCGTCGGTGCCCACGCCGACCGTCACCGGACCGATCACCGGCGGTCTGCGGGGCCACGCCCTGTTCGACAGCTGGTTCGACCTCTCGGGCATCGGCTACCAGCAGGCCGAGTACTTCGTGTCGGGGACGGCGAGGGACGTGACGACGGGCGCCACCGCGCCGTACACGACGCGCATCATCGTCACCCGCCCGTCCGACAAGAAGAAGTTCAACGGCACCGTGCTCCTCGACTGGGTGAACGTCACCGCCCAGTTCGAGAACAACGTGGACTCCCTCGAGGCCCACCGCATGCTCACGCGCGAGGGCTATGCCGTCGTGCAGGCCAGCGTGCAGCAGGCCGGCATTTGTTGCACGCCGCTGACTCCCAAGGTGTGGGACCCCGTGCGGTACGCGGCGCTCAGCCATCCGGGCGACGCCTACGCCTTCGACATCTTCAGCCAGCTGGCCAAGTCCTTGCGCACGCGGGTCGGCGTCGACCCCACGGGCGGTCTGCGCATCCGCAGCGTCCTCGCATCCGGTCAGTCGCAATCGGCCAGCGAGCTCGACACCTACGTGCGCACGGTGCAGCCGTCGGCCGGGGTGATCGACGGTTTCCTCATCCATGGAGGGGGCAGCAAGACGTGGAACCCGCCGCCGGCCGTGCCCGTCCTTCATCTGCTGAGTGACGAGGAGGCCGACCCGGCCGCACCCAACACCGCCCAGAACTATCGACTGTGGGAGATCGCGGGCACGGCCCACTCCGACTTCTGGCTGGGCTACAACCAGGTCTTCGGCGAAGGCCCGCGCGTGCTGGCGGATGCCGCCCAGAAGCCGGCGTCGGCCGATGACGACCTGAGCGTCATCGCCGGCAACTACGGCGAGATCGTGCACCCCATGGACGCCACGTGCATCCTGGCCGGTGCCACCATGCCCATGCGCTACGCGGTGTCGACCGCCATCCACGACCTCAACAGGTGGGTGCGCACGGGCGCCGCCCCCGCCAACGGGCCGAGGTTCCAGTTCGACGCCAACGGCCAGCTGGCCAAGGACGGGGATCAGAACACGTTGGGTGGTATCCGCATGCCGCCCATCGACGTCCCGGTAGCCACGTACGTCTCGACCGTGTGCGCGCTGGGCGGCATCACGCTGCCGTTCACCGACGTGCAGCTGCACCAGCGGTATCCGACGCACGCCGGCTACTACGACAAGATGAGGAAGGCCACGGCCGCCGCCGTGAAAGCCGGGTGGCTCCTGCCGCCCGACGCCGCCGACCTGCTCACCCGGGCGTGCGCGGCCAAGGTGCGCTGGCAGGAGCCGCCCGGTCCCTGCAGTTGAGTCAGCAGAGCGTTAGCGCGTGCCGCTGCCTCTGACGAGGTCGCCGAAGGCCTCGGGCGGGACGGGACGGCCGATGTAGAAGCCCTGGGCGTAGTGACAGCCAAGGTCGCGCACGGCCTTGAGCTGTTCGGGGGTCTCCACGCCCTCGGCGATGACCCTGAGGTCGAGGCTGGACGCCATCCGGATGATGGCCTCGACGATCGCTCGGTTCTCGGCCTCGTGCTCGATTCCGTAGACGAACGACTGGTCGATCTTGAGGATGTCGACGGGAAAGCGCTTGAGATAGGCGAGCGAGGAGTACCCGGTCCCAAAGTCGTCGATGGCGATGCGGACACCCAAGTCGGCCAGTTCCTTGAGCATCTTTTCGGCCTCTGCAGGCTCCTCGACGAGCACGCTCTCGGTGATTTCGAGGCACAGGTCACGGGGCTTGAGCGCGTTGAGCTCGAGGGCCGTCCTGATGAGGGCTGGGAGCCGGCCGCTCGCGAGCTGGCGGGCCGAGAGGTTGACCGACACGCCCATGCGCGTCGGTGTCACACGGCTCCATGCCGCTGCTTCGGCGATGCTCTCGGCGAGGGCCCAGCTGCCCAAGCTCTCGATGAGGCCGGTCTCCTCGGCGGCGGGGATGAACTCGCCCGGTAGCACGAATCCCCGGCGCGGATGGGCCCACCGCAGGAGCGCTTCGGCGCCCGCCAGCTTGTTGGTGTCCAAGCGAATCACCGGTTGGTACGTCATGCGGAACTGACCGGTGGTGAGGGCGCGCCGCACGTCGAGCTGCTGCTCCAGCCGCGCCCGGGCTCGCGTCCTCATGCTCGGTACGAACACTTCCGACCGGGCCCGGCCCCGCTCCTTGGCTTGGTACATGGCGACGTCGGCGTCGCGCAGGAGATCGTCGGGCGTCTCGCTCTCGCCACCCGCGCAGGCGATGCCCACGCTGATCGTCACCGAGATGTCCTGGCCGCCCAGCACCATCGGCTCGGCGATCACGTCGGCCACCCGGTCGGCGATATCGGCCGCTTCGTCGTAGCTCTCGAGGTTTTCACAGCACAGCACGAACTCGTCGCCGCCGAGACGGGCGGCCGTGTCGCCCTTGCGTATGAACCCTTGCAGGCGGTCGGCGACGTTCACCAGTAGTTCGTCGCCGATGGCGTGGCCCATGCTGTCGTTGACCAACTTGAAGTGGTCGATGTCGAGGAAGACGACGGCGGTGATCCTTCCGGTGCGCTCGCTGCGGGACAGCGCGGCTGCCACCCGGTCGAGCAGCAGGGGGCGGTTGGCCAGGCCGGTGAGGTCGTCGGTGAGGGCCTGGTGGGCGAGTGCCTCTTCGGCCCGCTTGCGTTCGGTGATGTCACGGACGTTGACGACGATGCCGCCGACCGCCGGGTTGTCGAGCAGGTTGGTGGCCACGGCCTCGATCCATCGGTACGTGCCGGCGGCGTCGCACACTCGCATCTCGATGGGGTCGCTAGAGCCTTCACTGTCGATGAGCTCGAGGAGTACGGCGCCGGCCCGTTCCAGGTCGTCAGGGTGGACGATCGCGAACACGTCCATCCCGGTGATCTCCGCAGGCGTGTAGCCGAGTAGCCGCTCGATGCTCGGCGATATGTAGAGCACGTTGCCGTCGTCGCCGAGCACGGTGATGACGTCGCTCGAGTTCAACAGCAGGGCGCGCATCTTCTCCTCGCTGGCGCGCAATGCTGCTTCGGCCCGCTTGCGGCCCGAGACGTCGCGACCGGTGAGCACCATGCCCTCGACGTCGGGGTCGTGCAGCAGGTTGGTAATCGTCAGCTCGAGCCAGTGCCACGAGCCGTCCGCGTGCTGGACCCGGAACTCGACATCCGCCCTCCCGTTGCGGATGGCGCTGCAGAAGGCGTCGGTCACGCGCGGACGGTCGTCAGGGTGCTGCCGCTGGCCCGGCGTGGCTCCCACGACGTCCTTTTGGTTGAACCCTGTGATGCCGCGTACCGACGGGTTGACGTACAACGGCGTGCCCATGGCGTCGGTGATGACGAGCAGGTCGTGGGCGTTCTCGATCATCGACCGGAGCCGCCGCTCGCTCTGACGGATCCGGCCCGCGACGGCCGACAGGTCTTCGGCCGCGCCCGATCGTGTGCCCACCCAGCCTTCGGCTGACAACGGTCCCAGCACTGTCATCACGCGCCCCCCAGGCTTCCAGGCGAGCGGTCCTCGTGCTCGCCCTGCGCACACGCAGTGTGGTCCTTTTCGCCGCTTCTGTCACCCCCTCCTGTCTGTTCTCGACACATGGGCCATCTGGCCGATGTCAGCCCTGGCCAAGATGTCCGACGCCGCAGGCGGGGCGTAGCGTGCCGGCCATGTTCGAGTGGACCGAAGAGCAGCGGATGATCCGCGACACCGTCCGCCAGTTCGTCGAGAGCGAGATCGCGCCGCGGCGGGACGAGTTCGAGTTCGGCGACACCCCTCCCTACGACGTGCTGCGCAAGCTCTACAAGACGTTCGGACTCGACGTGATGGCGCGCGAGCAGTTCAAGCGCCGCCTCGATCGGGCCGAGGGCGAGGGCGGAGGCGGAGGGAACCTGCTCGGCGGCGACGACGGTGCCGACCCCCGAGCCCGGGCCAACACCATCGCCCTGCCGATGATCCCCATCATCGAGCTGTGCCGCTACTCGCCGGGCATGGTCACCGCGCTCGGCGTATCGGTGGGCCTGACGGCGGCCGCGATCATGAGCAAGGGGACGCGCGCCCAGCAGGAGCGCTGGGCCCTCGACCTGCTCACCCTCGAGAAGATCGGGGCGTGGGCGATCACCGAACCCAACTCGGGCTCCGACGCCTTCGGCTCGATGACGTCGACGGCCCGCCGCGACGGCGACGAGTACGTGCTCAACGGCTCGAAGACGTTCATCACCAACGGGCCGTTCGCCGACACCATCGTGTTCATCTGCAAGCTCGACGAGGACAACCCGCCCGCGGAGCGCAAGATCCTGCACTTCGTGCTCGACCGCGGCATGCCCGGCTTCGAGCAGTCGAAGCCGCTGCGCAAGATGGGCCTGCACTCGTCACCGACGGGGCAGCTCTTTCTCACCGACGTGCGAGTCGGCCGCGACCGGCTGCTGGGGGAGACCGAAGAGGTGAGCGGCGGCGGCCGCGAAGACGCCAAGGCCACGTTCTCGATCGAGCGCTCCGGCGTGGCCGCCATGGCCTTGGGCATGATCGAGCGCTGCCTCGAGCTCTGCGTGGACTACGCCAAGGAGCGGGTGCAGTTCGGACAGCCCATCGGTGAGTTCCAGCTCGTGCAGGAGAAGCTGGCGCGCATGGAGGTGGCCCGCCTCAACGTCGAGAATCTGCTGTTCCGCTACATCGAGATGCTCGCCCACGGGCGCCAGCCCAGCCTGGCCGAGGCATCGGCCATGAAGCTGTACTCGTCGCACGCTGCGGTCGAGGTCACCCTCGAGGCCGTGCAGCTCTTCGGCGGCAACGGCTACATGTCGGAGTACCAGGTCGAGCAACTGGCGCGCGACGCAAAGGTGCTCGAGATCTACGCCGGTACCAACGAGATCCAGATGACCCACATCGCCAAAGACCTCTTGCGCCGCTGACGAGACCGCAGCTAGTTGCGGGCCAGCACCTGTTCGAGCGCCAGATCGACGCGGACACCCGAGCAGTGCGGGCAGTCGAGCACCGCCAACTCGCCCACGATCTCGACGAAGTCGAACGACACCATCCGGTGGCAGGCCGGGCAGCGGATGTGGGGCGGAGCGTGCAGGTTCATGGCGTTCTGGCAGTTGTGTTCGACGCGCGGGGCCCCGGACCCTCCGTAGTCGAGGACTACAAACGGACAACTGACCAACAGAGGATTCGTGGATGGCGAGCCCGAATCCCCTGATGTGCGCCTCTCGCGTCTCTTGGTCGTCGCCGCCCTGGTGGCCGCCGCGGGCGGTGTCGCCGCGGCCCGGCCCTCCCAGGCTGCCCAGCCGTGCGCATCGGTCGGCCCAGCCCTCACGGCCCTCGGGCTGAGTGCGCACCCGCAGTCGAGCGGCGTGGTGACGTGGTCAGGGCACATCCCCTCGTGGGACGGCTTGCCCCTCGACGTCGACGTCACCCTTCCGGGGGGAGGCGCATGCCCGGCGCCGTTGGTGGCCTTCGCCCACGGCTGGGGCGGCTCCAAGACCGACTGGGAGTCGCCGTCGGCTGCGTCGTCGAGCCCGAACAAGGCCGGGTGGAACAACGTGTCGTTCGCGTCGCGCGGCTACGCCGTACTCAATTACACGGCGCGCGGCTGGCACGGATCGTGTGGCCCCGACAGCTCGGCCGACCCCCTGAAGAGCCCGCTCGGACTGCCAGCCGCGTGCACCGCGGGCGGACGGCAGTACTGGGTGCACCTCGACGACCTGCGCTATGAGATCCGCGACGTGCAGTGGCTGATCGGGCGCATCGTCGACGCCGGCGTGGCCGACCCGGCCCACATCGGCGTCACCGGCGGCTCCTACGGCGGCGGCGTGTCGTGGCTGAGCGCGCTGGCCAACGACCGGATCATGTGTGGCGGCGCGGGCTGGCGCGCGACCAACGGGCCCGATCCGTGCGCCGCCAAGGGAGACGGCGACCTGGTGCCCTGGCGCTCCCCAGCGGGGACGCCCCTGCACGTCGCGGCCGCCGTGCCCGAGTACACGTGGGCGTCACTCGCGCTCGCCCTGCTCCCCAACGGGCGGGCGACCGACGGGCGTCCCGGTTCG
Source organism: Acidimicrobiales bacterium (assembly GCA_035948135.1). Lineage (GTDB taxonomy): Bacteria > Actinomycetota > Acidimicrobiia > Acidimicrobiales > AC-14 > CADDZP01. The sequence continues at coordinate 4,667 of DASZJL010000028.1, read as the reverse complement.
CCGCCGAGCGGCGACCTCTCCAAGCCGATCGGCGTGCCGATCCAGAGCTACGTCACCGGCCTCTACGCCGACGGGTACACGCCGCCGGCCATCACCAACGGCTTCTACCAGCCGCCGACGAGCACCGATCAGACCGCCAACCTTCCCTTGTGGTCGGCGCTCGTCGAGGGCGGCGTCAACACCGTCTCCACGTCGCTGCCCGGGATCAGCGACGTCACCAACACCGCAGTCACCCAGCTCGAGCGCTTCAAGTCGCCGCTGAGCCCGCTGCTGACCGTCGACGCCAAGGTGCCGATCCTGCAGGTGCAGGGCAACACCGACCCTCTGTTCCCGCCGATCCACGCCCAGCTCATGTGGCAGAAGGTGAAGGCCGCAGCCGCCGACTATCCGATCGCGCTCGTGTTCGCCGACGTCGGTCACTCCTACGCCACGAACCACGCCGACGTGTGGGCGGTGTTCAACGCCAAGGCCAATGCCTTCATGGACCACTACGTCCGCGGCGACGGGCCGGTGCCCGCCCTCGACGTCAGCGCCATCCTCACCCGCTGCCGCCCGGGCCAAGAGCACGACCCGGTCACGACCGTCACCGGTCCGACACTGGCCGCCATGGCGCATGACGTGCGGACGTTCTCCTCTTCTTCTGGCGGAGCGACCAGCAACGTCCCCGCCGGCACCGAGGGCCTGGCCAGCGATCCCATCGTCAACGGTGGCGTGGCCGGTCAGGTGGCGCCGTTCGGCTCGGGGTGCCGGGTCATGTCGGCGACGACGGATCCGGGGGTGGTGGCGTGGACGTTCCCCGTTGACCGCGCCATGACCGTCGCCGGCCAACCCCTCGTGCGGATGACCGTGCAGACGCCCGCGCCCGACGCCGAGCTGGCGGCTCGGCTGTGGGACCTGTCACCCGACGGCAAGCAGACCCTGATCAGCCGCGGGGTGTACCGGTTGGCGGGCACGCCGACGGCGCCCAGTGGTCCCGTCGCCTTCCAGTTGTCGGCCAACGCCTGGCGCGTGCCGGCGGGCGACAAGCTGAAGCTCGAGGTCACCGGGGCCGACGCGCCCTACTTCCAGCCCGACAGCATTCCGTCGGTCACCAACGCGAGCGCGGCGTCCCTCGAGGTGCCCATCGCCGAGGGCCCGGCCACCCAGGCCGCGGCTGCCGCGCCCCCGGCGTCGGTCTCGGCCGGCCGCGCGGCCGCGTCCCCGACCGCGCTTGCGGCCACGGGCAGCAACGACGCTCGGGACGGCGCCCTGGGCGCCGCCCTGCTCGGGGGCGCGATCGCACTGCGCCGCCTGCGGCGGCGCCTTCGATCAACTGCCTAGCTACTTAGCTCTTGGTGTTGGAGCCGGACTTGGCCGGGGCCGACAGGCTGGCGGCGCTCAGCGCCCCGCCGCTGTTGGCGGCGCCACCCGAGTTCCCGGACGTGCCGATCGCCTCACCCTTGGCGCCCGAGTTGGCCGACGAGTCGGCGTTCGCCGAGGCACTGGCCCCGCCGGCACCGCCGCTGACGCGGGGCTGGGCCTTGATCGCCGACATGGACGGCCCGCTGTGGCCGGTGTTGGTGCTGCCGGTGCTGCCCTGGGAACCGCCGTTGCCGGCGTGAGACTCGGGATTGGCGATGGCGCTCGACTGGGCGCTGCCGGTGTTCCCGCTGTTGCTCGCCTGAGACGAGACGTTGACGTTGCCGGTGTTGCCGCTCTGGGCAACGGGGGAAATCTTCGACACCGATGTGGAATCGGCGCTCGAGCCAGTGGCGGCAGCCGCCACGCCCGTCCCCACCAGTGCGCAGAACAGGCCCACGAGCCCGATGCGTACCAGATTCATTTCAAGCTCCTTTAGCCCGCGCGATGCGGGCACTCCTCGCCAGCTGTTCGGTCGCTACTCGGTCGCTTCACAGGGGGACGAGTACGCCGAAGCCACCCCGCCTGCGGCCGAGACGATAGGAGCGACCGGCGCCTCACACAAAACGAGATGACACAGGAGTGGCTGATGTTGCTGGTGAGGATGAACCCTTTGTGACCTATTCCGTTCGGTGACGGTTGACGGCCGTATTGGCCGTCGATCGTCACCAGAACGGGGGCTCGGGATGGGGTCAGGCGCCCCGGTAGGTGCCGAAGCTCCAGACGTTGCCCTCGGGGTCACGGGCCGAGAAGCCTCGAGAGCCGTAGTCCTCGTCCTTGATCGGCATGACGATCTCGGCGCCGGCCTTGGTGGCCCGCTCGAGGAGGCCGTCGGGGTCGTCGCACACGACGTAAAGGGAGACGGGCCCACGGGGGAACGGGTCGTCTTCGGGCGGGCGGGGCGAGCCGAACATGATCCCGCCGCCGAGCGGCCACTTCAGCTCGGCGTGGTGGATCGCCCGGCCGTCGCCCTCCTCGCCGCGGACAACGACGGCCTCCTCGAAGCCGAAGGCCTCCTTCAGGAAGCGCAGCTCGGCCTCGGCGTCCTTGCACGTCACGACCGGCCAGATGGTCGGGGTGTTGGTGGTGGTCTCGGTATCGCTCATGAGTCGATCCTCCACCCGTCCCCTACTCGTGGTCTTGTACGGATGGGAGCTCGTCGGCGATCCAGCGGGTGGGGGTGCAACCCGCCAACTCGCCCCACTCCCGGTTGAAGTGCGCCTGGTCGTAGTAGCCGCAGGCCACGGCGACCGCAGCCAGTCCCGGGCGGGTGGGCATGGAGAGGAGGAGGCGGGCCCGTTCGAAGCGGAGGACCCGGGCCGCGACCTTGGGCGTGAGGCCGACCTCGGCGCGGAACTTCTCGCCGAGGTGGCGCCTGCTCCAGCCCACCTCCTTCGCCAAACCGCCGATCTCGACCGCCCCGCCCGTGGCGACCAGGCGCCGCCAGGCGCGGATGACCTCCGAGGGCGGCTCGGGCGGATCGGCCAGCCGATCGCCGGCCGCCTTCACCAGGATCTCGTCGAGGATGTCGAACCGTGCGTCCCAGCTGGATGTCGCGGCCAGCCGGTCGTAGAGCTCGCGGGCGTGGGCACCGATGAGCTCGTCGAGCTCGACGACGGCGCCGGCCAACGGTCCGGCCGGCAGCCCGAACAGGGCCCGGGCCCCCAGCGGCGTCACCTGGATGGCCACCCCGTGCTGGTTGCCGTTGTGGAGGATCGTGGCGGCCTGGTCATGGAGGCCCCCGACGAACGCCCAGCGCGAGCCGCCTTCGACCGTCTCGACCGGTCGGTCGAAGCTGACGATGAAGGTCAGGTACCGAGAGGGGACGCCGTGGTGGATCCCGGGCGGGAAGCCCTGGAGGCGGTACCCGCGGTAGCGCTCCACGAACGGGCGCAGGGCCGTAGCCGGCTCCCGGACGACGCTGTCAACGACCGGTTCCACCACTCCCAAACGGTACGCCGCGGATGGTGCGAGATCCTGCGGGCCGAGTGAGTCCGGCGAGCGGTTAGCGGCGGCCCTTCGGCTGCCAGCGGCTGCGCTCTTCGGCGATCACGCCCGCGATGACGGCGATCATCACCGCCATCCCGATCAGCAGCCACAATCCGGCGTTCACCTCGGCCCCTTCCGTCCGTTGCCCTAGCAAGTACGTCGGCATGGAACCAGGGCCGACTTAGGACAGGATCAGAGGATGCTCAGGTTCGCCTCCTTTTCGACGAGATCGGGCCCTGCGGACCCGAAGCGCCTACGGCGCTGATCGAAAAGGAGGCTCAGGTTCTGACCAGACCTCCGCCCACCGGCTCGATCCCGAGGTCGCGGTAGGTGACGACCGCCGCGTAGGGGATGTCGCGCTCGCGGAAGTACCGGGAGGCGATCTCGCCCCGATCGACGAGGGTGGCGGCGGCCACCACCGTGGCGCCCAGGGCGGTGATGGCGTCGTGGGCCTTCTGGATGGAGCCGCCAGTGGTGACGACGTCGTCGACCAAGAGCACCCGGTCGCCCTCGCCGACCTTCGCCCCCTCGACGAGCTTGTTCGTGCCCCGGCCCTTGGGCTCCTTGCGCACGACGAACCACTGCTTGGAAGCGAGCACCGCGATCACGTGGGCGAACTGGTCGGCGCCCATCGTGAGACCGCCGACGGCGTCGAACTCGACGTCGCCCGCGTTCTCGAGGATCGCCTCGCACGCGACCTTGAGGTCGTCGCCCCGGGAGAGGGCGGCCTTGCCGTCGATGAAGTCCCGGCTCATCTCGCCCGACGCCAGCTTCACGGGCTCGGGCAGGCGGAGCAGGCCCCGCTCCCGGACGATGTCGACGATCTCTTGGCGGCGGCTGTTCATCGGGCCGAGTGTAGGTAGCAGGGCGGTGGTGGGTAGGAATGTCAGGGTGGAGACCGAGGTCCGCAACAACGCGGAGCGTTCCCGATACGAGCTGGTGGTGGATGGCGAGGTGGTGGGCGTGGCCGACTACCGCCGCGAGGGCGACACGCTCGTGTTCCCGCACACCGAGGTGAAGGCGAGCCTCCGAGGTCGGGGCCTGGGGGCCCGGCTGGTGCAAGCCGCCCTGGACGACGCTCGCGCCGGCGGCCACCGGGTGGTGCCGCACTGCTGGTACGTGGCCGAGTTCATCGACGCCCACCCCGAGTACCGGGACCTGCTTGCCGCCTAGCTGGGCTAGTTGGCCTCCGCCTCGGCGTCGGCCTCGAATCCGAACTCCAGGTCGCTCCCGGCCAGGACCTCGATCGCAGGGATTCGGTCGCGGCGGCGCACGTCCTC
>DASZJL010000027.1:0-26065 GCA_035948135.1 Acidimicrobiales bacterium | reverse complement strand
GTACGGGCCGCTTCCACCGCGCGGTCGCCTTCTACGGAATGATCGTGCCTCCTGAGCCGTGGCGCGTGCCGGGCCGCGATCCGCTCGACATGCTGCAGAAGCCCGACGCGTGCCGCACCCTCGCGATCCTCGGCGGCAAGGACCCCTACACGCCCCCCGACGACATCAAGAAGCTGCGCGAGCTGTCGAACGTGGAGACGGCGCTTTACGCGGAGGCGGAGCACGGCTTCGCCCACGCGCCTGAACGCCCCTCGCACCGCGCTGACGACGCGGCCGACGCCTGGCGCCGAGCTCTCGACTTCCTGCGCAGTTAGCGAGCCCGCAGCGTCAGCTGGTCGCGGTTCGTGATTCGGTAGACGCGGTCTTGTTGCTCGAGCCATCCGAGGCGCACGAACTGGGAGATCGCTTTGTTCACCCGCTCGCGCGACGCCCCCACCATCGACGCCAGCTCCTCCTGGGTGACCGGCAGCTGGAACCGGTCGCCGTCGCCGGCCAGCTCGAGCAGGCGCTTCGCGGTGCGGCCGGGGACGTCGAGGAACACGGTGTCGGCCAGGGCCTCGTCGACGGCGCGGATGCGGCGGGCGAGGAGCTCGACAACGTTCCACAACGCCTTGGGCTGTTGGTCGAGCGCCTCCCGCAGCGGCCCGTAGGGCACGGTGACCACCGTCGAGGTCTCCAGGGCCCGGGCGTCGGCCGAGCGGATCCCGTCGAACAGCCCCATCTCCCCGAAGAGGTCGCCGGCCTCCATGAGGGCGACAAGCGACTCACGGCCGTCCTCAGAGCGGTTGGCGATGGCGATGCGGCCGCGCTCGACGACGAACAGGTCGCCGGCCTCGTCGCCCTCACGGAAGAGAATGTCGTTGCGCTTCAGGTCGCGCGGCGCGCAGACCGCCGCGAGAGCCTCCACGGCCGCGGTATCAAGCCCGGCGAAAAAGGGCGTGCGAGCCAGCAGCGCGGCGTCGACCACGCGGGTGACGATAGCTGGCGAAACCTCAGAACCAAGTTGTCCTAACAGTCGTTTCCTGGCACTCTGGAACCAGTCCCCCTGCTGTCTCATCCCTGGGAGAGGTATGTCCTTCGACGTCGGAGACAAAGTCGTCTATCCCCATCACGGCGCTGCGATCATCGAGCGTCGGGAGAAGCGCAATGTGTTCGGCGAGAATCGCGAATACCTCGTGCTGAAGCTCGCCTACGGCGATCTCACGCTGATGGTGCCGTGCGACAACACCGAGGAGGTCGGCCTCCGGGAAGTCATCAACGACGAGGAGGTCGAGGAGGTCTTCGCCGTCCTTCGTAAGAAGGAAGCGCGAATGCCCACCAACTGGTCCCGGCGGTTCAAGAACCACGTCGAGAAGCTCAAGTCGGGCGACATCTACCAGGTCGCGGAAGTGGTTCGGAACCTGTCGATCCGTGACAAGGACAAGGGCTTGTCGGCTGGTGAGAAGCGCATGCTCACCAAGGCCCGCCAGATCCTGGTCTCGGAGCTGACCTTCGCCATCAACGTCACCGAGGAAGAGGCCGAGCAGCGCCTCGACGACGCTCTTCCGTAGGCGTCCAGGCGCACTGCTCGAGGCCCCCCGGCTGAACGGGGGGCCTTTTTGCGCGTTAAGGGGGGATGCCCGGGAGCCGATCATTCTCAGGAGGAATCGTGTTCGTCGAAATTGCCCGCCTCCTGATCGTGCTTTTGGCCACCGGCGCCGGCTCCGGCGTCGCTCGGTCGTCCGCGGGCAACGGCAGCCCATGGGTCTTCGTCGGGGCCGTCCTCGGCGCCCTGTTCGGGTACGTGGTCGGCGGCATCGTCGCCCGCCTGGTGCGGCGGGGGATGGGCCGGGTGGAGGCCACCGTCGATCGCACGTCGCCGGCCCAGCTCTTGGGGGGCGGCTTCGGCGCCGCCCTGCTCGGCGGGCTCTCGCTGCTCCTGGGTATCCCGGCCGTCGTGCTCATGCCGGGCTTGTCGGGTTGGCCGGTACTGGGTCTGCTCGTGTGGATCGGGCTGTACGAGGGGTTCCGCATCGGCGCCCGCAAGAGCGAGGAGCTCCTGGCGATGGCCGGGCTGTCGACCCGTCCGCTCGTGCGCGCCTCACGCTACGGCGGCAACGTGGCGCCCGACGCCCTGCTCGTCGACAGCAGCGCCGCCATCGACGGCCGTATGCAGGCGGTCACGACCGCGGGCTTCCTGCGCGGGGCCCTGCTCGTGCCCCGCTTCGTCCTCGACGAGCTCCAGGGCATCGCCGACGCCGCCGAGCCGGCCCGCCGCCGGCGCGGACGCCGGGGCCTGGAGATTCTCGACCGTCTCCAGGGCGACCCACGCATCAGCCTGCACATCGTCGACGACGAGGTGCCCGAATTCGACGAGGTCGACGCCAAGCTGGTGGCGCTGGCCAGGCGCCTCGATGTGGGCCTGCTCACCACCGACTTCAACCTGCAGCGGGTCGCCGAGCTCCAGGGCGTGACGTGCCTCAACCTCAATCGGCTGGCCGAGACCCTCCGGCCGGTCCACGTCCCCGGCGAGGTCGTGCGGTTCACCGTCAGCCGCCCCGGCCGGGAGGCGGGCCAGGGCGTGGGCTTCCTCGACGACGGCACCATGGTCGTGGTGACGGGTGCGGCCCACCTCGTCGGCCAGGAGATCGCGCCGCGCGTCACGTCGAACGTGCAGACGTCGGTTGGGCGCATGCTGTTTGCCTCGCTCGATCCCGCGGCAACCGTCGACACGGCTGCCCCTGCCGACCACGAGGTCGCTTCCACCGAGTAAACAGTCGGTTCCGCATGTCTGTCTGGGCCGTCGTCGTCGCCGCCGGGGCCGGCGTCCGGTTCGGGACGCTCAAGCAGTACGAGCAGCTCGGCGACCGCCGCGTGCTCGACTGGGCGCTGGAGCGGACGCGGGCCGTCGCCGACGGGATCGTGCTCGTGGTCCCCCCCGAGCGGGCGGGTGAGTCAGAGCCGGGCGTCGACGCCGTGGTCTCCGGGGCCGAGACCCGCGCCGGCTCGGTGCGGGCCGGCCTGGCCGCCGTTCCCCACGAAGCCGAGGTGGTCGTCGTGCACGACGCCGCCCGGCCCCTCGCGTCGGCCGGGCTCTTCGAACGCGTCGTTGCGGCCGTGCGGGCCGGGGCCGACGGAGCCGTGCCCGGCGTCCCCGTGGCCGACACCGTCAAGGTCGTCGACGACGGCGTGGTGACCGAGACACTCGACCGCACCCGCCTTGTCGCCGTGCAGACGCCCCAGGCGTTTGCAGCGGGCGCACTCCGCCGGGCCCACGAAGGCGACGGCGAGGGCACCGACGACGCCGCCCTGGTGGAGGCTGCGGGCGGTCGGGTGGTCGTCGTTCCCGGCGAGGACGCCAACGCCAAGATCACCACCCAGCACGACCTTCTCGTCGCCCGGACGCTGGCCGAGCTCACCTAGCTTTCAGCCCATGGCAGTGCGCGTGGGGCTGGGATTGGACGTCCACCCCTTCAGCGACGACCCCGGCCGGCGCCTCGTCCTCGGCGGTGTCGAGCTCTCGGGCGCGCCCGGGCTGGCCGGCCACAGCGACGCCGACGCCGTGACGCATGCCGTCGCCGACGCTCTGCTCGGCGCCGCCGGCCTCGGCGATCTCGGCGACCACTTTCCCGACACCGACCCGGTGTGGGCGGGCGCGGACGGCCTGGGCCTGCTGGCGCGGGTGGTCGAGAAGGTGGTCGCGGCCGGATGGCGGCCGGCGAACGTGGACTGCACGGTGGTGCTCGAGTCGCCCCGTCTCGGACCGCACCGGACGGCGATGCAGGAGCGATTGGGGGCCGTCATCGGCGCGCCGGTGAGCGTGAAGGCCACCACCGCCGAGCGCCTGGGGGCGCTGGGCCGAGGCGAGGGGGTGGCCTGTTGGGCGGTCGCGCTCGTCGAGGCGTAAAGCGGGCCGTCCCGAGCCGGGGCGCCCGCCCGTCGCCGCCGCGGTCGATCGGCGGCGAACAGGTCGAAGGTCGTCAGGCGGTGCGAGAGCTGCTCGCGGCCCGCACCCGCCCGGTGCGCGACGTCTGGATGGCCGAAGGCCTCGACCCGGCACCTGTGCTCCGGGAGATCAACGAGCTCGCCAAGAAGGGTCGGGTGCCCGTGCGCTACGTGGCGCGCCGAGCTCTCGAGGCCGAGGCCCGTACCGAGGGCCCCCAAGGGGTGCTGGCGCATGCCCAGGCCCTGCCCGAGTGGGAGTTCGACGATCTCTGTCAGGACCAAACCGGCACGCCCTTCCTGCTGGGCTTCGACGGCGTGACCGATCCCCAGAACCTGGGCGCCCTCCTTCGGAGCGCCGAGGGGGCGGGAGTCACCGGCGCCGTCCTGCCCCGCCACCGGACCGCCCACGTCACCCCGGCCGTGACCAAGGCGGCCGCCGGGGCCGCCGAGCACGTGCGCCTCTCCGTGGTGCCGGGGCTGGCGGCAGCGGTGGCCAGGGCTCGCGATCTGGGCGTTTGGGTGGTCGGCCTCGACGAGTCCGGCGACCAGAACCTGTTCGAGCTGACTGTCGCCACCGAGCCCTTGCTGCTCGTGGTCGGGGCCGAGGGCAGCGGCCTGTCCCGCCTCGTGCGTCAACGGTGCGACGTCGTCGCCCGGATACCGCTGAAAGGGTCAATTCCGTCACTCAACGTGGCGGCGGCGGGGGCACTCGCGGTATTCGAGGTCAGTCGTCGCCGCTGACCATTTCGTCACACTCAGGCCCTAATACGCGGCCTTTAAGGGTATTTACACCACTGTTCTTTGGCCACACTGGCCAGGGAGTCACCTGTGGAATGGCGCAGAGTGACCATTGACACTCCGTGGTCAGGATGGTTACAACGGACTAGTCCTTGGAACGCAGGGATTCGCACCACTCACCGAGCCCATCCGCACCCCCCCGACGCAGCCACAGGAGTAGGAATGCCGCTCTGCCTGGACTCTCCCGCCGATCTCAGCGACGACACCTTGGTCGCTCGCTATCGCCTCGGCGAGGTTGAGGCTCTCGACACCCTCCTCGAGCGCTACCGCCGCTTCGTCCGCTCCAAGGCCCGCGGGTACTTCCTCGTCGGCGCCGACTTCGACGACATCGAGCAGGAGGGCATGATCGGCCTGTACAAGGCGGTCCGTGACTTCCGCGACGACCGGCAGGCCTCCTTCCGAGCGTTCGCCGAGTTGTGCATCACCCGCCAGATCATCACCGCCATCAAGACCGCGACTCGCCAGAAGCATCAGCCGCTCAACCAGTACGTCTCGATCTCGGGTGTGCGGGGGGGCGACGATCCCGGCGAGCGCACCGTGGAGCGCCTCCTGGACGACCACAACGTGGCCGACCCCGCCGAAGAGGTCGTCTCGAGCGAGCGCATGGGCGCCATGCGTGACTCGATGGCCACCCTGCTGTCCGGCCTCGAGGTCGACGTCCTCCGCCTCTACGTGGAAGGCCGCTCCTACCAGGAGATCGGTGAGGAGCTGGGCCGCCACGTGAAGTCGATCGACAACGCCCTCCAGCGCATCAAGCGCAAGCTCGAGGTCCACCTGGCCGAGCGTGACGCGGCCGAGGACGAGGCCGAAGCACTTCTCGTTTAGGCAGTAGAGGGGCCAAGCGCCCGGCCCTTTCCCCACCCCCTGGGGACAACTTGGGGACGCTTGGGGACAACTTGTGGCCGTTTTCGCCCGCGATGCGTGTACCGTGGCATCGGAGATTCGCCCCGGACCCCGGCTCGCTCCTCATCGCGACGAGCTGAGAGGCGGCCTGTGGGCAAGGTGTCGGCGACACCCAAATCCCAGGAGGCCGCTGCCGAAGGCTCGGTCGCCGCGCACTATCTGCTCAACTCCTCGGCCGTCGTGTCCATGGGCATCAGCACGCTGTTGAGTCTGTGGGACAGCCTTCCGGCGGCAGACCGTGAGCACCTCTTGCTGCACATGGCGGCCCACGCCACCACCGTGGACGAGGGGCTCAAGCTCTTGACCCGGGGCCTCGACTCCGAAGCGCCGCCGCCTCCCGCCAGCTCCAACGGGTCCGCAGGGCCGCACCCGACACCAGACCTGACCACCTAGCGCGGGCGGGATGCAGAATCTTCTGGTGACCTCTCATCGCGCGAGGAGGTGCTGTGGTGGACATCGAGCGAGCGCCGTCGGACGACCCGGCGGCCGCGCTGACCGCCCAGGTCCACCACCTTGAACGGGCGTTGGTTACCCGCGACGTGATCGGCCAGGCCAAGGGCATCCTGATGGAGCGCTTTCGCATCGCGGCCGACGATGCGTTCGAGAACCTACGACGGGCCTCTCAGCACACCAACCGCAAGGTCTACAGCCTGGCCGAGGAGCTCACCGCGACGGGCCAGTGGCCGCCGCCGGGCTCTGTGCCTGAGCCGCCCGACCCCGCCACGTCCTCGGCATAGGCAGCGGGGTTCGTCGGAGCCCGAGGCGAGACTCGAACTCGCGACCTCCCGCTTACAAGGCGGGTGCTCTGCCGGTTGAGCTACTCGGGCGCAGCAGTTGGAATGTTGCTGTACAGCCACAGTAGGGGCGGCGCGCGGATGGGGGATGCTTGACCCTCCGTGCCGCGGGAGGCAGGCTGCCTTGGATGGCACTCTCAGACCGAGAGCGAGCGATCCTGGACTTCGAGCGGACCTGGTGGGCGGAGCCGGGACCCAAGGAGCTCGCGATCCGCGAGCGTTTCCAACTCTCGGCCACGCGCTACTACCAGGTCCTGAACAGCCTCCTCGAGTCGCCCGACGCCATCGAGTACGACCCCTTGGTCGTCCGTCGGTTGCGCCGGCTGCGCGACCGCCGCCGGCGGGCGCGCTTCGAGGGCCGTTCAGCCGACCAGCCCCGCTGAGATGGCGGCCCGCCACGCTGCCACCGACGGCTCCTTCGGCCGCTCGGCGGGGGGCGCCGCCCTGCGCGGCGCCGGGCTGCTCGCGGTCGCCGTCATCCTCGGCATCATCCTCCTCCGCTCCGGCGGGGGGGACCCATACTCCCGGTCGATCCGCACGGTCGTCTCCCCGACGCCCGAAATCACGGTGCGCCCACCGACGGCCACCACGATCACCGTCCCGGTGCGAACGCCAGGCGACATCAAGGTGCTGCCCACCAACGGCACGTCCACCGCGGGGGCGGGCACCGCAATCTTCACTCGGCTTAAGCAGGCCGGGTACAACGTGCTCGCGGCGACGAACACCACCACTCCGGCGTCGTCCTCGAACGTCTTCTATAACCCGGGTTTCGAACGTGAGGCGCGTGTCGTGGCACAGCTCCTCGGTCTGCCCGACTCGGCCGTTCAGGCCATGCCGACGCCGCCACCGGTCAGCGACACGCGCGGCGCCGACGTGATCGTCGTGGTCGGGCCCGACTTGGCGAGGACGGCCAACCCGACGCCGGGGTCGTCGCCGCCGACGACAGCGCGTCGCACCACGGCGACGACTGCCCGTCCGGTGACGCCGACGACGGCCCACACCGCCACCACGACCAAGCCTCTGACGACGACCACCGTCAAGCACTAGAGGAGCGAGCCGCGGATCAGCGCAGGCGCTTGGTCTTCGACCGCACCTCGATCGTGAGTCTTCCCGTCACGGGCGTACCTCCTCCGCCGCCGGGCGTCAGCACGACGTCGTAGCTGCCGCCCGTCGTCGAGGAGGCCTCCTCCACGGCGCCGTCGGCCAGCTCGCGGCTGGCCGTGCTGACCGTGCTCTCGACACCGTGCAGCGCAAGCTCGCCACCCTGCAGTGTGCTCTCGGCCGCGACCGGCAAGCGTGTCGAGGAGCGGATGGACGCAACCTTGCGGCCGCCGACGACCCCGAAGGACACCAACCGTCCCGACCCTCGCAGTCGCGCGGGCGTGGATCCCGCAAGCGTGAGGCGGTCGTCAATCGTCCACTGCTCCCCGGCCGAGAGCGGCCGGGCCGGAGGGGCGCCGGCCGCGGCGGGGAAGATCTCCGAGAGTCCGAACGGCTCGAACACCGAAGCGGGCAGGCCCTCGATTGTCTCCACCGCAGTGAGCTGGGCGGCGCGATCGAACAGCACCACGAACAGGCGGGGCGCCGATCCGGCGCGGCGCAATTCGACGCGCACGCGGATGCCTTCTGGACCCGCGGTCAGCACGGTCTCGTCGGCTTCGATGCGGGCGTCGTCGACCGTGCGCTGGGACGCGTCGGAGCCCAGCTGGAGCGTGCGCACCTTCGTCACATCGACCTGGTAGCGGTACTTGGCGCCAACCGGGGGGCGAAACGCAACCTGGACGGTGTCCGGACGGCAAGCGGCGAGAACGCCGCAACCCAGCGCCCCCAGCGCAAGCAGAAAGGTCAAGCGGCGCGCGCTCGGACTCGGGCGACGCACCGGCCGAGGCTACCGTCGGCATCCAATGGAGTTGCCGGCGCCGCTCGATGTTTTGGCGGCGCGGCCCGGGCAGGCGGGCGTGTACACGGACTTCGACGGAACGCTGGCGCCGATCGTTGACGATCCCTACGCGGCACGTGCCCTCGAGGGCGCGGCCGAGACGCTGTCAGCGCTGGCCGAGTGCTACGCCCGCGTCGGCGTGGTCTCCGGACGCCCAGTGCGATTCCTCCTCGACAACGTCGGCGCGGCCGGCGTCGACCTCTGGGGCGAGTACGGACTGGAGCGCGCGGTCGACGGAGACATCCGCGCTGCGGACGGAGCGGCCGAGTGGCGCGGCACCGTCGAGGATGTGGCGGCGCGCGCCGACGCGGCCGGCATCGCCGAGCGGGTCGAGCGCAAGAGCTTCTCGGTCACGTTGCACTGGCGCGCCGACCCGCAGCGCGAGGCCGCGGTCCGCAGTTGGGCGCTCGATGAGGCCCGTCGCACGGGCTTGGAGGCTCTCCCAGCGCGCAAGGCCATCGAGTTGCGGCCGCCGTTGCGCCGCGACAAAGGGACAGCGCTGGCCGAGGCCGCGGCGGGGCTCGACGCCGCCTGCTTCCTTGGCGACGACCGCGGCGACTTGGCGGCCTTCGACGCCCTCGACCGCATGGCGGCCGACGGTGTGCACGTGGCGCGGATCGCCGTGCGCAGCGCGGAGATGCCCGACGAACTCGCGCAGCGCGCTGACGTCGTGGTCGACGGCCCCCAAGGGGCGCTCGCGCTCCTTCGGGGCTTGTTGCCGTAGGGCTGTCAAAAGTGCAAAGACGGGGGCGACCGGGTCGGTGCCGGCCGTCGGATGTGCCGTTCCACGAAGGGGTTCACGAGTTTGAAGCACTCGGGTGGCTGTTGCAGTCGGACAAACTGCCCCAGATCACGACCGTACGAGCGCTTGGAACCGGGAGCTGCCCCCTTCGGAGCCGCAGTGGCGCGCGTGAGTCGCTATCGAGCCGAGCGGGCTGCCGCCAGCTGGTCCTCCAGCCAGTCCCGCGGCGTTCGCGCCGCAGCGAGCTTGCGGAGAGCGCGGGCGTGGGTCACGCGGTCCTCGGCGTCCATGGCGAGTCCGGCGGCCAGGACGTCGGCGGTGCCGGCCACGTCGAAGGGGTTCACCTCGAGGGCCACCCCGCCGAGCTCCTCCCATACACCCGCCTCTCGACTCAACGCGAGAACGCCGTGGCGATCGTTGAGGAGTGGGCCCTCCTTGGCGACGAGATTGAGCCCGTCGCGCACCGGGTTCACCAACAAGAGGTCGTAGCGGCGCAGAGCGGCGACCGACCGCGGGAAGTTGTCCGACGTATCGAGCAGGATCGGCGTCCACCCCGGGACGCCCCACTGCGAGTTGATGCGGGCGGCCAGCGTCTCGACCTCTTGGCGGTACGCCAAGTACTCGGGCAGGCCCTCGCGGGAGGGATACACGAAGGCGGCGAACACGACGTTGCCGCGCCACTCGGGCCGCGTGCGGAGCAGGTCCTCGTAGGCGAGGAACCCACGCAGGAGGTTCTTCGACAGCTCGATGCGATCGACGCGCAGGATCAGCCGGCGGCCGCCCAATGCCTCGTCGAGCAGCGCCCCTTGTTCGGCGCACTCGGCTGACTCCGCGACGGCGTCGATGTCGTCGTGGTCTGGCGCCAGCGGCGACACGAACGTCGACGGCGTCCACCCCCACATCTCCTGGCAGCAGGCTTCGAAGTTGCGCGCCCAGCGTCGGGCGTGGAACCCGCAGGACGCGTGGCTGGCCATCCCGGCGAGGAGTTCGCCGGCCACATCGTCGGGCAGGATGCGGATGGCGTCCGGGTCGCAGAACGGGATGTGGGTGAAGTGAACGGCTCTGAGATCGGGGCGGTCCTGGGCGAGCCACGTGCCGACGAGGGCGAAGTGGTAGTCCTGCACGAGCACGATGGCATCGGCGGGCGCCTCGTCGATGATCGCTCGCGCGAAGGTGTGGTTCACCGCCCGATAGGCGTCCCAGGCCTCCCGCCAGCGGCGGTCGAAGCGGGGCCGGCGGGCCAGGTCCCACAGCCCGTGGTGCAGGAACCAGAGGGTGGCGTTCGACACGACGTCGTACGCCATGCGGTAGGCGTCGGGGTCGACGGCCAGCATGCGGAAGCGGAAGCCCTCCGCCTCGACGGCGCCGGCCGCGGACGCCTCTCTGTCGGCGTCGGTCATGGCGGCGGCCATCCAACTGGCGCCCGTGTCCCGCACGAGGGGCGCCACGCTCGACGCCACGCCTCCGGCGCCTCGGTGGGCGACGAGGTTGCCGGCGCCGTCGTGAGAGAACGACAAAGGCCCCCGATTGGAGACGATCACGACGTTCTCCGCCACGCGCGCCACGATAAGGCGGATGGCTGCCGCCCGACGCGTCCTCGCCGCCCCCGACAAGTTCCGGGGGACGGCTACCGCACAGGCCGTCGCCGACGCCGTCGCCCGTGCCGCCACGGGCGCGGGCTGGGAGTGCGACGAGGCGCCGATCGCCGATGGCGGCGAGGGCACGCTGGAGGCGTTGGGCGGCCGGGTACGCCGGGCGCGGGTGCGCGGCCCCCTGGGCGCTCCGGTCGAGGCGGAGTGGCGTATGCGCGACGAGGGCGCGGTGGTGGAGATGGCACGGGCGTCGGGCCTCACGCTCGCCGGTGGCGCCGAGGGCAACGACCCGGTGCAAGCCACGACCTACGGCACGGGTGAACTCATCGCCACGGCGCTCGACGAGGGCGCCCGCCGCGTCATCGTCGCCGTCGGCGGATCTGCGACGACCGATGGTGGCCTCGGTTGTCTCACCGCCCTCGGACCCCGCCGGCTGCGCGGCGTCGATGTGACCGTGGCATGCGACGTTCAGATCACGTTCCTGGACGCGGCCGAGGTCTTCGCGCCGCAGAAGGGCGCCACGCCGGCCCAGGTCGCCCTGCTGCGCCGGCGCCTCGAGCGCCTGGCCCAGGTCTACGAACGCGACTACGGCGTCGACGTGCGAGCGATTCCGGGATCCGGGGCCGCCGGCGGGCTGGCCGGCGGGCTGGCCGCGCTCGGTGCCGCGCTCGTGCCCGGCTTCGACGTGGTGGCCGACGCCCTGTCGCTCGCCGAGCGCATGCAGGACGTCGACCTGGTGGTGACCGGAGAAGGCTTCCTCGACGCCCAGTCCTTCGACGGAAAGGCGGTCGGCGGCGTCGTCGAGCTGGCGGCCGACGCCGCGGTTGCAGTGCTCGTCGTCGCGGGTGACATCTACGTCGATGAATTGCCGCCCGGCGCGCTCGACAACCTCCAGGTCGTCTCGCTCGTCCAGCGCTTTGGGGCACAGAAGGCTCGTGAGGACGTGACTGCCTGCGTCGAGGAGGTTGTGGCGGAGGCGCTCAGGACGCGAGCAGGCGGTTGAGCACCTCGGCCACACCAGCGCCGTAAGGTGCGGCGGTGCGGAGCGGCCAGACGAGGTCGGGCTCGGCGTTCGCCACCAGCCAGCACTCGTCGACCTCGGGTGCGCACGCCAAGTCGGCGGCACTGTCGCCCACGTAGCTCGCGGCGGCCTTGTCGATGCCGTGACGGCGGCGGTCGACGGCGACGCCGTTGACCTTGCCCGTGCCGACCGGTGCCAGGTGATAGGCCCGGGACCCAGGCCGCCGCGCCAAGCCGCCGTTGTCGACGAGCTCGCACCACCCGAAGTCGTGCTCGACGAGCGCCTTGTTGACGGCGGCCACATCGGCCTGGCCCCGAAGGATGAACGTGGCTTCCCGCCCCTCGTTCCACGGGTCGTGCGGCTCGAGGTCGGCGACGGCACGTACGAGGTCGAGTGCACCACGCCGCACGATCGCTTCGACGGGCGTCTCACCCACGAACGGGAACGCGCCCAGCTCGTACCGAACCTCGTTGCCCTCGAGATGGATACAGCCGAGCTCGGCGATCCCCCTGGGGAGTCCGAGCAGGCGGCAGAGCTCGCGCACCTGCACGCGGCCTCGGCCGGTGACGGGCACGACCGCGAGCCCGGCCCGCTGCGCCGCTAGGAGAGCGTTCACGAGGACGGTCGACCCGTCCCAGAACAGGTCGCCCCCGGGGCTTACGAGCGTGCCGTCGACGTCGACGTAGAGGACGCGGGCGCTATGCAAGCGTGGCGCGAGCGCCGCGTGTCGGCAGCTGGGCGACCGGGGGTCGCTCCCGCACCTCGACGATCTCCGGCTCGCGCCACGGACGGGCGAGAACAGGGAGCGAGTCGGGGCGGGCGGGAAGGCCGGCACGCGCCAACGCAGTGTGCAGCACGGCCGTGGCCTGCGGCCCGAGCTCCTCGAGGCTGCGGTTGCGGTGCACGCGCACGCCGAGATCGACCTGGGCGACCGACGCCAGGCCGACACGGTCGACGATGTCGATCAAGAGGCCGATGTCGACGCCGTAGCCCTGCACGAACGGCACCTGCTCGAGCAGCTCGCGGCGCCCGGCGTACTCGCCGGCGAGGGGCTGGGCGAACATCGCCAGTTGCGGGAAGAACAGCGAGATCAGCGGGCGGGCGACCAGCTCGGTGACCCGTCCGCCCTGGCCACGGACACCGTCGAGGGGTCGCTCGTAGAAGCCTTTGCAGAACTGCACGTCGTCCTCGACGAGCAGCGGGCCCAGGAGACCGGTGACGAAGCACGGCCGGAAGTTGCGCACGTCGGCGTCGCACCAGACGACGATGTCGCCCTCGGTGACGAGCAGCGACTTCCACATGGCGTTGCCCTTGCCCGACCCGGGCCCGAACTCGGGGGCGACGTCGGCGGCCGACACGACGCGTGCCCCGGCACCGGCCGCGCGGCCCGGCGTGCCGTCCGTGGAGCCGTCGTCGACGACGACGATCTCGTCGATCAGCGGCTGCTTGCGCATCAGGTGGCGGCGCACGGCCGTGACGATGGGCCCGATGGTCGGCGCCTCGTTGCGGGCCGGCAGGCAGAGCGAGATCCTGCGAGCCCCCTTGGCCTCGACCAGACGGTCGACGGGAAACTCCCGATGGTTGAACGTCCGGACCGCGGGCGAAGGCATCTCGGGCGCCAAGGCTAGACACACCAGACCCCGGGGAGGGGAATCGGCCAGATGGCCGATCGGCCCGACCGAACCGCCTTTTTGAAATTCGCTCTGATGCCTGGTTTCATGGAGGTCAATCATCCAGAGCGGCGGAGGGACGGGCCCGACGAAGCCGCGGCAACCAGTGGGTCGATCCCACCAGGTGCCAATGCCCGACCGATGAGGAGGCAGAAGTGGCTTTCATCGATTCGCTCACCTGTCGGGAATGCGCGCGCCCGTATCCCGCCGAGGCCTTGCACGTCTGTGACTACTGCTTCGGCCCCCTCGAGGTCAGCTACGACTACGAGGCGATCGCGGCCAACACCACGCGCGAGTCGATCGCGGCCGGACCGAGGTCGATCTGGCGCTACGCCAACCTTCTGCCCGCCACCAACGACGGCGCCGTCGACCTGGGCGCCGGATTCACCCCGCTGCTGAGGGCCGACCGGCTGGCCGCCGAACTGGGGTTGGGCGAGCTCTGGGTCAAGAACGACACCCTGAACCCCACCGGGTCCTTCAAGGACCGGGTGGTCTCCGTCGCCCTGGCCCGCGCTCGCGAGCTCGGATTCAAGGTGGCGGCCTGCGCCTCCACCGGGAATCTCGCCAACTCGGTGGCAGCCCACGCGGCCCGGGCCGGCATGAAGCACTACGTCTTCATTCCCGCCAACCTCGAGCGGGGCAAGGTGCTGATGTCGGCCGTCTACGGCCACAACCTCATCGCGGTCGAGGGCAGTTACGACGACGTCAACCGCCTCTGCGCCGAGCTGGCGTCAGAACATCCGTCGTGGGCCTTCGTCAACGTCAACTTGCGCACGTACTACGCCGAGGGGTCCAAGACGCTCGCCTTCGAGACCGCCGAACAGCTCGGGTGGGAGGCGCCCGACCACGTTGTCGTGCCCGTTGGCTCAGGATCGCAGCTGACCAAGATCGCCAAGGGGTTCAGGGAGCTTGCCAAGGTGGGCCTGCTGGACGCCGAGCCGCACGTGCGGGTGTCGGGCGCGCAGGCGCTCGGCTGCTCACCGATCGCCCAGGCCTTCGCCGACGGGAGCGACTACGTCCGGCCCGTCAAGCCCGACACCATCGCCAAGTCGATCGCCATCGGCAACCCGGCCGACGGGATCTACGCCCTCGACGAGGTCCGCTCGAGCGGTGGCTCGTTCGGGGCGGTGACCGAGGGCGAGATCGTCGAGGGGATCCGCCTGCTGGCCCGCACCGAGGGGATCTTCACCGAGACGGCCGGCGGCACAACCATCGCCACGCTGGCCAAGTTGGCGGCCGACGGGACGATCCGCCGCGACGAGCGGGTGGTCGTCTACGTCACCGGCCACGGCCTGAAGACCATCGAGGCCATCGGCGACCTGGGTCCCACGGCGACGATCAAGCCGACGCTGGACGCCTTCGCCGAGGCGGTCGACCTCGAAGGCGAGGCATAGAGCGATGGCGAAGGTCCGCATCCCGACCCAGCTGCGCGAGCTCTCGGGCGGCCAGTCCGAGGTCACGGTCGACGGCAACACCGTGGCCGACGTCCTGTCCGCCCTCGACGCCGCCCACCCTGGTTTCCGCGGCCGGCTGTTCGACGACGCCGGCAAGCTGCGGCGCTTCGTCAACGTCTTCGTGGCCGACGAGGACGTGCGTTTCCTCGACGGACTCGACACGAAAGTCACCGACGCGCAGACCGTGTCGATCGTCCCAGCCGTCGCGGGTGGCTAGTCAATAGCCCGGTCAGACCCTCCTCAATCCCCGGTCGCGTCCAGCCGATAATCGCGACGTGGCCGAGATTCTCGTTGTCGACGATGATCCGGATATCCGGACGCTCATCCGACTGACGCTGGAGTCCTACGGCTACACCATCCGGGAAGCGGGCGACGGCCTGCAGGCGCTGGCGGCGCTCACCGAGCGGGCCCCCGACGCGATGGTGCTCGACGTGATGATGCCGAACATGGACGGCTACGGCGTGCTGCGGACCATGCGCCAGCAGGAGCTCGCGGGCCAGACGAAGGTGCTGGTGCTCACCTGCAAGACCGAAGAGCGAGACTTCGTTCGTGGCTGGGAGTTGGGCGCCGACGACTACCGCACCAAGCCGTTCGAGCCGATGGAGCTGGCCGACCACCTCCAGGCCCTGCTGCACACGTCACACGAAACCCTCCACGCCAAGCGTCAAGAGGAGCTCGAGAAGGCCGAGCTGCTCGACCGGCTGGAATCGGCGTTCAGCCGCTCCACCCGCTGAGGACGGCCGCCTCCTCCGTTTGAAAAAGGGCGGGCACCGTGCTTTGATCGGTATTAGCACTCACCTAGGTAGAGTGCTAAAGGTCTGAGAGGAGCACGGATGCCGAAGATCATCGCCTTCGACGAGGCCGCACGGCGGGCACTCGAGAGCGGTATGAACCAACTAGCCGACGCGGTACGGGTCACCCTCGGTCCCAAGGGCCGCAACGTGGTGCTCGAGAAGAAGTGGGGCGCCCCCACCATCACCAACGACGGCGTCTCCATCGCCAAGGAGATCGAGCTCGAAGACCCCTACGAGAAGATCGGGGCCGAGCTCGTCAAGGAAGTCGCCAAGAAGACCGACGACGTGGCCGGCGACGGCACCACGACCGCCACGGTGCTGGCGTGGGCCATGGTGCGCGAGGGCCTGCGCAACGTGGCCGCCGGCGCCAACCCGATGTCGCTCAAGAAGGGCATCGAGCGGGCCGTCGACGAGGCCGTCGACGCCATCAAGGGCATCGCCGTCGAGGTCGAGTCGAAGGAGCAGATCTCCCAGGTGGCGGCCATCTCCGCCGCCGACCCCGAGATCGGCGAGATGATCTCCGAGGCCATCGACAAGGTCGGCAAGGACGGTGTGATCACCGTCGAGGAGTCGCAGACCTTCGGCATGGAGATGGACCTGGTCGAGGGCATGCGGTTCGACAAGGGCTACATCTCGCCATACTTCGTCACCGACCCCGAGCGCATGGAGGCCGTCCTCGAGGACCCGCACATCCTGCTGGTCAGCTCGAAGATCTCGGCCGTGCGCGATCTGCTGCCCGTCCTCGAGAAGGTCATGCAGGCTGGTCGCCCGCTCGTGATCATCGCTGAGGACATCGAGGGCGAGGCCCTCGCCACTCTCGTCGTCAACAAGATCCGGGGCACGTTCAAGTCGGCGTCCGTCAAGGCGCCCGGCTTCGGCGACCGCCGCAAGGCGATGCTCCAGGACATGGCCATCCTCACCGGTGGGCAGGTGATCTCCGAGGAAGTCGGTCTCAAGCTCGAGAACGTCACCCTCGACATGCTCGGCCGGGCCCGCAAGGTCACCGTGACCAAGGACGAGACGACCGTCGTCGAGGGCGCAGGCAACGACGAGGACATCAAGGGCCGCGTCAACCAGATCAAGGCCGAGATCGAGAACACCGACTCCGACTACGACCGGGAGAAGCTGCAGGAGCGGCTGGCGAAGCTGTCCGGCGGCGTGGCCGTGATCAAGGTCGGCGCTGCGACCGAGGTCGAGCTCAAGGAGAAGAAGCACCGCATCGAGGACGCCGTCAGCACGACCAAGGCGGCCGTGGAAGAGGGCGTGGTCCCCGGTGGCGGTGTCGCCCTGCTGCGGGCCCAGGCCAAGGTGTTGAAGCTCGCAGGCTCGATCGACGGCGACGAGGCCACGGGCGTCCGCCTGGTGGCCCGATCGCTCGAGGAGCCGCTGAAGCAGATCGCGGTCAACGCCGGCCTCGAGGGCGGCGTCGTCGTCGAGCGGGTGCGCGGCATGGACGGTACGCAGGGTCTCAACGCCGCCACCGGCGACTACGAAGACCTGGTCAAGGCCGGCGTCATCGACGCCGCCAAGGTCACCCGATCGGCGCTGCAGAACGCGGCGTCCATCGCGGCGCTGTTCCTCACTACCGAGGCCGTCATCGCCGACAAGCCCGAGGAGAAGGCCGCTCCCGCCATGCCGGGCGGCGGCATGGAAGACTTCTAGTAACAGGCGATCAGTCGGTTGCGTAAGGGGCGGGCCTTCGGGCCCGCCCCTTCACGCGTCAGTGCGAGTCGACCCTGTCAGTGCGAGTCGACGCTGCGCAGTTGCTCGAGGATCTGCGGGAATGCGGGCGACGCCTTGACGGCGACGGGTGCGGCGGCGACGGGCACGGGAGCCGGCGGCGGTGTCGTCACCGGCGGGGCCGCGACGGGGGCCGGCGTGGCGGCGCGGGGCGTCGTGGCCCGGGGCGTGGCCGGCGCGGCAGTTCGGGGCGGCGACGTCGACTTCGGAACAGTTGCCCGTGGGGCGGGCGCACCGCCGGCGGCGGGGGCGGCCATGAAGTCGACGGTGACGAAGATCGTGCCGTTGGCGCCGTGCACGACGCCGATGCCGACGTAGTTGTAGGCGCCGTTGGCCAGGTTCTCGTAGTGGTGGGGGCTGTTGATGAACGCCGTCTGGATGACGCCGACAGCGCCGCCCATGCCGACGTTCTCGCCGAGCTGGGTCCAGTTGCTGGGGGCCTGGCTGGTCAGGGACGGGTTGTGGGAGATCGTCCCGTCGCTCGCCATCTTCGCCGACCACTGCCGAGCGATCGACGTGAGCTGACTCTGGGGCGTGAGGGTCTGGATGCCGAGTGACGAGCGCAGCTGGTTGGTGAGGGCCAGGAAGTCGGCTTCCTCGCTGCCGGTGTCGGCGTGCGCCGCGGGCGCGACCGCGGTGGCCACCCCCGAGAACATGGCGAGCGTCGCCAGCCAGGCCGCGACCACCCGCAAGATCTTCACCCTCACGTGCGGAGGATCGGACGGCGACGCCCTGGCCTTGACCGGGCAGGCCCCGAATGGTCACCCCGCACTAGTCCCCTTGGCCACCTGTACTGTCTGCCGCTCATGGGGGATTCGACGGTCGAAGTGCGCTCCCGGCAGGCCGAGGTCGTCGCCGACGTCGACGTCTGCGTCGCCGGCGGGGGCCCGGCCGGCCTCGGCGCCGCTCTGGCGGCGGCCAGGCAGGGGGCGAGCGTCTGCCTCCTCGAGCGCTACGGGTTCCTCGGCGGGAACTTCACGGTCGCCTCGGTCGGCACGATCTGCGGGCTCTACGTCGCCGAGGACGCGTCCTGGGCCTACGTCACCCAGGGCATCGCCGAGGAGGTGGCCGAGGCCCTCAAGGGGGCGGGTGCAGCGAACGGGCCCATTCCGTTCAAGGGCACCGCGGTCCTGCTGTACGTGCCGTGGGCGGCCAAGCGCCTGTTCGACCGTCTCGTCGGAGACGAGGAGAACATCACCTTGTTCCTCCACGCTCTGGTGAGCGACGTGGTGGTCGACGGCGACCGCCTCGAGGCCGTCGTCGTGGCGACCAAGCGCGGCCCACAAGCGGTGCGGGCCCGTGCCTTCGTCGACGCGACGGGCGACGCCGACCTGGTGGTGCACGCCGGCGCGCCGTGGACCATGGGCGACCCCGGCCAGCGCCAGTTCGCATCGATGCAGTTCGTCATGCAGCACGTCGACCTGACCGCGGCGTTCGCGGCGGGCGCCGATGCCCTCAACCAGGCCATCGCCGCCCATGGCGACAATCTCTCCCGCGACGGCGGCGCGTTGCTCCCGACGTTCCGGCCCGGTGAGGTGATCGGCGCCATGACGCGCGTGCGTGCGGCCGACGGCGGTCCGCTCGACGTCACCGACCTGGCCCAGGCGACGTACGGCGAGCTCGAGGGCCGGCGCCTGGCCGAAGAGGGGGCCGCATTCGTGCAGCAACACGTCCCCGGCTTCGCGGAGGCCTTCCTGGCCGACACCGCGCCCGCCCTCGGTGTGCGCGAGACCCGGCGGGCCGTGGGTCGCTTCGTGCTGCGGGGCGAGGACATCGCGGGTCTGGCTCGGTTCGAGGACGCGGTCGCGGCCGGCGCCTGGCCGCAGGAGTACCACGTCACTGGGCGGTCGACCGAGTACCGGTCGCTGCCGAAAGGCGGCTACTACCAGCTCCCGTTCCGTGCCCTGCAGCCCGACCGCGTCTCGAACCTCTTCGTGGCCGGGCGCTGTATCTCCGCCGACCACGATGCGCTGGCGTCGACCCGCGTCATGGCGCCCTCGATGGCGCTCGGCCAGGCCGCGGGCACAGCGGCCGCCCTGCTGGTCGGCGACGTGCTGACCGTCGACGACCTCCAACGCTCCCTCAAGGAACAGGGCGCGTTCCTCGGATGAACTTCGCGACGCTGCTCGATCGCCACGCGGAGAGCTCGAAGGCGCTCATCAGTCAGGGCCGCGTCACCACCTACGGGCAGCTTCGTCGCCAGGTCGAGGAGCTGCGCGGGGGTCTGGTGCGGGCCGGCCTCGAACCCGGCGACCGGCTGGCGATCGTCACCGCCAACACGTGGTTCTTTGTCGTGTCGTACCTGGCCACGCTCGGTGTCGGCGGCGTGGCCGTGCCGCTCAACCCGCAGGCTCCGCCGGTGGAGCTCGAGGGCGAGCTCGCGGCGACCGGCGCCCGCATGGCCGTCGTAGGGCCCCGCGGCCGCGATTCCTTCGCGGGTGTCGACCGCATGGCGGTTGAGCTCGAGCGCGTGCTCGTGCCCGAGGGGGTCCGCCTCGATACCGCCGAACCGCTCGAGGAGCTGTTCGGCGGCGAGCCCGCTCCCGTTGTTGCCCGCGACGAGCAGGACGATGCGGTCCTCATGTTCACGGCCGGGACCGCGGGGCCCCGCAAAGCGGCCCGCCTGACCCACGGCAACCTGCTCGCGAACTTGCAGCAGGTGGAGGCGCACCCGGGATTGGTCGGCGGACCCGACGACGTCGCCCTCGGCGTACTGCCGCTCTTCCACATCTTCGGCCTGAACGCAGTCCTCGGCCTCGCCCTGTACGTCGGCTCCTCGATCGTGCTGCTCGAACGCTTCGACCCGGCCTCGAGCCTCGAGGCCGTACGCGAGCACGGCGTCACCGTCGTCGCTGGTGCCCCGCCGTTGTTCGGGGCGTGGGCGTCGGTGCCAGGTGCAGACGCCTCGTCGCTCGCCTCGGTCCGCCTCGTGGTCTCGGGCGGGGCGCCGCTGGCCGACGAGGTCGCCGACGCCTTCAGGGCCCGCTTCGACAAACCCATCTGGCAGGGCTACGGCCTGACCGAGACGTCGCCCATCGTGTCCTCGTCGCTGGTCGGTGGCGAACCGAAAAAGGGCTCGATCGGACTGCCGCTCCCGGGCGTCGAGGTGCGGCTCGTCGACGCCGAGGGCGAGGACGCCCTCTCGGGCGATTCCGGTGAGGTCTGGGTGCGGGGCCGGAACGTCTTCCCGGGATACTGGAACGACCTCGAGGCGACGGCGCTCGTCCTCACCGACGACGGCTGGCTGAAGACGGGCGACATCGCGGTCACCGACGACGACGGCTACCTCTATCTGGTCGACCGGGCGAAGGACCTGATCATCGTGTCGGGGTTCAACGTGTTCCCGGCCGAGGTGGAAGAAGCGCTCCTCGAACACCCCGGCATCGCCGAGGCCGGCGTGGTGGGGGTCAACCACCCCTACACCGGCGAGGCCGTGAAGGCCTACGTCGTCCCCATGCCTGGCCGCCACCTCGAAGAGGAGGAGGTCATCGAGTTCTGTGCCGAGCGGCTCGCTCGCTACAAGTGCCCGACGTCGGTCACCTTCGTGGACCAGATTCCACAAGGGTTGGTGGGGAAGGTGCTGCGGCGGGAACTGCGGGGGGCGCCGGGCGACGGGCAGGCGTGACCGCGAGGAGGAAGCCGGCGTAGAGGATCGAGACGCCGACGGCGAGCGTCACCGCGAAGGCCTCCATCTCGCCGAGCACCGAGTTGAGAAGTCCGCTGGCGCCGAGCACGAGGGTGCCCGCGGCGATCACGACGTTGGCCCACATTCGCCGGCCGCGCCGCAGCCGCCAGGCGCTCCACACCGCGCCGCCGAGGACGACGAGGGCACCCCCGGCTGACGCCACGGCGGCGAGGACGCGCGGCAACACGCCGAACACGTCGGAGCCCTGCGGCAGGGCGGTGGCGCTCGGGATGGTGTGCGCGGGAGCGACGACGATGACCCCGGTCGCGAAGGCCGCGAACGCGCCGACCACGAGCGCGGTGCGGTCGCCGGCCCTGCGTCCGCCGAGGAGGTAGACGGTGCCGAGGGCGAGGACCGGCACGTTGATGACGGCGCCGAACAGGTAGAAGGCGCGGAAGGTCGGCAATGTCCAGCCCGAACTGGCGCCCAACCAGAGGCAGCCCGCGCCTGCCGCGAACAGCGCCAGGGCGATGGCCCACGCCAATTCGTGGCGCCGGCGGCGGTCGAGCCACCGCTCGAATGTCGACATGGCGAAGGCGACGGCGACGAGCGTTGCGCCCGCGGCCACCGCGCTCTGACTCACGGTGCGAGCGTACGCGTGCTGGGTTTAGGCTTACGTTCGTGGCAACGGCGGAAGACGAGCGATATCGGGCCGCGAAGTCCCGCATTGGTCAACTGCGGGGCTTCTACGTGCACCTGACGACGTTCATCGTCGTCAACGCCTTCCTGATCATCCTCAACCTGATCACCAGTCCCGACACCTTGTGGTTCTACTGGGTGACGCTCGGGTGGGGGGTCGGTCTCGTGGCCCACGCCCTTCAGGTGTACGGGACGTTCACGATCTTCGGGAAGGACTGGGAGAACCGCAAGATCCAGGAGTACATGAGTCGGGACCAGCAACAGTCGTAGACCCCCCCTAGTGTCATTGTGAAATAGGGCCCTCGGTCGGTACCATCGCCGGCATGGTCAAGCGGCTGGCTGGAGGAGAACCCGACGTTCCGGGCGAAAACGAGCGGCCCCGGCGCCGCATCCCGGAAGCCACCGTCGCCCGCCTGCCCCTATATCTGCGGTCGCTGCTCGAGGCGGCCGACGCCAAGACCACCACGGTGTCGTCGGAGCGCCTGGCCGAGATGGCAGGCGTGAACGCCGCCAAGGTCCGGAAAGACCTTTCCTACCTCGGGTCCTATGGCACCCGCGGCGTCGGCTACGACGTCGAGTACCTGCTCTTCCAGATCAGCCGGGAGTTGGGCCTCACCCAGGACTGGCCGGTCGTCATCGTCGGCATCGGCAACCTCGGCCATGCTCTGGCCAACTACAAGGGCTTCTCCGAGCGCGGTTTCCGCGTCGCCGCCCTCGTCGACTCCGATCCCTCCA
This sequence comes from Acidimicrobiales bacterium, assembly GCA_035948135.1. Lineage (GTDB taxonomy): Bacteria > Actinomycetota > Acidimicrobiia > Acidimicrobiales > AC-14 > CADDZP01. Next base: position 3,635 of record DASZJL010000027.1, on the reverse strand, counting down.
AGCGGGGCGAGGCGGTGGCCGGCTTGCGGGTGCGCGGGGTGGACGAACTGGACACGCTGGTCGCCGAGGAACGCATCGCCATCGGCATCGTGGCCACGCCCGCCGCGGTCGCCCAAGAGGTCGCCGACCGCCTGGTGGCGGCGGGCGTGACGTCGATCCTGAACTTCGCGCCGGTCGTCCTGGCGGTTCCCGAGGATGTCTCGCTCCGCAAGGTCGACCTTTCGATCGAGCTGCAGATCCTCTCCTACTACCAGCAGCGGCGTACGGGTGCGGGAGAGGCGGGGGCCGCCATCTCCGAGCTGGCCTCCGTCCCGTAGCGCCCTGATGCTCCCCCAGCAGTACCCGGTGAACCTCATCGTCGAGGGGAAGCCCTGTCTCGTCGTCGGCGGCGGTCCGGTGGCAGCCGAGAAGGCGGCTGGCCTGCTGGCCTGCGGCGCCGAGGTCCACGTGGTCGCCGAGCAGATCGGGACCGAGGTCCGTGCTCTGCCGGTCACCTGGGAGGAACGTTCGTACAACGTGGGAGAGGTCTCCGGATACCGCCTCGCCGTCGCTGCTACCGAGTCGGGGGCCACCAACAAGGCGGTTTACGACGACGGGGAAGCGGCCGGGGTCTGGGTCAACAGTGCCGACGACCCTGACAACTGCTCGTTCACCCTGCCGGCGGTCGTCCGCCGGGGGCCGCTCATGGTCACGGTCTCGACCGGCGGGCGTAGCCCGGCGCTGGCGTCCTGGCTCAAGGAGCGGCTCGCGGTCGAGATCGGGCCGGAGTACGAGGTGCTGGTCGACCTGCTGGCCGCCGAGCGGGAAGCGATACGCGAGGGTGGGGGTTCTACGGAGGGTAGGAATTGGCAGAAGGCCCTTGACTCCGACATGCTCGAACTGATCAAGAACGGCCAAGTGGCCGATGCAAGGGAGCGCCTGCACGCGTGTCTGTCGTCGTCGTCGGACTGAACCATCGGACCGTGCCGCTCGAGCTGCTCGAGCGAGTCAACGTGTCGCCTGTCCGCCTGCCCAAGGTCCTGAGTGATCTGGCTGGGCGCGAGCACGTCAGTGAGGTCGTGGTGCTGTCCACGTGCCATCGCACCGAGGTGTACGCCGTCGCCGAGCGCTACCACGGCGCTGTGCAGGACATCCGGAACGCATTGAGCGAGCTGGCGTTCATCCCGCCCGAGGACTTCACCGACCACCTGTACACGTACTTCGACGAGGGTGCCGTCAACCATCTGTTCTCGGTGGCGGCGGGCCTCGACTCGGTCGTGGTCGGTGAGAGCGAGATCTTGGGTCAGGTCCGGCAGGCCTGGCAGTCGGCGCAGGAGGAAGGCACCACCGGCCCCCGGCTGGCCGCCCTGTTCCGCCATGCGCTGATCGCCGGCAAGCGGGCCCGCACCGAGACCGCCATCGCCCGGGGCACCACGTCGCTGGCCCACGCTGCTGTCGACATGGCCGCCCGCCGGCTCGGTTCGCTCGAAGGAAAGCGCATCCTGCTGCTCGGGGCGGGCGATGTCGGCGAGAGCATGGCCGTCGCCGTGGCCGGCATCGCCGGCGCCCAGGTGTTCGTCGCCAACCGCACGTGGGACCGGGCCGTGGCCCTTGCGTCGCGAGTCGGCGGCCGAGCCGTGCAGCTCGACGGGTTGCAGGACGCGCTGGCTGAGATCGACGTGCTGCTCACGTCTACGGGCGCCCCGTCGGCGATCGTGGACCACACCGACCTCGCTCCCGTTGTGGAGGCGCGCCGCGGGCGCCCGCTGCTCATCGTCGACGTGGCCATGCCCCGCGACATCGATCCGTCCGTGGCCGAGCTGCCGGGCGTCGAGCTGCTCGACCTCGACGACGTCCGCGCCTTCGTCGAGGCGGGCCTGGCCGAGCGGCGGCGCGAGGTCGGACGGGTGCGCGCCATCGTCGAGGACGAGCGTGATCGGTTCAACGACAGCATCAACGCCCGCGAGGTGGCGCCGACGATCAGTGCCCTGCGCGATCGTGCCGAGTCGCTGCGCATCGCCGAGCTGGAGCGTCAGCGGGGCCGGCTCGAGGGGCTCGATCCCAAGCAGCGTGAGGCGGTCGAAGCGGTCACGCGCAGCGTGCTGGCCAAGCTCCTGCACGACCCGACCGTGCGGCTGAAGGACGCGGCCGGCACGCCGAAGGGTGAGCGCTTGTCCGACGCCCTGCGCGACCTCTTCGATCTTTAGCCCGATGCTGCGGGCCGCGACCCGCGCCAGTGCGTTGGCACGGCTGCAGACCGACCTTGTCGCTGCTGCCCTGGGGGAACCGGTTGAGCCCGTCGTTGTGCAGACGATGGGAGACCAACGAACCGACGTCGCCATCTGGGAGATGGGCGGCCAAGGTGTGTTCGTCAAGGAGGTCCAGGCCGCGGTGCTCGACGGTCGGGCCGACTTCGCCGTGCACTCGGCCAAGGACCTGCCGTCGGAGTCACCGGATGGTCTCGTCATCGCCGCCATCCCCGAGCGGGAGGACCCCCGCGACGCCCTGGTCGGGTCGACGCTCGAGGGGCTGCCGGTCGGGGCGCGGGTGGGGACGGGATCGGTGCGACGGCGCGCGCAGCTGGCGTGGGCCAGGCCGGATCTCACCTTCGCCGGCCTGCGCGGCAACATCGACACGCGGCTGGCCAAGGCTTCCGAGTTCGACGCCATCGTTGTCGCGGCGGCCGCGTTGCGCCGGCTCGAGCGCACGTTCGTGATCGACGAGTTACTGGATCCGTCGATCGTCCTCCCCCAAGTGGGCCAAGGGGCGCTCGCCGTCGAGTGTCGGACCGACGACGTTGTGGTGCGCGACGCGCTCGCCGGCATCGACCATGCTCCGTCTCGGCGCGCCGTGGAGGCCGAACGCGCCTTCTTGCGAGAGATCGGCGAGGGCTGCCAGCTCCCGGTGGGGGCGTTGGCGCTGGTCGGCAACGGCGATCGGCTGACGCTCACCGGGATGATCGCCAGCCTCGACGGCCACGTCCTCCTGCGCCACACCGACGCCGGCGACGCCGCCGTCGTCCTCGGTCGGGCGGTTGCCCGCCACCTGCTCGACGAAGGAGGCGCGACCGCGCTGCTGTCTGAGGTGACAGGAACGTGACGGTCTATCTGGTGGGCGCCGGGCCCGGGGATCCGGAGCTGTTGACGGTCAAGGGCGCGGCGGTGCTTCGTCGGGCCGACGTCGTCGTCTACGACCGGCTTTCGGTGGCGTCGCTCTTGGATCTGGCGCCGCCCGGCGCGGAGCGCATCAGCGTGGGAAAGATGCCGGGCCACCCGAGCGTCCCCCAGGAGGAGATCAACGCGCTGTTGGTTGCGCACGGGCGCTCCGGGAAGGAGGTCGTGCGCCTCAAGGGTGGCGACCCGTTCGTGTTCGCACGCGGCGGCGAGGAGGCGCAGGCTTTGCTCGACGCCGGCGTGCCGTTCGAGGTCGTCCCCGGCATCACGTCGGCGGTGGGTGTGGCCGCCTACGCGGGCGTGCCGGTCACCTACCGAGGGCTGTCGACGTCATTCACCGTGGTCACCGGCCACGAGGATCCGTGGGCGGCGACCGAAACCGACTGGGACGCGGTCGCCCGGCTGGGCGGCACGATCGTCATCCTCATGGGCGTCGCCACCCGCGCCGCCATCGCTGAGCGGCTGATGGCGGGCGGGCTGGCT
>DASZJL010000026.1:0-5111 GCA_035948135.1 Acidimicrobiales bacterium | reverse complement strand
GGCGTGGTACTTGATGGTTTTCAGCTCGACGTACTCGTCGAGCCCCTGTTCGCCGTTCTCGCGGCCGATGCCGGAACGCTTGTAGCCGCCGAAGGGGACGGCGGGGTTCGTGTAGCCCGCACCGCCGTTGATGCTGACGCCGCCGGTGCGGAGGCGGCAGGCCAGGTCGAAGGCCGCGCCAGTGTCGGCCGAGATGACGTGGCCGTCGAGGCCATATTGCGAATCGTTGGCGAGACGCACAGCTTCGTCGTCGTCGTCGAACGGGACGACGACGGCGACCGGGCCGAAAATCTCCTCCTGAGCGACTCGCCAGCTGTTCTTGACGTCGGTCAGCAGCGTCGGTTCGTAGAAGTAGCCAACGTGGCGGTCGGGCGGGCGCCCGCCGCCGAGCGCGACCTGCGCGCCTTGGGCGACGGCCTCGCCGACGAAGCCGTCGGTGCGCTCGACGGCGACGGGCCGGATCAGCGGGCCCATCTGGGTCGCGGGGTCGGCAGGGTCGCCGATGACGAGACGGGAACCGATCTCGGCCACACGCTCGACGTACTCGTCGTGGACCGAGCGATGGACGAGGTGGCGGGTGCACAGCGCGCAGCCCTGCCCCGCGTGGAAGGTGAAGTTCTGCAGCCCGACCTTTGCGGCCAAGGCCAGGTCGGCGTCGTGGCGGACGATCAACGGGGACTTCCCGCCCAGCTCGAGCACGACCTTCTTCACCGTCGGCGCCGCCTGAGCCATGATCGCCGCGCCCACGGTGTCGGAACCGGTGAAGCTCACGAGATCCACCCGCGGGTCCGTGGTCAGCGTGGTCCCCACGTCGACCTCGCCCGGCATCACGTTCAACACGCCCGGAGGCAGGTCCGCCTCGGTCGCCGCCTCGGCCAGCACCAGCGCCGAATAGGGCGTGTACGGCGATGGCTTCAGGACCACGGTGTTCCCGGCGGCCAGTGCGGGCCCGACCTTCATCACGTTCAGGAGGAACGGGAAGTTGTAGGCGGTGATGGCGGCGACGACGCCGACGGGCTCCCGCCGGATCACCCAGTTCCCGGTGCCGCGCGGCGCGACCGGCTCCATGTCGGGCCGGGCTGCCATCTCGGCCCAGTACTCCAGGTGCTCGATCGGCAGCCCGACCTGGTGCGAGCGCGTGGCCGCCACCGTCGTGCCCACCTCGGCGATGACCAGCGCGGAGATGTCGTCGACGCGAGCCGCCAACGAGTCGCGGAACCGCCGTATGAAGCGCGCCCGCTCAGCTCCGGACAGTCGCGGCCACGACCCGTCGTCGAAGGCGGCGCGAGCCGCGGCGATCGCCGCACCCGCGTCGGACGCGTCGCCGGCTGCGACCGTGCCGAGGACTTCCTCGGTGGCGGGGTTGATGACAGAGAGAACGCCGTCGCTCGCGGGCTGCTGCCAGCGCCCGTCGTAGAAGAGCTGGCCACGGGGGAGGGTCAGCGTGCCCACGGGCCCTCCTCGGGCTCCGGCATCCCTTCGAGCAGGCCGTGATCGGCCGGGGGCGTGGGGAACGACGGCAGCCCGCGCTCCCGCGATGGCAGGCGCACTCGCAACGTCGCCGTGGCCGTCGTCTCGTCCCGCTGGTTGGTGCACTCAACCGCCAACACGACCTCGGGCCACTCGCCTGTGTCGTCGACCGACTCGACGCGACCGGTCAGCTTGGTGAGGTCGCCGAGGGTGTTGAAGCCCTTGATGCGGTCGTCGACCGCCACCAGCACGGCGTCGTCGCCCATCCAGTCGGTGACGACCTGCATGATCCAGGCGTTGCGCAGCATGCCGTAGTCGTAGGCGCGGGGCGCGCCCACCGACTGGGCGAAGGCGTCGTCCCAGTGCACGCGCATGGCGGAGTCCCACGCGCCGTATTCGTTGCGGGAGTAGAAGCCGCCCATGCGCTGACGGTTCTTCCAGTTGAGCCGGTACGGAAAGATCTCGTGGCGGCCGTTGCCCATCAGCCAGGCGATGACGTCGCCGACGACGAGGGGCCCGCGGTACCGCGCGCCCAGCTCCTCAACCGTGACGTCCTCGACATAGCGACGCTCGCTACCCCTAACCGATTCCGCCGCGTAGTGCTCGTCGACCTCGGCCAGCTCGGCGTCGGTGTACACGTGCTGCTCCCGCGCCTCCTTCAACGTGTCGCGCTTGGCCGCGGTGTCGCGCTCGGTGTGCACGAAGTCGGCGTCCCAGATGGCGATGAGGTCGCCGCGGTCGTTCCAGTACACGCGCCGTCGCACCGACACGGCCGAGCGTCCGCCGAAGCGGGACTGCTCCTTCTCGACGATGTCGACATAGAAGCGCCGCACCCAGAGGCGGTCGCCCTCGTGCACCGGGCTGAAGTAGCGGATGTGGTCGCCGGCCCAGAACATGTGGACGCCCGACAGCGCGCCCTTGCCCCGACCTTTGACCTCGGGCGGCACGGTCATCCGCGGTGTCAGGCCCGCGCCTTCGAGGAAGCCGGGCGGGGCGATGATGCCCCCCCAGCGGCTGGCCGCGGCGTGGTCGGGGTCGCACCACAGCGGGTTGTCGTCGCCGAAGCCGTAGGCGTAGTGGCGGATCCCGTCCCGGGTGGCCTCCTCGTTCCAGGTCGTCCACCGGGAGTACGGCCAGTCGACGCCCACCTTCTCCCGGAAGCGCTCGATCCCGTCCGAGGTCAGGCGCCCGAACTCGCTCGCCGCCACCGTGTCCACGCTCATCCGCTCGCTCCTCCTACTGGCCAGGGCAGCTAAATCGTTCTATAATTCGACGATTCGTGCAACCCTAAGCTTCGTGGCGGGTTTGGCGCTCCTGGGTGTGGTCGTCCTCGCCGGCGGCGCCCGAGCGACGGCCGAGGGCGGGGCCTTCACCGCGACGGCCGCGGCTGACGGCACCCGGATGACCGTGACCATCCGCAACGCCCCGCTCGCCGACTCGCCCGTCGACGGTGGCGGCCCCAGCGCCCAGGCCCAGCTCTCCTCCTCGGGCACCAGCACGGCCTTCGCCTCGGCGCCCTATCCCGGCGACACCGCCATCAACCTCCCGGGCACGGCCGCCGGCTTCGGCATCCCGGGCGTGCCGTCCTACCCGCTGTACATCCAGACGACCTACCCGCTGAGCCCGAAGGGCTCCGTCAGCCAGGGCCCGTACCACCTGGCCGCGAACAGCGACTCGCAGCAGTCCCAGGGCGACGCCCTCATCGGCACCGACAGCAACGGCGCATCGGCGGCGACGCACTCGACGGCCTCGACGGCCGTGGCCGACGACGGGTCGGTGACCGCAACCGCGAAGGCGATCTCCCAGGCGCTCGCCGTCGGCGCCCTGCGCCTCGGTTCGGTGACGTCGACCGCGAGCCTGCACCTCAAGACCGACGGGAGCCTCGACCGCACCACGTCGCTCGACATCACCGGCCTGACTATCGGCGGCGTGTCAGTGGGATTCGGGCCGAACGGCTTCACCGTCGCCGGCACCAACGTCCCGTTCCCCAACAGCGACCAGCTGTCGTCGCTGCTCGCCGCCCAGAAGACGGCGATCTCGTACATCCAGCCGGTCAAGACCGACCACGGCGAAGTGGCGCCCGCCCTGCAGATCACGACCGTCCAGAACGTCCCCGGGCAGAACCCGGCCAACATCGTCCTCACCGTCGGCCGGGCGTCGGCGTCGATTGAAGGCGTGGCCATCCCGAAGGACACGCCGCCGGCCGTGACCGGTATCGGCATCGCCACGGCGCCTCCCGCGGGCGACGTCGGCGGCAGCGCGCCGACCGGGTCCGCGCCGGTGGCCGACATCCCGGGTGTCGCCGGCACCGTCGCCGCCCCGCGGACGCCACTTTCCGCTGCGCCCATCACGAGGGTGGCCCGGCGCCAGGCCATTGACCACCTCGGTGGTCCGAGCATCTATCTGGTCGTGGTCGGGGGAGGACTCGTCGCCCTCGGCCTTTCACAAGCCATGAGTCAATTGGGGGTGAGGCTGCGGTGGAGTTCTTGAGCTGGGTCCGCGACCAGTGGGACCGAGTCGGCGCCGTCGTCCTGGTGGTGGTCGGCGCGCTGGCCCTGCTGCTCGGCTGGATCGGCATCAGCGACGCCGTGCTGCCATCCGAGCAGTTGCCGTACCTGCTGTCGGGCGGCCTGGTCGGCGTGTTCCTGCTCGGCGTCGGCACCACGATGTGGCTGTCGGCCGACCTGCGCGACGAGTGGCGCAAGCTCGACCGCCTCGAGGAACTGGTGCGCGGCCAAGGCGAGGTCGAGGTCGACGAGGTCGTGGTGGCGAACGGTGCATCCGCAACTGACACCGACGCGGAGACCGCGCCCACCAACGGCAGCCGCAAGCGCCGCCCGGCCCCCAAGCCGGTGAAGACGGCGTCGTGACCCCCACCCCCCGCTCGCTTTCGCTGGACTCTGTGCGCGCAGCGCACACAATCCAGCAAAAGCCTGGTCGCGGCGGGAGGGAGCCGTGGCACGCCGGCGACGTCAGCAGCCTGGTGACGCTCAACGCGGTCGGGCTCGCCCTGTTGGTGGCCGGGTGGTCGATGGCGGCCGGGCGGCTCTTGTTCCACGACCAGGTCTCGGGCTCCAACGTGGCGATCGCCGGGATCATCGTGGCCGGCGTCGGCAACGGTGTGTGGCTGCTCACCGGCCGTCGGGCCGTCGGCCTCCGGCGCCGGACGATGGCCGATGCGATCGAGCAGCGATACCGCAGTCGGCCGCAACCGATCGCCGAGGAGACAACGACATTCGTAGCGGCCAAGGGCATGACCCGGTACCACCGCCTTGACTGCGTGTTCGTCGTCGACCGCAAGGTCACCACCCGCCGCCGCGAGACCCACGAGTCCCAGGGCCGAACGCCGTGTGGGGTGTGCCGGCCGTGAGCGAGCGTCAGCGAGCGAACCAATGTGACAGCACGACCGTCGGTCGTTGGTGCACCCGGCGCCGCTTGAACTCGCTCATCGACGGACGGGTGCACCAATGAACGACTACCTGCCGTTCATCGTGGTCGGCGTCACCGCCGGGTCGCTCTACGGCCTGGCCGGCATGGGCCTGGTGCTGGCCTACAAGACGTCGGGCATCTTCAACTTCGCCCAGGGAGCGATCGCCGCCGCGGGCGCCTTCGCGTTCTACGAGCTGCACACCACGCTCGGG
>DASZJL010000025.1:0-67242 GCA_035948135.1 Acidimicrobiales bacterium | reverse complement strand
CTGACGTCAGTGACGCTGATCAAGGTCTCGGGTACGGCCGTCGACGACCTGGCGCCCGACCTGGCCGCGGTCGACGAGCTCAGCGACGAGCCCGCGGGCCCGACTGTTCCAGTCGACGAGAAGGCCGTCGCCCGCGAAGTGCAGGCTGGGGGTGCGCTCCTCAGCGTCACGGGCGTGCGGTTCCGTTACCCGACGCGCGAGGTCGACGCCCTCCGCGACGTCAGCCTCGACCTTGGGCCCGGCGAGCTGGTTGCCATCCAAGGTGAGTCGGGCGCGGGCAAGACGACGCTCGTCGACGTGCTCATCGGGCTCATCACGCCCCAGCATGGAGCGGTCCGCCTCTCCGGTGGGTCGGTGGGGTACGTGGCGCAAGAGACGTTCGTGTGGGACGACACGGTGACGTTCAACATCAGCCTGGGGCGCAACGCGGCGTCAGGCGATGTCGAGTCGGAGATCTGGGCTGTTCTCGACGACGCGCGCCTCGGCGACTGGGCGCGGCGGCTGCCGAACGGGCTCGACACCTTGTTGGGCGAAAGGGGCAGCCACATGTCGGGCGGTGAGCGCCAGCGCCTCGGCGTGGCGCGCGCCTTGTTCGGCCACCCCGGCGTGCTCCTGCTCGACGAACCCACGTCCGCCCTCGACAGCGCCACCTCGCGCTCGCTCATGGCCACATTGGTCACGATCAAGCAGCACGTCGGAGTGATGGTCGTGACCCACGACCCGATCGTCGTCGAGTACGCCGACCGCACCATCCTCCTGCGGGCCGCCGGCGGCGTGGCGACGTCGCCCAGCGGCTAAGAGGCCGGGAAACTGCTGCGGGTAGCCTCACCGCCGGTGTCCAAGCTGGCCGATCTCGTCGAACGTCTCGGGCGCTCGGCGTCGGTCCGGTTCCCCGCCGGCACGCGTCTGGGCGACGCCCTGCGCGCCGCGCGCCGTCGCCTCCCGCGCCGGCCGCCCGAAGGCGAGCTCGGACAGGTCATCTTCGCCTTCGCCAAGAGCTACCCCCAGGCATTTGTCATCCAGGTGGGCGCCCACGACGGCTCGATCGTCGACCCACTGCGCGCCGAGCTGGTGCGCCGTCCGTGGCGAGGGATCCTCGTGGAGCCCGTGCCCTACGTGTTCGAGCGCTTGCGCGCCAGCTACGGCCGCAACCCGCGCTTGGTCCTCGAGAACGCCGCCATCGCCGACACCGACGGCACCGTCGAGATCCACCATCTGCCGGAGACCAGCGACGGCTCCGTGTGGGGCGGCTACGACGCATTGGGTTCGCTGCGTAAGGACGTCGTGCTCAAGCACACTGAGCTGGTGCCTGACGTCGAGCAGCGGCTGGTGAGCACGACCGTGCCCAGCCTCACCTTCGAGTCGCTCTGCAAGAAGCACGGCGTGCAACGCATCGACATCGTCCAGACCGACACCGAGGGCTACGACTACGAGGTCCTCAAGCTCATCGACCTGCCCCGGTGGCAGCCGGGCTTGATCATGTACGAGCACGTGCACTTGGCGCCCGCCGAACAAGCTGAGGCTCGTGCCCTGCTGACCCGCCACGGGTACGAGCTCATCGCCGACCACATGGACACCATCGGTGTGCACCGGGCAGCGCTCGATGCCCACGCCGCTCTCGCAACCGAATGGCGCCGGCTCCGCGCGGCCGCCCCGGCCGCGGACACGCCCGCCTAACGTCGGTTGCCTTGGTTCTCGATCGATTCAACCCGTCCAGACGTCTCGTTGGGTGGGACGAAGCCGCCCTATGCAGCCTGGTCAAGCGTCGCCGGATGCGGCTCCCCGACCTGGCGCTCAACGCGTGGTTCCCCCAAGCGGACGACGTGAAGGTCACTGTGTCGGTGTTGCCGAAGGGCCCGTATGCGTCGCCTCTCGTCGACGTGGTGTACCTGTCGAAACTCGTCAGCCTCCTGGAGCCTCAGGCCGCCCTCGAGCTCGGCAGCTATCGGGGGCACGTCGCACTGGCCATCGCCAGCCACATGCCCGACGACTCCAGACTCGTGACGGTCGACATCATCCCTGAGCACGGTGAGGCGTATAAAGGGGCAGACGTGTCACGCCGCATCGAGCGGCGCGTCGGCGCCATCGACGACGCCATGTTCGCCGGCGAGCAGGGCGCCTACGACCTGATTTTCATCGATGCCGACCACGCCTACGAGTCGGTGAAGCACGACACGGGCGTCGCCTTACCGCTCCTCCGCCCCGACGGCGTCATGGTGTGGCACGACTACGCGAACTGGGGCGCTTTCAGCAAGTGGAACGGAGTCCCCGAGTTCCTCGTGGAGCTCGCTGAACAGCTCCCGGTGGTGCATCTGGCGGGCACAAACATGGCGGTGCATCGACCGGCCTGGGCGCGCCAGGAGCGAGCCGACCTCGACGGCATCTTGGCGACCACGCAACGCTGGCAAGCGGACGGGGCCTGGGAAAGCGAGGTCCCACCCCGAGTCTGATCAGCGGGTGCTGCGTGACAGCCCCGTCTGCCAGCGCCGCACCTGCCAGAGCCGGGCCTGGAGCCGCGGCGGGATGCGGGCGAACAGGGCGTCGTGGCGCCGGCCCTCCAGCTCGGAGAGGGGCCACGGTGTCGTCGCCCGATAGGTGCGGTACAGGTCGGCGAAGGGGTTGAAGCAGCGCGCGTTCCACGGCTTGAGCACGCCGGGCCCCTCGAAGTGGACCACGCCGGGGGCCCGGGCGGCGCGCTCGAGAACGACCGGGTCGTGGAAGCGGTCGTCGCCCCAGGAGGCGCCGAAGAGGAACGGCAACATGATCGAGCTCATGCAGTTCCACGTGGGATCGACCGGCGTCCAGCGGTCGAAGAACAGGGCGTTCATGGCGCACTGGTCGGCGGTGGGAAGCTCGGGCCGGTCGTCGCTGACGGCGAACTCGCGGGTGCGGCGGGCGAACCCCTCGTCGCGCATCAGCGCCAGGTCCATCAGCATCACGCCGGAGTTGAAGTACGGCGTGTCGGGCGAGAGGCCGACGCCGGCGGCGAGGATGGCGGCGTCGCCGTAGGACGGCTGGCCGACGGCGCCGAAGTAGTCGCCGGGACGCAGCTGAGCGTCCCACAGCGGGCGGATGTCGTGCAGGACGAGCAGGTCGCTGTCGAGATAGATCAGCCGATCTTCGCCGGGAAACGCCTCCGCCAGCACGGCCCGGTACCAGGCGATGCGCGGGAGGTAGCCGCAGTCGTCGAAGCCGGCGACCAGGTCGTCGGAGATACGAGCCGCGTCGGCCTTCAGGCCGCACGAACGGGCGAACTCCACGAGTCGCGCGTGTTCGTCGTCGGTCACGGAGTCGTCTGCCACGAGGTACCACCGGGCGGGCGTCGACACCGATTCTGCGAACGACCGAAGCATGGTCGCCGCTTGCGGCACGTACCGCTGATTGAAGCAGGCGGCCAGGACTATGGGCTGGTCGCTCGTCATCTCATTTCCCGCCTCGCAGCCTACGCTGAGGCATGCGCGTCCTCCACGTTGTCGGCTCGTTGGACGCGCACGTGGGCGGGTCCACGACCGCGGGTGTCGAAACGGCCGCCTACCTGCGCCAGCTGGGCGTCGACGCCGAGGTGGCCGGCACATGGGACTCGCCGCCGGCCGCGGACTACATCCGAGCGGCATGGCCGGACCTGCCCCTCCACGGCTTCACCCGGCGCGCGCCACGCCATTACTGGCGCTCACCCGCGCTCCGGTCGTGGCTCGGTAGGGAGACTCCGTCCTGCGACCTCGTGTGCGTCCACGGACTGTTCAAGTTCCCGTTCATGGACGCGGCCCGCGCCGCTCGCAAGCACGGCGTGCCGTATCTGGTGCAGCCCCACAGCTCGCTCGATCCATTCGACCTGCAGAAGCACCGGCTCCTCAAGGCCGGGTACGGGCCCCTCGTTGTCCGGCCGATGCTGCGCCACGCCGCGGGCGTGCTGGTGACGACCCAGCGGGAGGGAGACCGGCTGATGACATGGGGGACCACGCCTGAGGTTCACGTACTGCCCCTCCCCGTGAGCGCCCCGTCCGCGGCCGCCGTCGGGAGTCGGTTCCGGGCGGCACACGCGATTCCGGCGGACGCCCCGGTTGTGCTCTTTCTCTCCCGACTGCACGGCAAGAAGAACCTCGAGCAGCTGTTCCGGGCCGTCGGCCGGCTGGCTCAGCGACGTCCCGGCCTCGTTCTGGCCATCGCCGGCACCGGGAAGCCCGACTACGAGCAGCAGCTTCGACGCGACGCCGAGGCGTCGGCCGGCTCGGCGCGAGTCGTGTGGCTCGGACACCTGACCGGTGAAGACAAGTGGGACGCGTTCGCGGCGGCCGACGTGTTCGCCCTCCCATCGAAAAACGAGAACTTCGGTATCGTCCTGCTCGAAGCGCTCATGGCTCGTACTCCCGCCGTTGTCTCCCATGAGGTGTATCTCTCCGACGAGCTCTCGGATGTCGGGGTCTCGGTGTGCGCGCTCGACATCGAGTCGATCGAGCAGGCGATCGCCGCCGTGCTCGACGACCCCGAAGCGGCGCGACGGCGAACCGAGTCAGCGCGCCAGTTCGTGCTCGACCGCTACGACCCTGTGGCCGTCGCCAAGCGAACGTTGGCGCTCTACGAGCGCATCATCGCCCCGCGCGCCCCGCGCCCCCTGCGCCACGATGCCGGACGCTGACGCAGGAGGCACGTCCGTACCGGACTGCCCGCCGGTCGTCTTCATCGTCTTCAACCGGCCCGACCTCACGGCGCGGGTGTTCGAGGTCGTCCGCCGGGTGCGGCCCCGGCAGCTGCTGCTCATCGCCGACGGACCACGGGAGTGGAAGCCCGACGACGCCGCTCTCTGCCAAGCCACGCGGGACGCGATTGCCGACATCGACTGGCCGTGCGAGGTGCTGCGCAAGTTCGAGGACCACAACCTCGGCTGCGGGCCCGCAGTCTCGGGCGGTTTGGACTGGGCCTTCGAGCAGGTGTCCGAAGCCGTGATCCTCGAGGACGACTGCCTCACCGACCCCAGCTTCTTTCCGTTCTGCGCCGAGCTCCTCGACCGCTACCGCGACGACGGCCGGGTGATGCAGATCGCGGGTAGCAACCTGGCGGCGCCGGCCGACGCCTATCTGGGCGACAGCTACTCGTTCAACTCCTTCGGCACCGTGTGGGGATGGGCGACGTGGCGCACGGCGTGGGCCGGGTACGACTACGCCATGTCGACGTGGCCGCAGTTCCGGGACTCGGGGATGATGGCCGGCCTTCCCGCCGGGCGACGGTGGCAGGCCGCCCTGCGCCGCGACTGGGACCGCGCCCACAGGGGCGAGGCGACCTGGGACCACCAGTGGCAGTACGCGGTGATGAGCGGACACGGGCTCTCGGTGTCGCCGTGTGTGAACCTGGTGTCCAACCTCGGGTTCCGCGCCGACGCCACCCAGACGATCCTGGCCGGGGACCTGGCGGAGATCGCGACCGGGACAATGGCGTTCCCGTTGCGCCACCCGCCCCTCGTCGCCGAGAACCCGATGCTCGAGCGCCACTTCGAGCGCCAGATGATCGAACACACGGGCCGGGGCGTCGAGCTGCTCAGGAAGGCGCTCCCCTCCCATCGGGCCCGCCGGTTCCTCAAGGGCGTGCTGCGCCCGGCCCGTACGTGAGCGCCTTCGCCGGACGCCGGTTCACCGTCGTCACCCAGTTCTACTGGCCCGAGCACGTCGGGATCGCGCCGTACAGCACACGTTTGGCCGAGCACCTGGTGGCGTTGGGCGCGACCGTCGACGTGATCACCGCCATGCCCCACTACCCCGAATGGCGAATCGCCCCCGAGTACAAGGGCCTCTTGCAGAGGCGAGAGCTGCACGAGGGCGTGACCGTGAACCGCCTGTGGCACTACATCCCGCCGCGACAGTCGGCCGTACGCCGGGCCGCGTACGAGGCCACGCTCTGGCTGCACGCCATGGGTCGCCGGGCCCCGGCGAGTGACGCCGTCATCGGCGTCATCCCATCGCTGAGCACCGGAGCCATCGCGCGCGAGTACGCCCGACGTACGTCGTCGCGCTACGGGATCGTGATCCAGGACCTGTCCGCTCAGGGTGCGCGCCAATCGGGCATCGCGGGCGGTGGTGCCGTCGCGTCGGCCACCAGCCGAGTCGAGGGCTGGGTGCTATCGGGCGCGGCACGTGTTGCCGTCGTCTCCCCGCGCTTCCAGCCGCACGTTGAGGGCTTCGGCGTGGCGCCCGATCGCATCAGCGTGCTCAGGAACTGGGTCGAGGTCGACGAGGATGCGCTCGCTTCGATGACCGCGGACGACATCCGGGCCATCCGCGCCAGCCACGGGTGGGGCGACGACGAAGTGATCGTTCTCCACGCCGGCAACATGGGCTTGAAGCAAGGGCTGGAGCACGTGGTCGACGCCGGGCGCTTGGCCTCCGAGCGACGCCTGCCCGTGCGGTTCGTGCTCATGGGCGACGGCAGCCAGCGTCCGATGATCGAAGCGCGCGCGAACGGGGTAGCCGGCGTCCAGTTCATTCCGAGCCAACCTCGCCACGTCGCGAACCGGATGATGGCGGCGGCCGATGTGCTGCTGGTCAACGAGCGGGGCTCGATCGTCGACATGGCGCTGCCGAGCAAGCTCACGTCGTACTTCGCGGCCCGCAAACCGGTGCTGGCCGCCGTGGCCGACGGCGGGACAACGGCCGAGGAAGTGCAGCGGTCAGGGGGCGGGCTGATCGTCCCGCCCGAGGATCCCGAATCGCTGCTCGCCGCCGTCCAGAAGGTGGCAACCGACGCAACCCTGGCCAGCGGGCTCAGCGAGCGGGGAGCCACCTACGCCCAGCGCGAGCTGTCGGCCGAGGCCACCCTCCGTCAAGCGGAGCGGTTCGTCGAGGCACTCATCGAATGAAGCCGCGGGTCCTGATGATCACCGACTCGATGGGCACCGACTTCGGAGCCATCGGGTATGCCCACGTGGCCAAGGACACCTATCCGGCGACCGTCGACGTGCTCCACTACGCGGGCCTCCCGGCATTCATGGTGGCCGCCGATCTCGACGACCGCGAGCTCGGCAGCTACGACGTCGCCCTCGTGCAGCTCGGGGTCCCCGACATCACCGCACGCTTTCCGCACTTCATCATGCGCGGGCTGCGCAAGGTGGGCTTGAAGTTCATCCGCGAGAGCTTCTTCTTCACCCCGCCCAACTTCGGGTGGCGCTGGATACTGCGGCTGCCACTGCTGCTGGTCCGTCTGGTAATCACGCGTATCTACCGGGCGTCGTACACCACGCCCGAGGAGCTTGTCGCCCTCATCGAGCACATCGTCACCCGCCTGAGGAAACAGGCGCCGCGGGTC
Source organism: Acidimicrobiales bacterium (assembly GCA_035948135.1). GTDB lineage: Bacteria > Actinomycetota > Acidimicrobiia > Acidimicrobiales > AC-14 > CADDZP01. Next base: position 59,949 of record DASZJL010000025.1, on the reverse strand, counting down.
GTCGTGCTCCCCGTGTTCGAGGTCTCGCGCCTGTACGGCCGTGACCATGGGCGGCGCGCCCGCGAGGCCAACGAGAAGCTGGCAGCAACCTTCGGCGCCGACTTCGTACGGTGTCCGGCCCTCGATCCGTCCGTCTACGGGCGATTCCGCAACCACGACTTCTTTCACCTGCGCGACGAGTACCACCGCCAGCTCGCCCAGGAGCTGGAGCCGATCCTGTTGTCAGACGGTCAGGTCGACCAGCGCGACCGGTTGACGTCGTAGATCTCCTGCAGGATCGCCGGCACGTCGTACTCGAGCTTCCAGCCCGGGTAGTGCGATTCAAAGCGCCCATTGTCGCCGATCCACCAGATGTGGTCGCCGATGCGGTTGGTCTCGACGTAGGTCCAGTCCAGCTTGCGCCCGGCGATCTCCTCGCTGAGCGCGATCGCCTCCAGCACGGATGCGTTGCTGAAGCGACCGCCACCGATGTTGTAGACCTCGCCGCTGCGGGGCGCCCGGACCACTTCCGTGAAGGCGCGCACCAGGTCGGAACTGTGAATGGCGTCGCGCACCTGCTTGCCGCCGTACCCGTACACCTCGTACGGGCGGCCCTCGATGACGCAGCGCATCACGTACCCGAGGAAGCCGTGTAGCGCGGTCGCGGCGTGGCCCGGGCCGGTGAGCGTGCCGCCCCGGAAGCAGGCGGTGCGCATCTCGAAGTAGCGCCCGTACTCCTGCACGAGGACGTCGGCAGCCACCTTGGAAGCGCCGAAAACGCTGTGCAGCGTCGCGTCGATCGACATGTCCTCGCGGATGCCGCCCTCGTAGGTGTGTCCGGGCTCGATCTCCCACCTGGTCTCGAGCTCGACGAGTGGCAGGCGGTTGGGCGTGTCGCCGTAGACCTTGTTCGTCGAGGTGAAGATGAACGTCGCACCAGGGGCGTGCTGCCGGGTCGCCTCGAGCACGTTGAGGGTGCCGCCGGCGTTGATGTCGAAGTCGACGAAGGGTTCACGGGCCGCCCAGTCGTGCGAGGGCTGGGCGGCAGTGTGCACGACGACTTCGATGGCGTCTCCGTAGGTGGCGAAGAGCGCATCGACGCCGTCGCGGTCGCGGACGTCGAGATCGGCGTGGCGATAGTTCTTCACCGTGCGCTCGAGCCGTTCGCGGTTCCATGCCGTCGAGGCTTCGTCGCCGAAGAACACCCGACGCATGTCGTTGTCGACACCCACGACGTCGTAGCCGAGAGCCGCGAAGGCAGCCACGGTCTCCGAACCGATCAACCCGGCCGAGCCGGTGACGAGGGCGACGCTCATGACCCCAGCTTGGTTCGCACGTCAGTCGTGGTTGAGGGGCAACTCGTCGCCTCCATGTCGGCTGAACACCACGTCGACCTGGCCGCTCAGCGTTGAAGCATCGATCCGCGGGAAGGACCGGCGGGGACTATAGGCAAGGTAGTGCTCGACTTCGTAGCCGTTCGGGACCGCGTACCCCGTGTAGCCCGCGTCCTCGAACGTGGCGAACAAGGCGCGAACCTCGTCGGTGTCAGTGGTGCGGTGGGCGCCGACCTCGACGACCACCTCGGCGCGTTCCGGAAGCCGGTCGAGGCTCGCGGCCAGACCCCGCACGGCCGCGAACTCGGCCCCTTCCACGTCGATCTTGACGAGGCGGACGAGCGGCCACTCGTCGTCCCGCAACATCTGGCCCAGCGGGCGGCACGGCACCCCGGCACCCTGCTCGGCGGCGCGCACCGCCTTGGTCATGCCGGTGTGTTCGGCGGGACCGAGCTCGACGGTCACTCGGCCTTCGTGGTCGCTCACCGCCTCCTGGACGATCCGCACATTGGTGACGTCGTTGCGGGCCAGCTGGCGTTCGAGCTGGGTCACGATGGCGGCCGACGCCTCGACGGCGACGACGTGACCGCCGGGCTTGACCCGTTGGGCAGCGAGCAGCGTGTACCAGCCGGTGTTGGCGCCGACGTCGACGAACACGTCGCCCGGCGAGAGGCGACCCCGCACAAACTCGGACAGGTACGGCTCCCAGACCCCGAAAGTGTGGACATAGAGGGACAGCATGTCTCTCGTCCCGCCCACGAAGACGCCATGGTCGAGCTGCTGCTCGAAGGGCTCGTCCTTGGCCCGGAGGTACGGGAACGCACCCCGCCGCAAGGCGAGGGCACGGAGGGCGACGGGGCCTTTGCCCTGGCCGATGCGGAGGGCGGCGGGGCCGAAGGGGCGCCACAGCACTCGCTTGAGCCAGGTGCCGCGCTGCTCGCGACGGAACGCCGTCGTCACCGACCAGACTCCGCCGGCACCAGCTTCGGCGCTCGCAGAAGGCGGTCGCGCTCGGCTCGCACGCGCGACAGGTCGTCGACCGAGAGGCTGGGCGGGACGGCCCAGTAGTTCGTGGTCGCGGCGGTGACCACATCGGCAGTGACGGCGTCGAAGATCTCGTACCCGGGCATGGCCGCGAGCTGTGTCCACGCCGCGTTGTCGTCGTGGTGGAAACACTCGACCACGACGATGGGCCCGGTGGCGAGGAGGGCGGCGGCGCCGGCCAGCACCTGTTCCTCGCCTCCCTCGACGTCGATCTTGACGAGGGCCATTGGCGAGCGCGTCGGCACCTCGGCGTCGAGCCGGCGGACGGGCGTGCTGACGCCGGCCGTCAGGGCCGCGTCAGCGACCAAGCTGCCGCGGTGGCCGGTGTCGAGGTCGCGGTAGAAGAGGGCGCTCCCGTCCTCGGCGCCCAGCGCCACCTCGTGCAGGACGGCATTCGTCGAGCGACGGCGCCCGAGCGTGTCGCGCACGAGGCGCTGATTGCGGGGATCCGGCTCGAAGAGGTGGGTCTCGAGCCCGTCGGCAGCGTGCTCACCGAGGAGCCAGGAGTAGTAGCCGAAGTTGGCGCCGACGTCGAGGAACACGCGGATGGGCAACTCGCGGACGAGGGCGATCATCAGCGCCGCGAGCTCGGGCTCGGCGCCGTGGCTCGGCAGGTAGTACGACATGTGCTGGAGCCATCGGACCCGCACGGGCTGGCTCGTGCCCCGCACCCGTCGCCACACCGCAAAGTCGGCCGAGCGGAGGAGTCGGCGGGCGGGACCGAAGCGGCGGAGCTTCTCGAGCACGTTCCGTTCGCGGAGCGCATCGGCCAGCGGCATCGCCGTCAGGGTAGGGCGGGCGGACGCCTCACTACGCTGCTCGCCTTGCGGGACATCACGTTCAGATGAACCGACAGGACGCACGCCGGTTGGCGCGCTCGGCCGTCGTCGGCACAGTCTCGGTCGCTCCGGCGACGCTGTTGGAACGCGCTCGCCGGCGCTACGACCAAGCGCTTCGCACCGACCCCGCCGCTCGGCCCAGCAACCTTCTGCGCGTGGCCCGCCTTCGGCCCGTGCCCGAGTCGGTGCGCTCCTTCAACCCGCCGGGGCGGCCCGACGTGCGGTTCGTCAACGGCGCCTCCGGCGTGACCCAGTGGACGTACTGGTTGGGCATGGACGAGGTCGCGCGGTTGGGCGCCGGTCCCCGCGTGTGGGAAGCCCTGTGCGCCCGGGCCCGCGAGGTGGTCGAGATCGGGGCCAACATCGGCTTCTACACGGTGCCCGGCGGGCGCGCCGCCCAGGGCTCCTACCGCGCCTATGAGCCGCACCCGGAGTCGGCCGCCATCTTGCGCGCCAACCTGGCCGAGAATGGGATCACCAACGTCGACGTGCACGAGGCGGCCGTGGTGGCTGGCCCCGCCGGCTTCGTCGATCTCGCCGTCCCGCCGTCGTTCGACGCCGCCACGCCCGGCAACGCCACCCTCGTCCCCGAGTTCTCCGACGGCTCGGTGGTCCGCGTGCAAGGCGTCCCCATCACCGACGTCCTCGGTTCCTGCGATCTCGTCAAGCTCGACGTCGAGGGTCTGGAAGCTGCCCTCTTCGAGGCCGCATGGGACGACCTGGTGCGCCTGGGCCCCGCCGTCATGGTCGAGGTCCACGACGTGAACCAGCCGCTGCGCCGGTTGCTCCCGGGCCTGGTGACAGCAACAGCAGCGCGCGTCTACGCCATGCGCCGGGCGACGCTCGTGCCCATACCCGAAGAGGCGCTGGGGTCGGGCCCGCTGTTCGACCGGTACGGCACATGGGACTACCTGCTGGTGCCGGACGCCCGAGCGGCGATCGTGACCGACGTCGGCATCGACGAGCGGACCACGCGGTAGGTTGCCGCACTCCGCGATGGAGCGAAACCCGATCGTCATCGCCCGCCGTCTGAGCAGAGTGGGCCGAGCCGCCAAGCGACTGGTGATCGACGAAGGCCATGCCCGCTCCGCCCTCGCCGGCCATCCTGTGGACCAGGACGGCAATCCGGTGCCGTGGATCACCTATCCGGCCACGGCCTTTCTCGACAGCCTCGACCTCAGCGGCCGCCGCATGTTCGAGTTCGGTGCCGGCGCCTCGACGATGTTCTGGCAGTCGCGCGTCGCCGAGATCGTGTCGGTCGAGAACGATCCGGCGTGGGTGGAAGTGCTGAGAACGCGCATCGATCCCTCGGTGGTCTCCATCCGGCTGGCCACGGACCCTGATCGCTACGTCGCATCGGTCGCCGACGGTGGGCCCTGGGATGTCGTCGTCATCGACGGCCTGCTGCGCGAGGAGGCGGCGCGCCACGCGGTCCCCCACCTGGCCCCCGGCGCCCTCGTCGTGCTCGACAACACCGACTGGTTCCCCGAACCGGCGGCCGTGCTGCGCGACGCCGGCCTGCTGCAGGTCGACTTCGCGGGCCCCGGTCCGACCAAGGCCTACCAGTGGGTGACGTCGGTGTTCATGAGCCGCGACGCCGACCTCAAGTTCCGCTCCCAACGACCCACACCGAAGGGCGGCGAGCCCGTGCCGTACCCTCCGATCGACGGGTGGCCCAACACCCAGGCCGCGCCCCCGCCTCTCTGATGATCGACCTCCACACCCACTCGACGGCGTCCGACGGCTCTGACCCGCCCGAGCGCATACCCGAGCTGGCGGCGGCCAACGGCTGCCGGGCCGTCGCCCTGACCGACCACGACCGCATGGACGGGCTGGAGGCGGCGGGCAAGCGGGCCGCCGAGGTCGGCGTGGAGCTGGTGCCGGGTTGCGAGATCTCGTGCGAAGTGCCGAAGGGCACGATGCACATCCTCATCTACTTCGTCGAGCCGGGCGGGCCGCTGGAAGCCGAGCTGGTCCGGCTGCAGCAGGCCCGGGACGACCGCAACGCCCGCATGTTCGAGCGACTCGCAGGTGAGCTGGGCCTGCCCATCACGCCGGAGGAGGTCGAGGCCGAGGCCGGCGGCAAGGGCATCGGCCGCCCCCACGTGGCCGCCGTGCTGGTGCGCAACGGCGTGGTGTCCAGCATCCAGGAGGCGTTCGACGTGTACCTGGCCAAGGGCAAGCCCGGCTACGTCGAGAAGGAGCGCTTGTACCCCGACGCCGCCATCAAGCTGGCGCGGGAGTCGAACGCGGTGCCCGTGCTCGCCCATCCGCTGAGCCTGGGTCTGGAGCCGGCGGAACTCGACCGCGCCGTCGGCGAGCTGGCCGAGCTCGGCCTGGCCGGCGCCGAAGGGATCTACGGCCGCTACAGCCCCGAGGAGCGGGCGGGGGTGGCGACGCTGGCCAAGCGCCATGGGCTGGTCGTCACCGGTGGGTCCGACCACCATGGCAGCTACAAGCCCGACCTCCAGGTGGGGATCGGCAGGGGCGACCTCGACGTCCCCGACTCTGCCCTCGAGGACCTCGCGGCCCGGCGATCCTGACTGCGTAGCCTGGCCCGCGTGGCATCGCCCGTGAGCGCCGACGACGCCGACGCGCTCCGGAAGGCCGTCGCCGAGCGCGACTGGTACCACACCATCGAACTGCCGGGTGGTGTCCGCACCGCCGGCCACTACGACATGCCGCGGACCGCGCCGCGGGTTCCCCTGCCGCCGTCGCTGCGGGGGAAGCGCTGCCTCGACGTCGGGACGTCGGACGGCTTCTGGGCCTTCGAGATGGAGCGTCGCGGCGCCGAAGAGGTCGTCGCCCTCGACATCGACGACCCCGGCCAATACGACTGGCCCGACCCTCGGCCCTCGACGCTCACCCGGCCCGCCAACACCTCCGTCGGCGTCAACGAGAACTTCGTGCTGGCCCGCGACGCCCTCGGGTCTCGCGTGAAGCGGGTGGACTGCCTCGTCTACGACGCGTCCCCCGAGCGACTGGGCCGCTTCGACTTCGTCTTCATCGGCGCCCTGCTGCTGCACCTCCGTGACCCGGTGAAGGCCCTCGCCGCGCTGCGCACCGTCACCGATGGCGAGCTCCTCAGCTACGACGTGATCTCGCTGTGGGAGACGCTCACCCACCCCCGCCGGCCGGCGGCTGCGCTGGATGGGCGAGGCAAGCCCCAGTGGTGGACGCCGAACCTCGTCGGGCACCGCCGGATGCTCGAAGCCGCCGGCTTCGAGGTGCTCGACCACGGCGGCCCGTTCTTCATGCCGTTCGGCGAGGGCTTTCCACCGCCGAGCTGGCGCCTCCGCGATCTTGACGTCGACCGGATCGCCTTCCAGCTGACGCTCCGCCGTCTCGGCGCTCCGTGCGCGTGGGCGCGGGGCCGTCCCGCGGTGTGACGCCGAAGGTCACCGTCGTCGTCCCCACGTTCCGGCGTCCCGACGGGCTGGCGCGCGCCCTGCGGGCGTTGGCCCGACAGGTCGATCCCGGCCAGGCCTGGGACGTCGTCGTCGTCGACAACGGCGACGGTCGGGAGACGGCGGCGGCGTTCGAAACGACCGTCGCTGACTTCCCGGTACCGGCGTCGCTCGTCTCAGAGCGCCGCGCCGGTGCCACGTACGCGCGCAACGCCGGGATCGCGCACGCCGCGGGCGACATCGTGGCCTTCCTCGACGATGACGTTGTCCCCGCGCCGGACTGGCTGGCGCACCTGGTGGAGCCCATCGTCGCCGGACGCGCCGACGGCACCGGCGGCCGGGTCGAGCTCGATCCGGCCGTCGATCTGCCCAGCTGGCTCGGACCGGACTGGCTCGGCTACCTCGCCGCCTTCGACCGAGGAGTCGACGAGAAGGACCTCGATCCCGACGACTACGTGCTCACGGCCAACGCCGCGTTCGCGACCGAGCGCTTGCGCGCGGTCGGCGGGTTCGACGAGGCCCTCGGCCCGCGAGCCGGCGTGCCGATGGTCAACGACGACGTCGACCTCTGCCGCCGCTTCCGGGCCGGCGGCGGCCGCATTCGCTACGTGCCCACCGCCGCCGTCGTCCACGACGTTCCCCTCGACCGCTTGACGCCGCACTATCTCCTGCGGCGCGCCTACGCCCAGGGGCGGTCGGACTGGCTCCTCGATCGCGCTCGCAATTCGGAGCGCCCCCTCGGTGGCGCGCAAGGCATCCTCATCCACCTCGGCCGCCTGCTCGCCGACCGGGCGAGGGAGGGGCTGTGGCATGGCGACGTCGCCATGGGTGCAGCTCTCTCAGTGACCCAGGTCAGTGGCTTCCTGCGGGAGGCGGCGGCCGGCAAGCTGCAGGGTCGGCGCGCCACGGCGCCGTGACAACGGCGCGCGCGAAGCCCGCGACACCGCCGATCACGCGCACCAACGACGTGAGGGTGAGGAAGGGTCGCCGTTCGCGGGCGTAGCGCCCGACGTAGTACAGGCCCCATCCCCAGAAGAAGGCGCGCGCCGCGACCACCGCTCGGGGCCGGTCCACCCGCAGGAGCTTGGCGACACGCGCTCCCGACCCGATGCCGTAACCCCAGTCCAGGGCGAGCAGCTCGGCGCGCGTGCGCCACTGGGCGTGCGAGGCGGCCGCCGCGGGCTCGTACCGGCCGTCGGAGCCCGCGGCCAGCAGGCGATCGAAGAGATCAAGGTCTTCTGCGGCCCGCAGCGGCGTCCCCGGTCCCAGCCGTTCGTCGAAGCCCCCGACCCGAGCCAGCGCCGAGCGACGAACAGCCAGGTTGGCGCCGTGTCCGATGAGGTCGGCACGCGCCCCGGCGGTGAACCGTTGGGGCTCGAGATCCTTCTTGATGGCCACCGGCCGCGACGTGAACTCTTCGCCCGGCAAGAAGTCGGTCGTGCCGGTCATGAAGTCGACGTCGGGATGGGCCGCGAACGCGGCGGCCACGCCCGCGGCCCAGTCGGGCGTCACGCGTACGTCGTCGTCCACGAACGCGACGATGTCATTTCCGGCGGCGCGCCAGCCGGCGTTGCGGGCCCGTGACGCCCCCGGTAGGTCACACCGGAGGAACCGGACGCCGGACGAATGCGCGAGCCGGCGGGCGTCGTCAGAGTGGGACGCCGAATCGACCACGATCACCTCGTCGCCGGGGCGCACCGAACGGCACAGCGCCTCGAGGCACGCCGCGAGGAGGGCACCTCGATCGCGTGTCGGTACGACGACCGAAAGGGTTGGTGGGCGGGGGTTCGTAGCGACGATTCTTGCGGTTGGCTCAGGTATCGGAGGCGTAAAGGCGAACAAGCGCGGGTGCGACCGACCGGTCCCAGTCGTACGGCTCGGCCACGGCTCGGCACCGGTCGACCGTGTCCGCATCACGAGCCAGGTCGAGCGCCGCCAGGCAGGCGTCCGCGAGGGACACGGCGTCGCCCGGCCGGGCCAGGGCACCGGCGCCGGGTCGCACCAGCTCTGGCAACGAGGCGTGGTCGACACCGACGACCGGCGTACCGCACGCCAGCGACTCGAGCAGCGACAGTCCGAACGCCTCGTGCACCGACGGCAGCACGGTCGCCCACGCCGACGCGTACACCGACGCCATGTCGGGCGGCCCGAGGGGGAGGACGTCGACGCGCTCACGGGCCCGGGGCGACGCTCGGGCGAGGAGCGGGGCCACATCGCCCGGTCCGCTGAGCAGCAAACGGAGCGCGGGCTCCTTGCCGGCCAGGGTGTCCAAGGCCTCGAGCAGCGTGTCGACGCCCTTGCGAGGCTCGGCGAGCGCACCCGAGTAGAGCAACGTCGGGTGCGATGACCGAGCGCGGGCCGGCGCGAAACGATCGAGGTCGACACCGCCGGGAGTGATCGTCGGCCGGCGTCCGAATCCGCTCTCCAGCTTGGCCGCCGCGTATGCCGAGAGGCAGCCGTACACGTCGACGCCGTCGACGACCCTGAGATGCTGACTCCAGATCCGGCGGGCCGCCGTGCGTTCCGACGCGAACTCAGGGCCGACGTCGGGCCGGCGCGAGTAGTACTCGCGGTCGGGGTTGCCGAGGTTGGTGAACACGGTGCGGCGCCGCCGGTGGAGCCGGGCGGCCCGGACTGAAGCCGAGGCGTCGGAGACACCGAGCGAGTGGACGGCGTCGTACCTCCCGGCCAGCAACGGCGCCGCGACCTCCCAACCGAAGCGCACCTCCTGACGAAGCCCGGAACCGGGGGGCTGCGGCAGACGGAGGACGCGAACGCCCTGCTCCCGCGACCGCCCGGGCCGGCGGGCGCTGGAGAGGATCGTCACGTCGTGACCGAGCCGCGCGAGGGAGGCGCCCAGCTCGTGCAGCAGGCGCTCGCCACCGCGTCGGACCTCGGGCCAGCAGTACGCGTGGGTCAGCGCTATGCGCACGGGCGGTCACCATCGAGGGTCGCGATGAGTTCGATGCCGTCGACAGTGAGGCTGCCACCGAGATCGGCCGCGCCATAGACGCCGGGCCGTCGATCGACGAAGAACACCACGCCGCGATGGTCGTCGGCCAGGAGGCCCCGGCCGTTGGCGCTCACGACCGAGCACATCGCCCGATAGCTCCCGCCTGCGAGCCGAGGCACGAAGCGGATTCGCACGTCGGCCTCCTCGCCCGCCGCGAAGCTCCGATGGTGCAGGCCCACCTCGGTGTGGCATCCGTAGGCGACCGAGCCCTCCTCGCTCAGGATCTGGAACCCGAACACGGGATCTGCGGTCGGCTGCTCGAACCGCACGCGCGCTCGGAACTCGACGGGCGCGTCCCGGTCGAGATAGTGCGCAGGACCGTCGGGACCGACCAGGGCGCGGTCCAGGATCGTCGCTCCCCCGACGAAGACATGCCGCCGCTCGGTACGGGCCGTCTCCTCACTCTCGCCCGGCTCCGCGGAGAGCTGCTCGTGGTAGCGGTCGATGGCGCCCTCGGTCTCGCCGTCAAAATCGAGTACGCCGCGCCGCAGCAGAAGGGCGCGGCGACAGAGGCCGCGCACGGCGTCCAGCGAGTGGCTGACGAGCACGATGGCCGTGCCTGATTCCTGGATGAGCCGCATGCGCTCGACGCACTTGGCTCGGAAGGCGACGTCGCCGACGGCCAGCACTTCGTCGATCAGCAGGACCTCGGGGTCGGTGTGCACCGCGACCGAGAAACCGAGGCGCAGGAACATGCCCGACGAGTAGAACTTGACCGGCGTGTCGATGAAGTCGCCCAGCTCGGCGAAGGACACGATGTCGTCGAGGCGCGCCTCGATCTCGGTCTTGGTGAGCCCGAGGATCATGCCGTTGAGGTAGACGTTCTCGCGCCCCGACATCTCCCGCCGGAAGCCGACGCCGACGCTGATCAGCGGAGCGACCGTGCCGACAACCCGCACGCGCCCCTCGCTCGGTCTCGTCACACCGGCGAGGAGCCGGAGGAGCGTCGTCTTGCCCGAGCCGTTGCGGCCCAGAATGCCGACGGTCTCCCCCTGCTCGACGCTGAAGCTGACGTCGCGCAGCGCCCACAACTCCGATCGGCGCGGCCGAGCCGATGGCAGCAGCGACCGCATCAGCATGGCCTGTTCCTCGAACTTCCAGTAGCGCTTGCCCACGCCCTCGAGGGCGATCGCCGTCGTCACAACAGGTCCACCAGCACCCGGTCTCGTCGGCGGTACACCTCGACGGCGATCACCAGCAGAGCGAGCGTCCACGCCAAGGCGATGGCCGCGTCGAGGAGCCAGTGCGGCTCGGCGCCCGACGTCGCGGCGCGAAACAGCCCGAGGATGCCCGTCATCGGGTTGGCTTCGAGCAGCGGTTTGAGCCCGCGCGCCAGCCGGAGGGGGTAGATCACAGGCGTGGCGTAGAACCACACCAGCAACCCCGCCTGCACGAGATAGCGGACGTCACGGAAGTAGACGTGCAGGGCGGCGGCCACCAGCGAGAACGCGGCGGTGAAGGCGACGAGGAGACCACACGCGGGCACGAGCCAGAGCAGGTTCTGATCAGGCACGACGCCGAAGATCGGCATGATCGCCACCATGAGGACGAGGGCCACCGCGAAGCCCGCGAAGTTGGCAAGGGCCGGGACGATCGGAAGCATCGCTCGGGGGAACCAGACCTTCTCGGTGATCTCCGCGCCGTCGACGACAGCAGTCGCGCCAGCCGTGGCCGACGTCGCGAAGTACGTCCACGGCAACACGCCGCTCAGGACGAAGACCGCGTAGTCCTGACTGCTCGCGAGGCGCAGCACGCGAGAGAACACGGCTGCCAGCACGGCCGCCTGTACGAGGGGGACGACAACGGCCCACAGGACGCCGAGAGTCGCCCGTTTGTAGCGGACCTGGAAGTCGGTTCGAGCCAACATGGCGAGCACGTCCCGGTGGCGCCATAGGTCGCCGACGAGCGACCGGCGGCTCTCGGCGCCCGGTGTGAGCTCGACCACTGTCGAGCGCGTGCTCACGCGACCGCCTCTTCACCGCTGAAGGGTCCGGGCCAGAGCCCCGCAGAGGGCGATTCACTGCGCGGCGTCCCCGCCTTCCTGGCTTGCATGAACAGATGACAGCCCATGCGCCGGACGAACGGGATCCGCCGCGCCGAGGCTTCGATCACGTCGACCGCGCGCCGACCTACGGGGCCCCGCCGCTCGAGCCATCGGTCGGTGGCACTCTGCGGTGGCGGGAACTCGAACGTCGACCAGTGGAACGTGTCGAGGCCCGCCGCGCTGAACAACTTTCTCGTCTCTGCGTAGATGTGGTGGGTGTGCGGCACGTAGACGTCACGGGAACCCGGCGGTAGAAGGTCGCGGTCGACAGGATCCGGCCAAACCCACGGCCGCAACGAGATCAGCCCGGGGTGGGTCGCGCCGGCCGCCTTCTCCACCCACTGGAACAGGTGGCTGAGCGGGGAGCGGCAGGGCGCTTCGCTCGCGTTGTTCGTGGTCATGATCAGCACGCCGCCGGGCCGCAGCACGCGGGCTACCTCCCACACCGCCCGCTCGGGCCGCAGGAGGTGCTCGATGACCTCGCTCATCACGACGACATCGAAGGCGGCACCCCGGAAGGGCAACGCTTCGGCGTCGGCCTGCGCGAACGCACTCTTGAGCGCGCCCGGCGCGTCGGCAAGTTTCTTGACGCCATACGCGAGATTCGGTCCGCCGAACTCGACACCCACGTACGTCGCCTGGAGATCGGCCAGGCGCTCACCGACGAGGGCGGCGCCGCAGCCGACATCGAGGACCGAGCCGCCGGGAGGTAGCACGCGTCGAACGGCATCGGCGACGAGGTCATAGCGCATCTCGTGGCGGTGCTGGTGGAACGGGCCCCACGCCTGGAACTCTTCCTCGACGGTCTGCACCCGTTCGTTGTAATGCCGCCTGAAGGCCTGCCAGTCGGTGCGGGCCAGTGCCTCGTACTCGCGCCGCGTCTGCGCCCGACCAGTCCTGCGCCCAAGGACGTACACGAGGGTCCAGAACCCAACCAGCAGACTTCCCGCGACCACCCGCCAACGCCGAGCAGTCGATGGACGGATCAGGACCGCGAGCAACGACAACGGAAGGAGATTTCGGGCCAACCGCCGAGCCATTGGCCGCACCCGCATGCTCACAGGACGACAGTCTTGGCCTGAGCACTGCCGACGAGAAGGGCGCCGCCGGTGACAGCGTCCAGCGCGACCTCGATGGGCACGGCGCGAGCGCGGCCCCTCCACCCAGGAGTGCGTGGGGCGACGCGACGGAGATGGCCACTGAGCCAGAGCGTGAGCAGGGTGGCGGCCGCGACCCGCCGGCGACCGACGAAGGAAAGGACTCCCGCATAAAGCCACAGCCGCCGGGCGCTTCCCAGGAAAAGGCGACGGTGAAGGAGTGTTGCGCGCAACTCCGGCGCCGCACGCACGAGCGCAGGAAAGCCCCGCGACATCCAGGCTCGGCTGAAGGCATCGCGAAGATCGGGGTCGAACACGTGGTGTTCGACGACGGCCTCGGGCCTGAACATGACAGGTCCGTTGCGCTTCACCCGCCACCCCAACAGAGAATCGGCCCCGAATGCGATCGCCAGGCCGCCTGACCCAGCACGAAACGAAAGCGGGCGAGCGCTGTTCTCGAAGCCGCCGGCCCGCTCGTAGGCACACCGGCGGACGAAGATGTTGCACGTGGCGTAGAGGCCGTCCTCGCGCGTCACCCAGATTGAGCGCTCGAGAGGGCCGACTGATCGCGCCGGACGCGTGAACCCCTGGACGAGGTCCGCGCCCTGATCAAGGGCCGCGACGCCGCGCTCGAGCCAGTCGGGGGCCGGGAAGCAGTCGCTGTCGGTGAACGCCAGATAGTCGGCGATCGCGACCGCCACGCCGCGGTCGCGGGCCGCGCCCGAACTTCCGCCCGCGGCCCGCACGACACGCACCGGCCGACCGGCCGCGGCGTCCCGTTCGGCCTCCTCGGCCGAGCCGTCGCTCGAGCCGTCGTCGACGACGACGACCTCGTGGTCGGACAGTGTTTGTGCGGCCAACGCGTCCAGCGCCTGCCGGAGCAACACCCGCCGGTTTCTGACCGGAACGATGACGGAGACGCGAGGGCGGGTCACGAGCCGCAGGTGCCGGGGTCGAGGCGACCATCGATTCGAAACACGTAAGCCCGGTCCTTGGCGAACACTTCCGTTGCGCCGGGCGCGCCGCGCGTCCACTGCAGCGCCGCGGGCTCGGGGTCGGTCACGAACGAGGGCGAGATCACGACGAATCGGTACCCGGCACCGTTGACCGCCTTTCGCCATTGCCCGCACGTCCGTACGTCGGTGAAGGAGTGGTCGCTGCCGAAATGGCCGATGTACTGCACTCGGTTGGAGAGGTCCTGGCCGTAGAGCGGGTACTGGATGAAGAATCCGGCGATGCCGATCGAGGCATTGTGGATCCCACGGGCCCAAGCACCAACAGCCTCCTGACCCGTGACCGCCACCGTATATCGGTCGTGCAGGTAGCCACGGATGATGGGCAGCCCGGCCACCACCACGGCGACGACAACGCCGATCGACGCCGCGACGCCAACGCGGCGGCCGCGCCCGGGGGCGGCGACAATGGTCAGTGCAATCGCGCAGGCGACCGCGCCGAGCAGGACGGCGAGCCCGCGCTGATCGGCCGGCCACGCCTGCGGCGCCAGGCCGGTGACCACCAGGACGCCCGCCATCGCGGCCGCGAGGACCGGAACGACCCGAGGGTTGGGCGCGACCACCGGTAGGAGCGCCATCCCGAGGGCGAGCGCCGGCAACAAGTACCGCAGGTTGGCGGCAAAGAGCACGGGCCGGCCGGCAGGGCCAAACGCCGTCGTCTGTGTGAACACGTACGCGACGCCAGAGCCGAGCGCGACGAGCGCGAGACCGCGGACGACGGCCGGGCCGCGGACGAGCGCCACGGCGATGGCGGCGATGGTCAACGCGCCGAGCAACGGCCACACGGGGCCGAAGGAGCGGTGGAGGCCGGGAACGAACCAATCGGTCCAGACCCGTCCGTCGAACGCGTAGTGGGCAACCGTGTAGGCGTATTTCTCGAGCGCGATCGGCGGCTTCGGGAGGCTTGCGCCGTCGACGCCGATGCGCAGCGTCGGGATCGGCGTGCCGACCCGCGCCACGTTGCGCAGGTACCAGAACGACCCCGTGAGGAACGCGGGGACCAGCCAGGCGCAGGCGGCGCCGAAGTACGGGCGCCCGAGGCGGCGGGCCAGGACGACCACCACAACGGTGAGGCCGACGAACGGAACGACGAATGTCAGCTTCGAGCCGAGGGCCAGGCCGCCGGCCAGGCCGGCAAGGACCAGCGCCCCGCGCTGCTCGGTGCTGACCAGCAGCAGGTAGCAGGCGGCCAGCAGGAAGAACACACCAACTGTGTCCGTCATGCCTGACGCGGCCTGGGTGCTGGCGATCAGCGGACTGGCGAACAGGGCGGCGACGGCGGCCACAGCCACGGCGCCGGACCCCAGCCGCCGTCCGATGCACCACGCGGCCGCGAGCACGAGCACCAGCCAGCCGAGGTTGAGCACGAGCGACAGCGGGTCGCGGTGCCAGGCCAACATGCCGTAGCCGTGGAAGACCTCACCATTGGACGGGTGGTAGGCGGTCGCCTCGTCGGCTGCGATGAAGTGCAGCCGCGTGAGCCATCCCTCCTGCAGCCATCGGGCGGCGTGGGGCAGGTGGTACGACTGCGAGTCGACGTCGGTGATGCCCGCGGGCAGGGCCGTCAGCACACGGGCCGTCCACTGCGTCAGCACGGCGGCTCCCACGGCGACGGAGAACACGATCTCCCACGTCGGGGCGCGCTCGGTGCCGATCGCCTGCGGCGCCCGCGGGCGGGGTGCCAGCGCCAGGCCGGCTGCGCCGACGACGAGGGCCACCAACAGCACGGCGACGCGGCTGAACAGTCCCACCGCGCCCAGGACCTCGGCGATCACGACCGCGGCGGCTGAAACCAGGATGACTTCGACGATCCGAGCGGGGATCCACCCCCACCCAGGACAGAGGCGAGTGCGCCAGCGGACGGCAGCCGCACCGAGGGCGCCGGCGACGGCCAGCAGCCACGCCACGCCGATGAAGTAGCTGACGGCGGTCATGGCGACAAAGTCGAACCGGTAGCGTGCCGCGTCCGATGCATCGTCGGCTCTGCGGCTGATCGGTGGCGGCGCCACCCCGGCCTCTGTTTCTGTTCTCGCTTCCCCGCTCGGGGTCGACCCTTCTGCAGCGCGCCCTCGGTAGCCATCCGCTCGTGGCCACGGTGTCCGAACCGTGGATCCTGCTGCCCCCGCTCTACGCCCGGCGGTCCGAGGGCGTATACGCCGAATACGACCACGGGCTGGCGAAGGGGGCCGTCGACGACTTCGTCGATGCCCTGCCGGGTGGCTCGGCCGACTACGACGCCGCGGTGCGCGCCTTCGCCGAGGAGCTTTACAGCCGGGCGGGCAAACCCGACGCCACGTACTTCCTCGACAAGACGCCCCGCTACCACCTCATCGTCAAGGACGTGCTTCGCGTCTTCCCCGACGCCCGATTCGTGTTCCTGTGGCGCAACCCGCTGGCCATCGGGGCATCGATCATGAACACGTACGCCGCCGGCCACTGGAACCTTTACCTGTGCAAGGTCGACCTCTTCGACGGATTGGCCGCGCTCGTCGATGCCTACCGCGCCAACGAGGACCGCGTGTACGCGCTGCAGTACGAAGACCTGGTCGCCGCCCCCGAGCGGGAACTCCGCGCCGTGTGCGACTACCTGGAGCTTCCGTGGACGGACACCGTGCTCACCGACGGCGACACGGTCGAGCTGGCCGGACGTCTGGGTGACCGGCGCCGGGCCCCGGTGTCGCCGGAGCCGCCGGGACGGTGGCAGGCCGCGTTCGCCAACCCTCTGCGCCGGCGATGGGCGCAGCGGTACCTGGCGTGGGTGGGCGAGGACCGGCTGGCGACAATGGGGTACGCGCTCGACGATCTTCTGGCCGCGCTCGACGCCGACCCGCCCGGGTTCAACGGCGTGGCCTCGGACGCGGCCCGCATGCTGTACGGCGTCGTGTGGTCGGGGTTCGAGCCCGTGCTCGTGCGCGACAAGCTGCGGCGACTGCGCGACTGGCGTGGCATCCATGCCCATCCGTGAGGTGATGGCTACCGCACTCGGGCGTCGAGGGCGGCGCGATACACACGGGCGTGGGCTTCGGCGCTGCGCCGCCAGCTGAACTCTCTGGCGCGCGCCAATCCTCGACGGACGAGCGAGCGCCTGACCATCTCGTCGTCGATCACGACATTCACCGCTCTTACGAGGCCACCGACGTCCCCGTCGGGCACGAGCCGGCCGCCGTCGCCAACGACCTCCGGAATGGCTGTGTTGTCGAAGGCAACGACTGGCGTGCCGGACGCCATCGCCTCAAGCGCCGGTAGGCCGAAACCTTCGTGGCGACTGGTGACGATCAGGGCGTCTGCTCCCTGGTAGAGACCGGCGAGGTCATCGACATAGCCGGCGACGTCGATCAGGTCTGGGCGACGGGCCCGGTTCACCACCTGCTGGACCCGCCCCAACATCCAGTCGTCCTGCCGCCCGGCGATGACCAAGCGGTGTGGGTGGCCCTCATCGGCGATGCCGGCGATGGCCTCCATGGCCTCCGCATAGCCCTTGTGGGGACCCCAGGCCCCGACGTACAGGACGTACGGATGCTCGGGCGGATGCCCGTTCGAGTCGGGCCGGAACTGGGGCTCGACACCGTGGGGGATGACGTGCACGCGAGAGGCCTCGAGCCCGAGGACTCGCACCGCGTGGTCGGCGGAGTGCCGAGACGGCGTCACCACCGCCGCCGCCTTCTTCACACGCGGCCCGAAGCGGCGCCACCGGCGGCGCTCGATGGCGAGCTCCAGATCGTCGAACGCGAACGGGATGAGATCGTGGACCGTCTGCACCCACGGCACCGGCGACCGGCGGGGCGGGTCCAGGGCCGGGCTGTGGGCTGCGCCGGCGCCGCTCCGGCGCAGATCGGCCGGCAGGCGCAGTGAGTGCTCGAGGGTGAGCAGGCGACCGCCCGCCCGGCGCCGCACCTCGACGCGCCGGATCCCCGGAGGGAGAGGTGTCCCCGCCGTGGCCAGCGCCGCCACCTCCAGCCCGTCCACGTCCACCAAGTGGGCGAGCAGGTTGCGCAGGTACGTGCCGATGCCCCGGAAGGCAGATCCCTCGCCTAAACGGCGGGCATCGACGACGATCATGGACGAACGCACCCGTCGATGCTGACATGGAGGCCCATGTCGGCCCGGGTGCTCCTCGTCCCCCACCGCCTGCACGACCCCCTCGGCACCGGTATCCACCGGTACGGGGTCGAGCTGATCCGCGCCCTGGGCGCCGACGAGAGCCGCGCCGAGTTCGACTACGCGGTGGCGTCGATCGACGATCCCGACCTTGCCGTCGGTTGTCGCGTCGTCCACATCGCACCTCCGCGGCGCGCCCTGCACCTGAGCTGGGCGACGTTGGGGGCCCCGAAGATCGAGCGCTACGCCGGCGACACCGACCTCGTGCACGTGCTGACGCCGGCCGTCCCGGTGGCCACGTCCGCCGTGCTGGTCGAGACGGTGCACGACCTGCTGCCGCTGCGGTTCCCCAGCTGGTACCCGGCCCGCCAGCGATGGCTGTTCGGACGGGCGGTGCACCAGGCCGAGCGCGACGCGGCGCGCGTCATCGTGCCGTCGAGCGCCGTGGCCGCCGACCTGGCCGACGCCACCGACATCGACGCGGCCCGGGTGACGGTGATCCCCGAGGGCGTCGACCCCATCTTCCGCCGGCCGGTCAGCGAGGTCGACGTGGCCGCGGTCTGCGCCCGTCATCGCATCCGGCCCGGCCGCTTCTTCCTCTTCGTCGGCGCCGTGTCCGGACGCAAGAACCTGTCCACCGCGTTGCGGGCGCTCGCCGCCTTCCGGTCGGGCGGGCCCGACGTGCCGCTCGTGGTCGCCGGTCCCCGGGGACGAGGTGCCGACGAGTTCGATGCCGAGACCCGCCGCCTCGGGCTGGAGAGCGCCGTGCGCGTGACCGGCTTCGTCTCCGCCGCCGACCTGCCGGTGCTCCTCGCCGCGGCCCGCGCCCTGGTCCATCCCTCCAAGTACGAGGGCTTCGGCCTCACGCCCCTCGAGGCGATGGCCGCGGGCACACCCGTGCTGGCGGCCAACACGGGAGCCCTCCCCGAGGTGGTGGGCGACGCCGGCGTGCTGCTGCCGCCCGACGACGTCGACGCCTGGTCGAAGGCCATGACCCAGGTCCACGACGACGACGACCTCCGCCGATCGATGGTGGAGCGGGGCCGGGCCTGGTCCGAGCGCTTCACCTGGGAGCGCGCCGCCACAGAGACAGCCGCCGTCTACCGCGCCTGTCTCTGAGTCAGGTCGAGCAGGGTGTCGACGAACCGGCGGCCGATGGCGTCCCACGCGAACCGCTCGCGGGCGTGGTCCGCACCCGCGGCTGCGATCCGATTGGCGAAGGCGTCGTCGGTCAGAAGTTGCACGACGGCCGCGGCGAGGGCCGCGGGATCGTCGGCCACGAGCGCCTGCACCCCGCCCTCGATTTCCAATCCCTCGAGCCCGACGCTCGTCCCCGCCACCGGTCGCGACGAGGCCATCGCCTCCAACGCTTTGAGCCGCGTGCCCGAACCGATATGGAGGGGCACCACCGCCAGGCGCGCCTGCTCCAGCCACGGCACGACGCTGGCAACGTCGCCGTGCACTGCAACGCCGGGCCGCTCGCCGAGGGCACGTACCTCTGGGAGTGGCTCCCGACCGACGATGTCGAAGCGAGCGTCGGAAACGCTGGCGCGCACCAACGGCAGGACGGCGTCGCAGAACCACGTGAGGCCCTCGACGTTCGGCCACCAGCTCAGCGTTCCGGTGAACACGACCGTCCGGGAGGCCGTCAGCGGCGACGGACGAAAGCGGGCCGTGTCCACGCCGTTGGGGATGAGCACGGCTCGACCTCCGAGGGCGGCGACGTCGCGTTTCGACGGCACCACCACCCGGTCGTAGGCCCCCACCATCTGGGCTTCGAAGCGACGGGCGTCGCCCAGTTCGCGGCGGTACAGCCAGCGCTGCCTGCGACTCCGGGCCAGCGACAGTTCGTCGGCCTTGCGCTCCGACGGCAGGTTCTGCATGGTCAACACCCATCGCCCGCCACTCCCGGCGCGCGCCGCGATCAGCGGTGCCAGGCGATCGTGCTCGACGCACACCAGGTCGAATGACCCGAGGGCCGGCAACCGCCCTGCCAGGTCCCGCACGCGAGGGCGGTTCTCGATGACGTCGGCGGGCTCGTGGTCGAGGAGCACGCGGCGGAGATCGTCGATCCGTCGGCCGCCCCGCCCGCGGGGCAACGGACGAGTCGCGATGTCGACCTCGGTGACGCCGGCCAATACGGAGCGCGTGCGCTGGTCCTCCAAAGTCCCGGCGAGCAGCAGATGGGTCTCGACCTCCTGCGCGAGCGCCTCGAGGAGATACGCCTCGCGGATGCTGCCCCCGCCCAAGTCCCGGTCAGGCGGCTCGGCGGTCACCCACAGAGCGCGCGTCACGACTTCAGCGGCTTCGGTGACCGGTCGAGCTCCTCCTCGACGACGGCGCGCAGCGCGGCAGCGAAGGTGCTCTCGGCATGCTGGTCCCGGATGCGCTGCAGCTCGCCCGTGTCGTAGTGGCCGGCGTCGAGGCGACGTACGGCGTCGGCGACCGCGGCGGGGTCCGGACGGTCGAAGAACTCGCCCGTGCGCCCCTCGACGACCACGTCGAGGGAGCCGGCCTCGCGCAGGGCGAGGGTCGGCTTGCCGAAGCCGGCCGCCTCGATCGGCGTCAGCGGATAGGCCTCGAAGCCGGCGGAAACGAGGGCACGGGCGTTGGCGTACAGCCAGCGCAGCTCGGCGTCTCCGGCCAGACCGACGAAGCGCACGTTGGCGGGCGCCATCGCCCGCAGGCGGCCACCCTCGGGGCCCTCGCCGGCCACGACGAGCCGCTCGTCGGGCAACTGGGCGAAGGCGGCCACCACGGCGTCGAGGTTCTTGTACGGCATCAGCCGGGCCGCGGCCAGGAAGAAGCCGGGCGCGACACCGTCGACCGCGGTCGCCGGGCCCTCGACTTCGACGGTGATCGGCGGCGGAAGGATGTCGGCGTCGACGCCATAGATCTCGCGCACCCGATGTTGCATGGCCTCGCCCATCACCAGGTGGCGGTCGGCGCTGCGGACGGTTCGGTAGTCCCAGCCCGACAGCGACCGGCGCGCCACGGCCAACGCGGCGCGGCGCGCGGGGTTGCCCCGGGCCACGTGATGGACGGGCGAGTGCAGCCACTGGGCCAGGGCGTGGAAGTACACGACCTTGCGGCCGGACGTCTGCACGCCCTGGGCCCACCCGCTCGAGCTGCAGATGACGACGTCGGCGTCGATGTGGCGGTGGGCGAACAGGAATGGCAGCACCGGGAAGGCGACTCGGTGATGGCGCCGCAGTCCGGGCAGACCATCGACCGCGAACGGGCGCACGTCGCAGTCCCTGAGCTCGGCGTACGTAGCGTCCGGCCGGTAGAACGCGGTGTAGACGGGCGCGCCGGGGAAGGCACGCAGCATGGTGGCGAGCGTCCGCTCGCTACCGCCCCGCTGCACGAGGTGGTCGTGGACGAACGCGACCTTCACCCGGACTTCACCGCAATGACGCTATTGCGAGCCGCCTTTTCGATCAGCGCCGAAGGCGCTTCGGGTCCGTGGACCCGATCTCGTCGATGAGGCGGCGAGAATGACGTGGTGACAGGCCCGCGGCGCGTGGCGCTCTTCGTCGCCTACCCCCACGTCTACGGCGGCACCGAGCGCCAGGTGGAGCTGCTGGCGTCGGGGCTGCAACAGCGCGGGTGGACCGTCGAGATCCTGCTCCCGGCGACGGGCGTGGCCGCCGATCGCTTCCGGGCCGCCGGGTTGCACGTCGACGTGGTCGAAGCGCCTCCGAGCCTGCTCGTCTACGGCCGCAACACGCGCCGCGGGCGCGCCGTGCGGGCGACGGTCGCCCTCCCCGCCTACTGGACGCGCCTCCGGCGACGGGTCGCGGGCGCCGGCCTGGTGCACACCTTCACCCAGCGGGGCTTCCTGCTCGCCGGGCCCGCGGCGCGGCTGGCGCGCCTTCCCCTCGTGTGGCACGTCGGCGGCCGCGATCCCGGTCGCCTCCTCAACCAGGCGGC
The DNA here is from genome assembly GCA_035948135.1 of Acidimicrobiales bacterium. Lineage (GTDB taxonomy): Bacteria > Actinomycetota > Acidimicrobiia > Acidimicrobiales > AC-14 > CADDZP01. Next base: position 38,148 of record DASZJL010000025.1, on the reverse strand, counting down.
GGCCCGCACCGCGAGCGCTGTCATCGCCGTCTCCCGGGCCGCGGCCGAGGGGCTGCCGACGGCGCGGGAGGTGGAGATCGTTCCCAACGCCGTCGACCCCGCGGCCTTCGCCGCGCCCGCGCCCGCGCCCGCCTCGGCCGAGGGCTTCCACCTGGCCTGCGCGGCCCGCCTCACCCCCGAGAAGGGCATCGACGTGCTGGTGCGGGCGACCGCCCTGCTGCGCCAGGACTTCCCCGATCTGCAAGTCCTCGTCTTGGGTGGCACCCAGGCCGGCCACGAGGCGTACGGCGAGGAGCTGGTCCGGCTGGCGGGTGACCTCGGGGTGGACAGCGCCGTGTGCCTCAAAGGCTTCGTCGACCAACCGTTCCGGAGTTGGGCCGGCTCGCGGGTCTACGTCCAGCCCTCGCGACGGGAGGGCTTCGGCCTGGCGGTCGCAGAGGCGATGGCGAGCGGGCTCCCCGTGGTCGCAACTGCGGTCGGCGGTCTGACCGACGTCCTCGACGGGGGACGCGCCGGTGTGCTCGTCGCCCCCGACGACCCGCGTGCGCTGGCGGACGGAATCAAGGCCCTCCTCGACGACCCGGCGCGCGCCGAGCGCCTGGCGGCCGCGGGCCGGGCCCGAGCGGCAACCGAGTACACCGTCGACGCGATGGTCGACCGCGTCGAGGCGGTGTACGACCGGCTGCTCGCTTAGGACTGCTCAGCCGGGGGTGATCGACGTGATCTGCTGACGCGGGTTGGGTCCCGACGCCAGCGGATACGTGCACGAGCCCGTGCCGATGGTGCCCGGGCCGAAGCGGCCGCCCGGCGGCAAGTGGCTCACCTGTCCGGTGGCCGTGCCCTGCTGACTGCCGTCGCTGCGGAGCAGGACGATCGTGTACGAGAACGTGTAGGTCGCCGAGTTCGTGTTGGTGATACTGCCGGACACCGAGAGGCTTCCGCTCGGCGTGCACACGGCGCCCGTGTAGCTGAACACGAGCTTGCTGCCCGGGTCGGCACTGGGGGCCGCGGTCGTCGGCGGGGCGGCCGTGGTGGCGGGGGTGGCTGGCACCGTGGTTGCCGGGAGGGCCGCCGGCTGGGTCAGCGGCGTCAGAGTGGTCGGCGCCCCGCCCTGCGGCCCGGGCAGGAAGGTGGGGCTGACGGTCGTGGCGGTGGTGGGCAGCGGCGCCGTCGCCGTCGTCTTGTTGGTACTGGTGTCGCGCGTCAGCAGGTAGATCACCGCGACGGCGATGAGGATGATGACCGCGCCCAGGCCCAGGAGCGCGGCCTGGCGCCGGCGACGAGCCCGCTCCAGCTCGGCGGGCGGCGCCACCACCAGCACGTCTCCGTCGGCCGCGGGCGGCGCCGCCGGTGCGTCCTGCGCCTGATCCCAGATTGCGAACGTCTTGTCGTCGGCGTCGGCGGCAGCCTCGGTGGCCACCGCGCCCGCCGCGACCTTGTCGGGCGCAGGCGCGGCAGCCGGCTCCGGCTTGCCCTTGCGCAGGTCGACCTCGGGATAGACGGCGAGCATGCGCTCGAACTCGGCCTCGTCCTCGTCGGTGAGCTCGGCGCCCTCGTCCTCGGCCGTGTCCGCGTCGCCGTCGGACTCCGGTTCATGCTCGGTGCCGCCGACCGGGGCGGGCGCCTCGTCCGGCTCCTCTTCCTCGTCTGGCTCCGCTTCGTCTGGCTCCGCTTCGTCCTGCTCCGCTTCGTGGGCTTCTTCCTCGTCGGCCTCCGGCGACTTTGCCGGAGAGGCCGCCAGGAACTCCTCGAAGGCATCGGCGTCGCTTGGCTCCTCGTCGGGCAGCTCTTCGTCGCCGTCGCCTTCGCCGGCCCTCGACCGGAGTCCGGTGAGATGCTGGATGAGCACGGCCGTGGGGTCGTCGGTGACGCCGTGTTCAGACTCGAGGTGGTCGCTGTAGCGGTCCTCGGGGACGTCCTGGGCACAGACCGAGCACTTCATCAGGGCGAGACCGCCTCGGCGAGGGCCGACTGCCAGCTGGTGCGGGCGTCGGCCAGCGGCAGGTCGACCAAGCCGTCGACAACCAGCCGGTCGCCACCCGACCCGCCCAGGAGCGCGGCGGGAACACCCGCCTCGGCGGCCCGGCCGAGCACCTCGGGGGCCTGCTCGGGCGTCGCGCACACGACCACCCGAGACGGCGCCTCGGAGAACAGCTGGGCGTGGCCGCCAAGGCCGGAAACCCGGAACCCCACACCTCCGGCGAACGCCATCTCGGCCAGCGCCACCCCGACCCCCCCGTCAGACACGTCGTGTACCCCCACGAGCATGCCATTGGCAACGAGGCCGTGGACGACTCCGAGCAGGGCACGGTGCCGGTCGTAGTCGACAGCCGGCAGCTCGCCCCCGAGGTGGCCGCGCCGCCGAGCCCACGCCGAGCCCGCCAGGGAGTCGGCGCCGGCATCGCCGAGCAGCAGCAGCCGGCCACCGTCGACCAGCGCCGCACCGGGCGGCCGACGGTCGAGCTCGTCGATGAGGCCCACCATGCCGACGACCGGCGTGGGGTCGATGTCGCGACCCCGCGACTCGTTGTAGAGACTGACGTTGCCGCCGACGACGGGGACGTCGAGGGCCCGGGCCGCCTCGGCCATGCCGTCGACGGCCTCGGATAGCTGCCACATGACCTCGGGGTGCTCGGGGTTGCCGAAGTTGAGGCAATTCACGATGGCGACGGGCCGGGCGCCGGCGCATGCCACGTTGAGGGCGGCCTCGGCCACGACGAGGGCGGTACCCCGCCGCGGGTCGAGGGCGCACCAGCGCGCGTTGCCGTCGGCCGTTACGGCGATGGCCCGCCGGTTCGCCGGCAGACCGGGCGCCTTCAGGCGGAGCACGGCGGCGTCGCCGCCGGGGCCCTCGACGGTGTTGAGGAACAGCTGGTGGTCGTACTGGCTCCAGACCCACGACAGGTCCTGGGTGAGGGCCAGCAGGTCGGCGCCGCAGTCGTCGGGCGCCGGGAGCCGGGCAGGATCGTCGGCCAGACGGTCGGCGCGCTCGGCGGGCATCACGCAGGGGCGGTGGTACAGCGGGGCGTCCTCGTGCAGCGACGCGGCGGGCACGTCGGCGACGACCTCGCCGCCCTCGAAGATGCGCAGGCGCCCGCTCGTGTTCACGTGCCCCACGACGTTGGCGCGCACCTCCCACCGCCGGCACAGCTCGGTGACGGCGTCGAGGTCGTCGGGACGCACGATCGCCAGCATCCGCTCCTGGGACTCGCTGGTCATGACCTCGAACGCCTGCATCCCCGGCTCACGGCGCGGCACGGCGTCGACGTCGACATCCATGCCCATCCCGCCCCGCGAGGCCGTCTCGCTGGTGGCGCACGTGAGGCCGGCGCCACCCAGGTCCTGAATGCCGACGACGAGGCCGGCGTCGTAGAGCGCCAGGCAGGCCTCGATGAGGCGCTTCTCTTCGAAGGGGTCGCCGACCTGCACGCTGGGCCGCTTGGCCTGGTCGTCGTCGCCGAAGCCGGCCGACGCCAGCACGCTCACGCCACCGATGCCGTCCCGGCCGGTCGTCGACCCGAGCAGTACGGCCAGGTTGCCGTCGCCCGAGGCCCGCCCGAGCACCAGGTTCTCTCGCGGCATCACGCCGACGCACATGACGTTGACGAGCGGATTCTCGGCGTAGCACTCGTCGAAGACGACCTCACCGCCGACGGTGGGAACACCCACCGAGTTGCCGTAGCTGGAGATGCCATTGACCACGCCCTCGAACAGCCACCGGGCCCGCGGCGTGGTGAGGGGACCGAACCGGAGGGGATCGAGGGTGGCGATGGGTCGTGCGCCCATGGTGAAGATGTCGCGGAGGATGCCGCCCACGCCGGTGGCCGCCCCCTGATGGGGCTCCACCGCGCTCGGGTGGTTGTGGCTCTCGATGCGCACGGCCACGGCGATGCCGTCGCCGGCGTCGATCACGCCCGCGTTCTCCCCCGGGCCCACGAGCACCCACGGCGCCTCGGTGGGCAGGCGACCGAGGTGGGCCCGAGATGACTTGTAGGAGCAGTGCTCGGACCACATGACGGCGTACATCGCCAGCTCGAGCTCGTTGGGCTCTCGGCCGAGAATGCCCTCGATGGCGACGAACTCGTCGTCGGTGAGCCCGAGGGAGCGGTGAAGCGCACCGGTGGCCAACACGGCCTCACCGTATCCGAGCGTTCCTCGGAAACGACGGTCCGGTAACGAGTCGTTACGACTCGGCCCATCGAGACACCAATGACATGCCTTGAATACTGGCAGTCGATCGTCCAGAATCCTGCAAATGCCTGCCAAGCCGAAGTCTGCAAGAGCCCCCATGTCCGACACGCACAAGGCCGCGTTGGCGGAGGGGCGCGACCAGGGAAGAGCAGTTCGCCGATATCTGGAAGCACTCGAGGCCCACAAGCCCCGCCGAGGCCGCAAACGAACGCCTGAGTCGATGGAGAAACGGCTGGCTGCGATCGAGGAGAAACTGCCGCAAGCCGACCCCCTGACGCGTCTGCAATTGGTCCAGGAGCGCATGGACCTTCAGCGCCAGTTGGAGGCCGCCGACACGGTCGTCGACCTCCAGGAGCTGGAGGACGAGTTCGTCAAAGCGGCGCCCGACTACAGCCGCCGAAAGGGCATCACCTACGCAGCCTGGCGGGAAGCCGGCATCGACCCCGCGGTGCTGCGCCGGGCCGGCATTCGCCGCGCCGCCGGATAACGAACCTCAACACTCTCGCTCGCCGTCGGCGCGCGTTGCGACGAGGACCGCGTCCCAGTCCAATAGCCCGTGGCGCCGCTGATCCCGGCGCGAGAACTGGTCAGCGCGATAGGCCGAGAGTTCAAGCGAAGCGTCGCCAAATCGGCGCACGATGTCCGGGCCGTAGGCGCGCCGATGCCCCCACTCGCCCTCGTTGGCGAACCCGTATTCCACTGTTTCCGTCGTCAGAATCGGGACGTGGACCAGGGCAACACCGCGGTCGGCGAGCACCCGCCTCATCTCTTGAAGGGCGCGTTGATCGTCCACAACGTGCTCGAGAACGTCGCTGATCACCAGACAAGCAACCGTCCCGCTGTGAAATGGCAGGCGCTCGATATCCGCTTGGATGTCGACACCGGGCATGGAAAGGTCGGCGGTAATCACTTCCATATCCGAGTTGTCGAGCGTCCGCCGCAGACACTCTTCGGGGGCGACCCAAAGGACCCGGCCCGCCAGGCGGTTCGCTGATACGGCGAACGCAAGCAGGCGTTGTCGCTGCACTGCACCGCAGCCTGGGCAGCGTGCGTTCCGCTGCATCCAACCGGGACCAACCAGCGGTCGGAACTCGAGCCCCTTCCATTCGCAGATCACGCACCGCACCCGGCCCCGGACGCCCGCGAGCTCGGCCGCCCGCAGCAGGCGGCCGAGAACGCCGGCGAACACGTTGCGGAGCTCGTGCCGCACACGACGTCGTAACCGCTCACCTGTCGAAGGCGCCGGCTGTCCCGCGGCCGCGATGCCCCTTCTGATGACGTCGGCGTCGAGCCCGAACGTCGGTAACGCGTCCTCGACTGGTTGCGCCGCCATCCGTTCCGCTCAGGTGAGCGGGCGCACGGGCACAGACAGAAACGTCCGTAGGAGCACGAGCCCGTCGGTCGAGCCGAGCAGCTCGTCGCTCGCCCGCTCCGGGTGCGGCATCAGACCGACCACGTTGCCCTCGGGCGAACAGATGCCGGCGATGTCGTCGGTGGCGCCGTTGGGGTTGTCGACGTACCGAAGCACGATGCGCTCGTCGGCGCGCAGCTCGTCGAGCGTGCGCTGGTCGCACGTGTAGTTGCCCTCGAAGTGGTTGATGGGGAGGCGCAGCACCTCGCCCGTTGCTGCGCCCGAGGTGAGCACTGACTTCGTGCTGTCGACGCGCACGTCGATGGTGCGACACAGGAACTTCAGGCCCGCGTTCTTCTGCAGGGCGCCGGGCAAGAGGCCGGCTTCGGTGAGCACCTGAAAGCCGTTGCAGATTCCGAGCACAGGACCGCCGGCCCGGGCGAACTCTGCGACGGCACCCATCACCGGGCTGAAGCGGGCGATGGCGCCGGGTCGCAGATAGTCGCCGTGGGCGAACCCCCCGGGCAGTACGACGGCGTCGACGTCACCCAGTGACGAGTCCCCGTGCCACACCAGTTCGGCGTCTCCGCCCGCGGCGCGCACGCCCTCCATCACGTCGAACTCGCAGTTCGACCCCGGGAAGACGACGACGCCGACCTTCATCACTCGATGGTCACCTTGGCGTCCTCGATCACCGGGTTGGTGAGGAACTTCTGGCAGAGGTCGTCGACGCGGGAACGGGCGGTCTCGGCGTCGGGCGCCTCGACCGTGAAGCGGATGGCCTTGCCCACGCGCACGCCGTCGACGCCCTCGAAGCCGAGGGCCGGGAGGGCCCGCTCGATCGTGGCCCCCTGGGGGTCGGCGATGCCCGGGCGCAGCGTGACCTCGACGAGCACCGGGAACGACGCCATCGTCATTTGCTCACCCCGGGCCACTCCGAGAACGATCGGCCGGTGAGGCGCTCGTAGGCCTCGACGTAGCGGGTGCGCGAGGCGTCGATGACGTCGGCGGGCAGCGACGGCGCGGGCGGCTGCTTGTTCCAGCCCGTCGCCTCGGCCCAGTCACGGACGGGCTGCTTGTCGAAGGACGGGGGCGTCGAGCCGGGCTTGTACGTCTTGACGTCCCAGAACCGCGACGAGTCCGGCGTCAACACCTCATCGCACAGGGCGAGCTCGCCGTCGATCCAGCCCAGTTCGAACTTGGTGTCGGCGATGATGATCCCTTTCTCCGCCGCAAGCTCGGCACCGCGCCGGTAGAGGGCGAGGCTGAGCTCGGCCGCCTGCTTCACGACGTCGGCGCCGACGACGTCGGCGGCCTGGTCGATGCTGATGTTCTCGTCGTGGCCGGTGTCGGCCTTGGTGGACGGGGTGAACACCGGCTCCGGGAGCTGGTCGGATTCCTGAAGGCCCTTCGGCAACGGCACACCGTGCATCGTTCCCGACGCCTTGTACTCCTTCCACGCCGAACCCGAGAGGTAGCCGCGCACGATGCACTCGATCTTCAGCATCTCGGCCCGCCGCACCACCATGCTGCGGCCCGGCAGGTCTGCGACGCCGATGTCCGGGAAGTCGGCCTCGTCGACCGACACCATGTGGTTGGGGATGATGCCGGCGGTGACGTCGAACCAGAAGGCGCTGATGGCGGTGAGTACCCGGCCCTTGTCGGGGATGGGTTCGGGCAGCACCACGTCGAAGACCGAAATGCGGTCCGACGCCACGAACAACAAGCGGTCGTCGCCCGCGTCGTAGACGTCGCGGACCTTTCCGGAGTACAGGGGCTTCACGTTTTTACGTCCTCCAATGCGTCGAAGACCAGACCGACATTGCGTAGGGCATTGTCGAGGCTGAACGCCTCGTCGAGGGCTTTGGCGGGCACCGACACCCGGTCGTCCTGCTCCAGCACCTCGCGGAGCGAACGGCGCTGCTCCCACGCGGCGCGCGCCGCCTCTTGCACGACGCGGTAGGCGTCGTCTCGGGCCAGACCGCTGTCGATCAGCGCCAGCAGCACGGGCTGACTGAACACCAGGCCGTACGACCGGTCGAGATTCTCGAGCATGCGCTCCGGGTGTACCTGCATGCCTTCGACGATGCCCCGCATCTTCACCAACAGGTAGTAGGCGAGCAGCGACGAGTCGGGGAGGATCACCCGCTCCACCGACGAGTGGGAGATGTCGCGCTCGTGCCAGAGGGCGACGTCCTCCAACCCGGCCGAGAGATTGCCGCGCAGCACACGGGCCAAGCCGGCGAGACGTTCGGCGAGGATGGGGTTGCGCTTGTGGGGCATGGCCGAGCTGCCCTTCTGGCCGGCCCGGAACGGCTCCTCGACCTCGCCGACTTCGGTGCGGGCCAGATGGCGGATCTCGGTGGCGAACTGCTCGATGGACGCGCCCACCGACGCGCACGCCCACAGGTATTCGGCGTGGCGGTCGCGCGCCACGACCTGGCTGGCGGGCACGGGCCGCAGCCCCAGCCCGGCGCACACCTGCTGCTCGATGGCCGGGTCGATGTTGGAGTACGTGCCGACCGCACCCGACACCTTCCCGACGGCGATGGCGTCGCGAGCGGCGCGGAGGCGTTGGCGGTCCCGGTCGGCCTGCAGGCACCACAGGACGAGCTTGGCCCCGAACGTGGTGGGCTCGGCGTGCATGCCGTGGGTGCGCCCGACCATCGCCGTGTCGCGATAGGCCAGCGCCTGGGCCTTGAGGGCGGCCACCAGGGCGTCGCTGGCGTCGATCAGCAGGTCAGCCGCCCGGGTCAGGGTGGCGCCCAGGGCGGTGTCGACCACGTCGCTCGACGTCAGCCCGTAGTGCACCCACGCCGCGGCCGGCCCGCCGATGGCCTGCTGGACGACGTCGACGAAGGCGGCCAGGTCGTGGTCGGTGACCTTTTCCCGCTCCTGGGTGGCGGCCACGAACTCGGGGGTGACGGCGGGGGCCCGCTCACGCACCGCCTTGGCGTCCTCGGTGGGCACCACACCCAGTGAGGCCCACGCCTCCACGGCCAGCACCTCCACCTCCAGCCACAGGGCCAGCCTGGCCTGGTCCGTGAACAAATCGGACATAGGGGAAAGGGCATATCGGCCTATCAAGCGATCCTCCATCCCGGCCGATGAACAAGTGCGAGGCGGGTAGGCGCTCTATCCGTCCGTGAGGAGCCCCGGGTATGACGACGTCGACACAGTGCGACAAGCACCTCTTCGAGGAAGCCGCCGGCATGTGTCGCGCTTGCCGTCGTCCGTACTGCGCCGACTGTCTCGTCTATGTCCAAGGGCCGAGCAAGGCACCGTTCTGCATCCCCTGCGCCCTGTCGGCCGCGGGTGTGCGCTCGACTGCCAGCCAGCACGCCCGGCGTGGTCGCCGCGGCTTGGCGGGCAGGCTGCTCGGCGGCTTGGCGGCGACGGCGGCAACCGTCGTGTTCGCCATCCCGGCGCTCGCCGCAATTCATTAATTCGCACTCGCAAGCGAAGCTTGCTCGGCGAGCTAGTGGTGCTCCGGACGACCGGCAAAGCCGGCTCGCCCTCCGCCGTTCTTTTTTGGTCGGCAGCCGGGAGAGGAGGCCTTCGGCCTCGAGAACAGCCGCCGACGGCAATGAGCCTGCGGTCGTCACTGGGGCTTCCACTGGGCTCGGAAGTCGGCCAGGCGCTTGGCCAGGCCCTCGTCTGAGATCGCCAGCATCTCCACTACCAGGAGGGCGGCGTTCTGGGCGCCGTCGATGGCCACGGTCGCCACGGGGATGCCTTTGGGCATCTGCACGGTGGCGTAGAGGGCGTCGACCCCATTGAGGGCGCCGCCGCTCAGGGGCACGCCGACGACCGGCAGCGTGGTGTTGGCGGCCACCGCGCCGGCCAGGTGGGCGGCCATCCCCGCCCCGCAGATGAAGGCGACGTAGCCGTTGTCTCTGGCGCCCCGCGCCAGCTCTACGACGGCATCGGGCGTGCGGTGGGCCGACAGCACCCGCTCGTCGGGCTCGAGCCCGAACTCCTCGAGCGTCTTGACGGCCGGCGCCATCTTGTCCCGGTCGTTGGGCGACCCCATCAGGATTGCGACTTTGGTGCTCACATCCCAGTCCTAGCAGCCTCCAGGGCGATGTCGGAACGATGGTGCATGCCCGGCCAGCGGATGCGGTCGACGGCCGCGTACGCCCGCTGCCGGGCCTCGGCGATGGTCGCCCCGGTGGCGGTCACATCGAGTACGCGACCGCCGGCGGTGACGAGCCGTCCGGCCTCGTCGCGGCCCACCCCCGCGCAGAACACGGTGACGCCGGGCACGGCCGACGCGTCCTCGATGCCCTCGATGACGTCGCCGGTGCGGGGCGAGGCCGGGTACCCCTCGCTCGCCAGCACGACCGTTACACACGCGTCGTCGACGAATGCTGGCGTGTCGTACAGGTCGCCCGCGGCCGCCTGCTCGAGCAACGCCGCCAGGTCGCTCGCCAGCCTCGGCAGCACCGCCTGGGCCTCGGGGTCCCCGAAGCGCACGTTGTACTCGAGGACCTTCGGTCCGTCGGGCGTCAGCATGAGGCCCGCGTAGAGGACACCCCGGTAGTCGATGCCCGCCCTCCGCAGGGCGCCCAGCGTCGGAGCCACGGCCTCGGCCATCACCTCCTGGACGACGTCGCCGCCGGCGACCGGGACGGGCGAGTAGGCGCCCATGCCGCCGGTGTTGGGACCGGCGTCGCCGTCGAGGGCCCGCTTGAAGTCCTGGGCGGGGGCGAGGGGCACGGCGTTGAAGCCGTCGCAGACCGCGAGGATCGACAGCTCGGGGCCCGAGAGCCCTTCCTCGATCACCACGGTGCGCCCGGCGTCGCCGAACGTCGAGCCCGACAGCTTGGCCCGCACGTCCTCGGCCGCCTCGTCGAGGGACTCGGTCACCAACACGCCCTTGCCCGCGGCCAGGCCGTCGGTCTTGACGACGAAGGGCCCAGGCAACGACTTCAGGAACTCGAGCGCCTGCCCCGCGTCGGTGAAGGCGCCGTACCGCGCCGTCGGAACGCCCGCGTCGGCCAGCACCTGCTTCATCCACGCCTTCGAGCCCTCGAGGCGCGCCCCGTCGGCGTTGGGGCCGAACACCAGGCTGCCCCTGGCGCGCAGGCGGTCGGCGACGCCGTCCACCAGCGGCGCCTCCGGCCCGATCACATACAGGTCGGCTTCGACGTGCTCGACGGGCGTCGCCACCGACCCCGGAATGCCGGGGTTGCCGGGCGTGACGACGACCTCAGCCGTGCGCGCCAACACATGCGCGAGAGCGTGCTCCCGCCCCCCGCTGCCAACAACGCACACTCTCATTGAGCCACTGCGCGGCGGCGCAATCGGGACGGCTCCCCTCGCCGAAGGCCGCCCGAGCTGTCCCGCAAAGAAAGGCGGCGGAGGGCGAGCCGGGGATCCGCGGCGGCTTCGCCGCCGCGGGGGCGGCGGGTGGGGTCGGGCGGGAGGCGGTCGCCCGGAGCACGATCAGCTCGCCGAGCAAGCTCTGCTTGCGAGCGCGAAATCACGCCGCCAGGCGGACGGTTTGCTCGCGGCCGGGGCCGACGCCGACGTAGCTCACCGGGACGCCGACCTGCGCCTCCAGGAAGGCGATGTAGTCGCGGGCCGCCTGCGGGAGGTCGGCGGCCCGGGTGACCTTGGAGAGTTCGGTCTTCCAGCCCGGCAGCTCTTCGTAGACGGGCGTGACCTTGTGCAGCACGGACTGGTGATACGGCACGTGCTCGTAACGCTTGCCGTCGGCCTCGTAGGCGACGCACACCTTGACGGTGTGGAACACGTCGAGCACGTCGAGCTTGGTGAGGGCCACCTCGGTGAGGGAGTTGAGGCGCACCGCGTGGCGGAGCATGACGGCGTCGAACCAACCGGTGCGCCGGCGCCGGCCGGTGTTGGTGCCGAACTCGTGGCCCCGGTCGACGAGCACGTCGCCCTGCTCGTCGAACAGCTCGGTGGGGAACGGCCCCGAGCCCACACGCGTCACATACGCCTTGGCGATGCCGATGATGCGCTGCAGATCGCGGGGCCCGACGCCGGCGCCCGTGCATGCGCCACCCGCCACCGGGTTCGACGAGGTCACGAACGGATACGTCCCCTGGTCGAGGTCGAGGAACGTGGCCTGGGCTCCCTCGAACAGGACGTGCTGGCCGGAGGCCAAGGCAACGTGCACGATGTCGACGGCGTCGTCGATCATCGGCGCCAGCCGCGGGGCCAGCTCGTCGAGGTAGCGATCGGCGATGTCGTCGGCCGACAGCGGCAGGCGGTTGAAGACCTTGGCCAGGATCTGGTTCTTCTCTTTGAGGACCACGTCGAGCTTCTCGCGGAAGATCTTGGGGTCGAGCAGGTCCTGCACTCGCAGGCCGACGCGCGCGGCCTTGTCGGCGTAGGCGGGCCCGATGCCGCGCTTGGTGGTGCCGAGCCTCGCCTTGCCCAGATAGCGCTCGGTCATCATGTCGAGCTCTTGGTGATAGGGCAGGATCAGGTGGGCGTTGCCACTGACCTTGAGGCGGCTGCAGTCGACACCCTTCGCCGTCAACGTGTCGACCTCGTCGAGCAGCACCGATGGGTCGACCACCACTCCATTGCCGATCACCGGCGTGATGTAGGGGTAGAGGATCCCGCTGGGCAGCAGCTGCAGGGCGAACGTCTCGCCGTCCACGACCACGGTGTGGCCCGCGTTGTGGCCGCCCTGGTAGCGCACCACCATCGCCATTTCCTTGGCGAGCAGGTCGGTGAGCTTGCCCTTGCCCTCGTCACCCCATTGGGTGCCGACGACGACTGTTCCGGGCACGCGCGTTCTCCTCAACTGCGATTGCGGCGGTCCGACCAGCGTAGCGTCCCGACGTGGATCCACGGGCTGTGGTCGACCGCCTGCTCGCCGACCCGCCGCGGGTGCACGCCGAGCTCAACGCTCCGCCGGAACACGGGGTCTGGCTCACCGAGCGCGGGTGCTACGAGCTCATGGCCGGCCTGGTCGCGCCCGGCGTCCGCACGCTCGAGACGGGCCTCGGCGTCTCGACCGCCTTGTTCCTCGCCCTCGGCGCCGACCACACGTGCGTCGTCCCGTCCCAGCCGCAGGTCGACGAGCTGCGCCGCTACTGCGACGGGCACGGCATCCCCACCGCCGCCCTCCACGTCGAGCTCGGTCGCAGCGAGGACGTGCTGCCTCTGCTGCACATCGACGCCGTCGACCTCGTCTTCGTCGACGGCAGCCACGGCTTCCCGACGCCGATGATCGACTGGTTCTACGGCGCCCGCCTCCTGCGCCGCGGCGGCGTCGCGGTCCTCGATGACCGCCAACTCCCGGCGGTCGCAACTGTCGTCGACTACCTCGACGCCGACCCCCGATGGCGTGGCCTGGCGCAAACGAGCAAGTGGGCCGCCTTCGAGCGCCTCACCGACGGCCCCCTTGCCGAGGACTGGTACGACCAACCCTTCTACGCCCGCAACGAGGGCGTGCGGGCCGCGCTGGCACGGGCCTGGCGGTCGCGCTGGGGACGTAGGCTTTTCCCGTGACGGGGGTCCGGGTACCGAGCGGCGACGTACGCGATCTGGGTCGTCTTTCGCGCCTCGACGTGGTCCTCGACCTCGCCTACCTCGGCGTCAGCTGGATCCTGATCCTGCTCTCGGTGTGGCTCTTCGCCGTCGAGCGCTCGTGGCTCACGTTCGTCGTCGCGTTCCTCGTGGTGTCCTCGCGCCACCAGGCCCTGCTCAACATCGAGCACGACTGCATCCACAACCACTTCGTGTCCGGGCGGCGATGGAACGAACGGGTGGCGATCGTCTTCGCGGCGTCGCCGTGCGGCTCGCCGTTCTACGCCAGCCGGGCCCGCCACCTGGCCCATCACCGCCTGCTGGCCACGCCCCAGGACCCCGATGCCCGGCTGCACACCGGCGACGACAAGCGCACGCCCATCGGCGTGCTGCGCTACTTCGGACTCGGCCTGGTCGGCGGCTACGTCGCCACGGTGCTGTTCGAGCCCGAGGCCGTCGCCGTCGACCCGTCGCTCCGCCGACGCGATCGCCGCAACGTCGTCCTCGGCCAGCTGGCCGTCTTCGGCGTGTTCACCCTGCTGTTCGGCTGGTGGACGTACCCGCTCCTGTGGCTGCTGCCGCTGGGGACGCTCACGGCGGCCATGCACATGGTCCGCAGCTTCTCGGAGCACGCCATCACCGACGACGAGGCGGCGGCCCACGGCGACCGGCTGATCTCCATCCGCAGCAACCCCGTCGAGCGCGCCCTCGTCGCACCCTTCTACATGAACTACCACGCCGAACATCACCTGTTTCCCGGCGTCCCGGCCCGGCGCCTCCCCGCCGTGCGGCGACGGCTGGCGGCGCGGCCCGACGGGCCGCCGCACCTGATGCGCTCCACCTACGCCGGCGCCTTGGCCCGGTACGTGCACTCCCTCGGCTAACACGCGCTTCCCCATGCCGACCGCCATACGCACCGTCGACCTCCCGTGTACGGGCTGCGGGGCCACACGCGACGAGACCATCTGGACGGGCCGAGAGCACGAGTACGACAACACGACCGACGACGAGTTTCCCGTCGTCCGCTGCCAGCAGTGCGGACTCGTCCGGCTCAATCCCCGACCCGACGTCTCCGAGCTGTCGACGATCTATCCACCCAACTACTACGCCTACAGCCTCGTCGAAGAGGCGAGCGACGCAGAGCGGCCTGGGCTCATCAGCCGCCTCACACAGTGGCCGAAGGTCCGCATGTACCAGCGCCGGTTGGCGCGCGTGCTGCAGGACGCGGGGGCCACCAGCACCGTCCGGTTGCTCGATGTGGGGTGCGCCGACGGCCGCTTGCTCGACTGGTACAAGGCGGGCGGCGAAGGCGGGCGCCTCGAGACGTTCGGCATCGACATCAACGCGGACGCGGTCGCGGAGGCCAACCGGCGGGGCCACCGTGCCGTCGTGGGCCGCTTCGAGGCCGACGAGACGCTCGAGCGGGGCTCGTTCAACGTCATCCTGGCCAGCCACGTCATCGAGCACGTCGACGATCCGAAGGGGTTCGCCCAGCGGGCGTTCGACCTGCTCGTGCCGGGCGGCGTGTTCGTGGCCGCCACCCCCAACGTCGACTCCGCCGACGTGCGGCTGTTCCGTGGGAACTGGGGCGGGTGCCACTTCCCTCGCCACTGGACGTTCTACGACGCCAGCACGATCGAGGCACTGGCCACGTCGGTCGGCTTCGAGGTGGTCCGCATCGAGTACGAGGTGAACCCCGTGTTCTGGGTGTGGAGCTTCCATTCGCTCCTGCGAGACCGCCTGCACATGCCCAGGTTCGCCGACCGCCTCTTCCCGACGGTGTCGATCTTCCATCCGTCCGCGCAGAGCTTCGTGCTCCTCTCCGTCTTCACCGTTGTGGACACCGTGCTGCGGGCCGTCACTGGCAGGACCGCCAGCATGTCGGTCACCATGAAACGGCCCGTCTCCAGCTGAGGCGCTCCCCACCATGACCGGCGACCGCCGCATCTCCTTCGTGCTTCCCGCCTTCAACGAGGAGGCCAACGTGGCCGAGGCCGTGCGCCGCTCCCGCGACGTGGCGCAGCGCCTCTGCTCGGCCTACGAGATCGTCGTCGTCGACGACGGTTCCACCGACGACACCGTGGGCCGGGTGGAAGCGGCGGCCGACGGCCACGGCGACGTCGTCCTCCTCCGGCACCCCCGCAATCGCGGCTACGGCGAGGCGCTGCGCACCGGCTTCCGCGCCGCCCGCTACGACCTGGTGTTCTTCACCGACTCGGACAACCAGTTCGACCTGGGGGAGCTCGAATCGTTCCTGCCGTGGATCGAGCGGGCCGACGTCGTCTGCGGCTACCGGCTCAACCGCCAGGACCGGTGGAGTCGGCGCGTCATCGGCAAGTCGTGGAACTACCTGGTACGGGCCCTTTTCTACGTCCCGGTGCGCGACATCGACTGCGCCTTCAAGCTCTTCCGGCGTTCGGTGTTCGAGGACATCGACCTCGCGAGCGTGGGCGCCATGGTCAACACCGAGTTGATGGTGAAGCTCGGGCGGTCGGGCGCGGGCGTGGTCGAGATCGGTGTGACCCACTACCCGCGCACTGCGGGCTCCGCCCGCGGGGCGAGCGTCAAGGTCGTCACCCGGGCGTTCGTCGAGCTCGCCCGCATGTACCGCGAACTCCACAACACCACGGCCGGCACCGCCGCCCGCGCCCAACCGACGCGCGTCCCGCCCGCCGCGTGACCAACCGGGTCGTCGTCGTCGGTGGCGGGATCGCCGGCGCCACGGTGGCCCTGCGTCTCGCCCAACGCGGGCACGACGTCGTCCTGACCGAGCGCTCCGAGCGCCTCGGCGGACTCGTGGTGAGCTTCGAGGTGGCGGGCACGCCGCTCGAGTGCTTCTACCACCACGTGTTCCCGCACGAACGACACATCCGAGCGCTCATCGACGAGCTCGGGCTCGGGTCCAAGCTCGACTGGCGACCCAGCACCGTCGGCGTGCTGACGGGGGGCCGCCTGTGGCCGTTCACCTCGCCGGGCGACCTGCTGCGCTTCGGACCGTTGGGGCCGCTCGACCGCGTGCGGGCCGGCGTCGGGGCACTTCGTCTGGCGCGTGTCAGGGAGTGGGAGAAGCTCGACGAGATCCCGGCCCTCGAGTGGCTGGCCGGCCTCACGGGCGGGCACGCGGCCGACGTCATCTGGGAGCCGCTGCTGAGGGCCAAGTTCGGTCCCGCGAGCGGCGATGTTCCCGCGGCGTGGATCTGGGGACGCCTGCACCAGCGCGCGGGAGGCCGCCGCCGCGGCGGCGAGCGGCTCGGCTACCTGCGCGGAGGCTTCCGCCAGCTGTTCGACGCCCTACACGGCGCCCTCACCGGCCTCGGCGTCGACGTCCGCACGTCCACGCCCGTGAGTCGCATCCTCACCGAGGGCCAGCGCGTCGTCGGCGTGCAGGCGGGCGCCGAGACGGTCGAGAGCGACGCGGTGGTCTTCGCCGGCACCCTCCCGGGCCTGGCGCCGCTGCTCCCAGCCGACCTGGCCGAACCCCGCTGGTCGGCGATCGGCGCGCTCGGCGTGCTGTGCGTTGTGCTCGAGATGACGGCACCGGTCAGCTCGATCTACTGGACCAACGTGTGCGACGCCGACCTCGCCTTCGGTGGCGTCATCGAGCACACCAACTTCGTGCCACCGTCGGACTACGGCGGCCGGCACGTGATGTACGTGAGCCGCTACTTCACTCCGGAGGAGGACGTGGCGACCGCCGACCCCGCAGAAGAGGCGGCCCGGTGGGTCGACGCCCTCGACGAGCGCTTCCCCGGCTTCGACAAGCGCAACGTGGTGGCGGTGCACCCCTTCCGCACGCCGTACGCGGCGCCGCTCGTGAGCGTCGGCCACCTCGGCCGCATTCCTCCCGTCCGCAGCCACGTCGCCGGCCTCTACGTCTGCACGACGGCGCAGATCTATCCGCAGGACCGCGGCATGAGCGAGGGCGCACGCATGGGCGGCGAGACGGCGCAGGTCGTGCACCAAGACCTCATGGCGACCGTTCCGTCATGAGGTGGACGTGTCCGGTCTGTGGCGGCGGCGAGTACCGGGCCCTGTACCCGGCGCCGGAAACGGGCACCGAAGGGGGCGTCGACGCGGAGGCCTTCCGGCCGAGCGCCGAACGGTTCGGCCGAGCCCTCGGTGACATCGTGGAGTGTCTGAGCTGTGGGCACGGGTCCCTTCTCGAACAGCCGCCCGTCGACGCCGTCGCCGCCGCGTACGCGGCCGCCGAAGATCCGGTCTCGCTCCGGGAGGAGGAGGGCCAGGCGCGCACCGCCGATCGGGCTCTGGCCGAGATCGAGGAGCTCACGCGGCCCGGGCGCGTGTGTGACGTCGGCTGCTGGACGGGCTCGTTCCTGGTCGCGGCCCGCGAGCGGGGCTGGGACGCAGTCGGCGTGGAGCCATCGGCGTGGGCGTCGGCCCGGGCGCGCGCTCGGGGCGTCGACGTGCGCACGGCGGACCTGGACGACCATGGCCAGCCGCTGCACTCCTGCCGGCTCGTCGTCCTGGCCGACGTCCTCGAGCACCTGCCGGACCCCGGCCACGCCCTTGGCGTGGCGCACGATCTGCTCGAGCCCGGTGGCGTGCTCTACGTCACCGTCCCCGACGCCGGCTCCCGGCTGGCCCGACTGCTCGGCCGGCGGTGGTGGTCGGTGCTCCCCATGCACCTGCAGTACTTCACCCGCCCCTCACTGACGCGCCTCGTCGGGACCAGCAGCTTCGAGGTCCGCTCCGTGCGGACCCACGCCAAGGCCTTCACCGCTCGGTACTACGCCGAGCGCATCGGGGGGTACAGCCCTTCCCTCGAGCAGGCCGCGGTCAAGACCCTCGAGGCGCTGAACGTCGCCGACCACCTGGTGGCCCCCGACCTCCACGACCGCATGGCGCTGCTCGCCGTTCGCCGCTGACCTTGCTTTCGCTGACTTCTGTGCGCGCAACGCACACAAGTCAGCAATAGCGAGGGCGAGGCAGAGGGAGTGGCCGGCCTTACTTGAAGACGAGGTCGCCGTTGGCCACGTCGACCTGCACGACGGCACCGTCGGTGTAGCGCCCTTCGAGCAGCGCCAGCGCCAGGGGATCGCTGATCTCCCGCTGGATGACCCGCTTGAGGGGACGGGCCCCATACACGGGGTCGTAGCCCGTGCGGGCAACCCAGGCCCGGGCCTCGTCGGTGACCTCAAGGGCCAGCCGGCGCTCGGCCAACCGGTCCGCGAGGATGCGCAGCTGGATGTCGACGATCTTGGCGATGTCGGCCTCGGTCAACGAGCGGAAGCGGATGATCTCGTCGATGCGGTTGACGAACTCAGGCTTGAAGTAGTCCTGGGGATCGCCCGGCAGGTTCGACGTCATGATCAGCACGACGTTGGTGAAGTCGACCGTGCGGCCCTGGCCGTCGGTGAGGCGGCCGTCGTCCATCAGCTGGAGCAACACGTTGAGGACGTCGGGGTGGGCCTTCTCGATCTCGTCGAGCAGCACAACCGAGTAGGGCCGCCGGCGTACGGCCTCGGTGAGCTGGCCACCCTCGTCGTAGCCGACGTAACCCGGCGGCGCGCCGAGCAGGCGGGCGACGGTGTGCTTCTCCTGGTACTCGCCCATGTCGATGCGGATCATCGAGCGCTCGTCGTCGAACAGGAACTCCGCCAGCGCACGCGCCAGCTCGGTCTTGCCAACGCCGGTCGGGCCCAGGAACAGGAACGTGCCGATGGGCTTGTGGGGATCGGAGAGCCCAGCCCGCGAGCGGCGGATGGCGTTGGCCACGGCCTCCACGGCCTCGTCCTGACCGATCACGCGCTCGTGGAGGACCTCCTCCATGCGGATCAGCTTCTGGACCTCGCCCTCCATGAGCTTGGAAACGGGGATGCCGGTCCACTTGCTGACGACCTCGGCCACGTCCTCCTCGTCGACCTCTTCCTTCAGCATCTTCTGCGTGGCCTGCAACACGGAGAGGGCCTCGGTGGCCTCGTCGACGCGGCGCTCCAGTTCGGGGATCTGGCCGTAGCGGATCTCGGCCGCCCGCTCGAGGTCGGTCTCGCGCTCCAGCTCGCCGCGCTTGGTCTCCAGCTCCTCCATGACCGAGCGGATCTGCTGGATGGCCTCTTTCTCGGCCTCCCAGTGTGCCTTCATGGCCGACGCCTCTTCCCGCAACTCCGCCAGCTCACCGTCGAGCGCGTCGAGGCGGTCCTTCGACGCGGCGTCGGTCTCCTTGGCCAGCGCCACCCGCTCGACGTCCAACTGGCGGATGCGACGCTCGACGACGTCGATCTCGGTCGGCATGGAGTCGATCTCGATGCGCAGCCGCGAGGCGGCCTCGTCGATGAGGTCGATGGCCTTGTCAGGCAGGAAGCGCCCGGTGACGTAGCGATTGCTCAAGACGGCGGCCGCGACGAGCGCCGCGTCCTGGATCCGAACGCCGTGGTGCACCTCGTAGCGCTCCTTGAGCCCGCGCAGGATGGCGATGCTGTCCTCGACGGACGGCTCGCCCACGAACACAGGCTGGAAGCGGCGCTCGAGGGCGGCGTCCTTCTCGATGTGCTTGCGGTACTCGTCGAGGGTGGTGGCGCCGATGAGGCGCAACTCGCCGCGCGCCAACAGCGGCTTGATCATGTTGCCGGCGTCCATCGCGCCTTCGGCCGCGCCGGCTCCGACGATGGTGTGCAGCTCGTCGATGAAGGTGACGACCTCGCCCTCTGAGTCGGTGATCTCCTTGAGCACCGCCTTCAGGCGCTCCTCGAACTCGCCGCGGTACTTCGACCCCGCGACCATCGAGCCGAGGTCGAGGGCGATGACCCGCTTGTTCTTCAGGCCCTCAGGGACGTCGCCTTCGACGATGCGCCGGGCCAGGCCCTCGACGATCGCGGTCTTGCCGACGCCGGGCTCGCCGATCAGCACCGGGTTGTTCTTCGTGCGCCGCGAGAGCACCTGGATGACGCGGCGGATCTCCTCGTCGCGCCCGATGACGGGGTCGAGCTTGCCCTGACGGGCGGCCTCGGTGAGGTCCCGGCCGAAGCGCTCGAGGGCCTGGTAGGTCTCCTCGGGGTTCTGGCTCGTGACGCGGTGGCTGCCGCGCACCTCGCGCAGGACGTTCAGCAGGTCGTCGTGCGAGACGCCGACTTTGTCGGCCAGCGCCAGGAGCAGGTGCTCGGTGGAGAGGTACTCGTCGTGCAGCTCGGTGCGCTCGTGGTCGGCGGCATCGAGCAGGTCACGCGTGGCACGGGACAGCTGGGGCTCGGCCCCGCCGTAGGCCTTGGGCAGACGGTCGAGGGCGTCCTGGGTCCGGTTGCGGATCGTCAGCGGCGCCATGCCGGCCCGCTGGAGCACCGACAACACGACGCCGTCGGTCTGGCCGAGGAGGGCCGCCAGCAGATGGTCGGGCGTGACCTCGGCGTTGCTACGGGCGCGCGCGTCGTCGATCGCAGCCTGCAAGGCCTCCTGCGTCTTCAGGGTCCAGCGGTTCGGATCGAGTGGCATAGATGGGTACCTCGAAGAAGGAAACTTGACACTACCTATAGCAACTTTGGCCCCCGATCTCTTCCCCCGACGGCCGGGTTTCACCCGTTAGGTTGCCGCCAAGTGAGCGTGGGTCAGCGCCGTCACGACATCATGCTGGTCGCCGCCCTTCTCGCCGTCGGCTTGGGCGTCCGACTGCTCGTCGTGTGGGCGACCCGGCACTCCTTCGGGCTCCGCGCCGACGGTGCGGACTACTTCCGGATCGCGTCGTCGCTCGCCCACGGCCACGGCTTCGGGCACTCGGTGATCGCACCAGCGCGAGGGGCGAGCGCCTTCCGCCCCCCGCTGTACCCGTTCCTGCTGGGAGGGCTGTTCAAGGTGACGGGGCCGAGCGTGGCCGCGGCCCGAGTGCTCAACGCATTCGTCGGCACCGCCGCGCTCGCCGTCATCGGGCTTCTCGCCTTCCGCGTCGGAGGTCGACGAGTGGGCATCGTCGCCCTCGCCATCGGCGCCGTCTACCCGCCGCTGCTCCTCGCCGGCTACGCCGTGCAGTACGAAGCCCTGTACACATTGCTGACGTGCGGCGCCCTCGTCGCCGGCCTGCGCCACGCCAAGCAGCCGGGGGCGTGGCGGTGGGTCGTCCTGTCTGGCGTCCTCGTGGGTTTCGGCGTCCTCTGCCGTGAGAGCGCGGCCATCCTGCTCGTACCGCTCGGCGTCCTCGTTTGGACCTCGGCCCCGTCTGCACGCGTCCGCCTGGTGCGACTCGGCGTGCTCGTCGCATGCTGCGTTGCAATCGTCGCCCCGTGGACGATCCGAAACGCGGTGCGGCTCCATGCCTTCGTACCGGTGAGCACGAGCCTGGGGTTCGCGGCGGGCGGGACGTACAACGCCACGTCGGCGGCGGTGCCCGGTAACGGCGGGGTGTGGATCTATCCGCTCGACGACCCGGCCAACCGCAGGCTCGTGAGCGCTCCCACGCTCAACGAGGTCCAAGTCGACGCCGCCCTGCGGCGGGCGTCGCTTCGCTACGTGTCGGACCATCCTGCGTACCTGGGGACCGTGGTGGCGTCGAACACCGTCCGCCTGTTCGACCTGCGCGGCACGAAGGACGCTCGAGCGATCGCCCCCTTCGTCCCGTACGACGACACCCTGTTACTCGGCGCCGTGGTGGGCTTCTACGTGTTCGCCGCGCTCGCCGTCGGGGGCGCCTTCACCAAGCGGGCTCGTCAGGTCCCCGTCGCGGTGTGGCTGGTTCCGATCCTGCTGACCGCAGGCATCGTGTTGGTCGGCGCCAACATCCGGTACCGGGCACCGATCGAGCCGTACGTGGTGCTGCTAGGCGCCCTGGCCCTCGTCAGCGCTGCGGAAGTGGCCTCGCAACGGTGGGCGTCGCGCGACGGCGACGATCGAGTGACCGAACGGGAAGGACATGCGGGTCAGGAGGTGGCGCTCGCTGGACATCGCACGAGCGAGGCGGCGATTGAGCCCCGGCGGAACGGGGTGTGAGAGGTTCGTGGTGTCGCCCGGTTCCGACCAACGCTCCTTGACCTTCTTGGCCAGCACGGTCGGCAAGATGACCGGGAACAGCAACGTGTTGAAGTACGTCACCTTCGTCGGGGCGAACCCGGCGGCCTCGAGCTTGCGCCGCAGCTGACGCGCCGTGTACCGGCGCTGGTGATGGGCGACGCGGTCGTTGTTGGCGTAGAGGAATTGGTACGCCGGCACCGAGAC
The DNA here is from genome assembly GCA_035948135.1 of Acidimicrobiales bacterium. GTDB lineage: Bacteria > Actinomycetota > Acidimicrobiia > Acidimicrobiales > AC-14 > CADDZP01. The sequence continues at coordinate 15,941 of DASZJL010000025.1, read as the reverse complement.
GAACAGCAGCCCGCCCGGAACGAGCGCGGAATAGCACTGCTCCAGCACTCGCTCGTCCTCGGGAATGTGCTCGATGGTGTCGAACATGGCCAGCACGTCCACCGAGGACTGCGCCACCGGCAGGTCGCACCCGGACCCGACGACGACGCGTTCGAAGCCGCGTGACCGACAGAACTCGGCCAGCTCGGACGACAGCTCGACGCCGGTGACGCTGCCATAGGCGGCGAGAGGGCCGAGCATCCCGCCGGCACCGCAGCCGACCTCGACGACGCGCCGGTCCGTTCGCCCGCCGAGCTCGCGGTCGAGTAGATGGAAGAAGATGCGCCGCCGCCCGATGAACCAGAAGTGACGCTCTTCGAGCTCCACGAACTGGCGATAGGCGGTGAGCTCCACGAGGACGTCGCTAGACGGGCCGAGCGAGCAGCACCATCTCGTCCAGCACGTTGATGTACGCGCCCTCGCTCCGGCCCTCGGCGAATCGCTGAAGCACGTTGCTCACCGACGGGTGGATGCGACCGGCCCGCTCGGCGACGAAGTCGAACGAGACGTACTTCCCACCGAAGCGCGGGGTCAGCACCTCGATGCGGAACCCGGTCTCACGCAGCAGGTCCGCGATCGTGCGCCGGTTGAAGTGATACAGGTGCTCGGCGTGCTTGTAGTGGTGCCAGCGCCGACCCAACAGACGGGCGAACGCGCTGTCGACGTTCTGGGTCTCGATCACCAGCGCCCCGCTCGGCTTCAGCAACGTCCGAGCCGCGGCGAGCACCGCGACCGGATCAGGCAGGTGCTCGACGACGTCCCACATGGTGATGAGGTCGAAGGAGGCCGGTGAAAAGGGCGCGGTCTCGAGCGTGCCCACGTGGACATCGAAGCCGAAGTGCTCACGGATGTGGCTCGCAATCTCGGCCGACAGCTCGACGCCGGCCGGCTCGAACCCGTTCTCGTCGAGCACCTTCATGAAGTACCCCGCAGCCGCCCCGACGTCGAGCGCCTTCCCGCCGCGTGGCCCGTGTCGCAGCACGAACTTCATGCGCCGGCGGAAGGTTCGGAGGTAGAGGTCCTCGTCCTGGCGGTAGTCGCCGTAGCCGACGGTCTTGGGTGAGTCGGACCGCCAGTAGTCCTCGCCGTAGAGGTCTCGAAGCCCTTGGGCCGTGCGACGCGGGCTCACCCAAACCAGCGTGCACACCGCGCACCGCCGCACCGAGTAGGGCGCCTCCTCGAAGGCGACGGCGAAGTTGGAGCTTCCACACAGCGCACAGGTACCGACATCGACGGTGGGCACCCCCACCACCGCTCCTGTCAACGGACGTACCCCTTCAGACGCAAGAGTTGTTCATCCGAAATACTCGTGCCCGGTTGCGACACGTTCGTGCACGAACCGTTCGTCGCCGAGCAGCCCCCACGCCATCTTCCGGCCCATCTCGATGGACTGGTCCATGTTGTTGTAGCGGAAGAGCCCTTGGCGGCCGCCGGTCTCGATGTTGTCGAGCGAGTGCACGAACGCCATCACAGGCGTCAGGTTGCGCTTGTAGTCGAGGTCGTAGACGGGATAGGCGAACGGCACCCGTTTGACGGTGGCACCAAGCACCTCGTCGCCGCGCAGCAAGCCAAGATGCTCCAGGTCGCGGATGGCGATGGCGGTGAGCTCATCGTCGCCGGCCCGCCAGTGCTCGTCGCCGTTCCGGCAGGTGATCTCCGCGCACACCATCGTCTTGCCCGCCGGCGCGCACCCCGGGCTGAAATTCTTGAACTCGGAGATGCGGTGGACAGTGACGTCCGCCTCGGGGAGGTAGACCCAGTTGTCCGGCGACACCTGCGGCTTGGCGACCTTCAGATAGACGAACACGATGGAGACGTAGCGAAGCCGGGCCAGGGCCTCGCGCACCTCGGGAGGCGCCGCCGGGCGCACGCTCCGTGCGAGCGCCGTGACCGGGATCGTCGAGATGTAGCGGTCGCCCTCGACGAGCGTGCGCTCCCGAACTCCGTACTCCACCGCGGTGACGCGTGTTCCGTCCAGGTGCACTTTGACGGCCGGCGCGTCCGTGGCGACGGTTCCCCCCATGGCCACGATCTTGCGTGCATACCCGCGGGCGATCTCGCCGATTCCGCCGCGCCCCGGATAGATGAAGTCGGTCACGAGCGTGCGCGGCGTGTTGCCTCGACGCGGTCTGAACAGCGCCTTCTTCACCGTGTCCGAGAGATTCAGCAGGGAGATGCGCTGACTGGCCCAGTCGCCGGAGATCTCGGCCGGCGGCATCTTCCACGCCTTCTCGGTGTACTGACCAAAGAACAGGTCGTACAGCCGCTTGCCGAAGCGCTTCGTGACCCAACCCTCGAAGTTCTCGTCGCTGTGATGCGACGCGCCGATGCCCTCCGTGAACCGAACCCACAGGTAGTCGGCGAAGGCCCTCACGAGCACCCGGGACGGAAGATTGCGCACGACGTTGCCAGCCTTGAGCGGATAGTCGAAGAACCGCCCGTAGAGCACGATCCTCGACAGCCGAGAGGCGTCAACGCAGTTGCCGTCCAGAATCTCCTTGACGTGCGCGATCAGCTCGTCGTCCTTGGTGTGGAAGCGGTGCGGCCCGAGGTCGTACGACCAGTACTCGGGACCGTCCTCGACGAACGAGGACGCCATCCCACCGACGTGCGACTCTCGCTCGAGAACCGTGACGCGGACACCCTCGCGCGCCAGCTCATAGCCGCAGGAGAGCCCAGCCAGCCCGGCTCCGAGGATGACGACGTGGTCAGTCACGAGAGGATCAAAGGATCGCCGACGATGGCGATGCCAAGCGAGGTGACTCTACAGAAGGCCGGGCGCGGCGAGATTGGCGACCGCGGTGCGCAGCATCTCTGCCGCGCCCTCTTCGCCGAGCGCGACCCGGGCCCGCAGGGCCAGTACGCCGGTCACCGAATCGGGCGAGGTCTCGCCGACCTCGGCCAGCAACTGGGCGGCCGCCCCATCGACGTCACCGGTGCGGGCCTCGATCTCCGCCAGCACCGCGGTTGCCGCCTGCTGCGCCGGACGAGCCCTGACCGCAGTAGCCGACGCCCGCGCGCTCTCGGCGAAAGGCCTCGCGTCCGCCGGCCGGCCGGTGAGGACGAGGCAGATGCCGCGCAGCAAGCCCCGGCTCATCCCCTCGAGCGAAGACATGGCTGGCAGTGTCCGCTCGTCCGAGAGGATCTCGACGGCATCATCGAGACGGCCGGCCAGCACCAGACCCTCGGCGGCCGTCAGGTAGCCCATCCACGCCACCGGGTCGGGCGAGTACGACGCCTCGGGCGCGGGCGTGGTGGGGTCGACGGCGACGTCGACCATGAACCCCACGCCCTTGGCAAGGAGCGCTACACCAGTGTCGCCGGGCTGCTCGACGCGACGGGCTGCGGCGCAGAAGGCCTGCGCGTCCGCGATGCGGCCAGTGAGACGCGCGAACCGAGCGCGCAGGCAGAGGCCGTGGAGCTCGAACTCCGGGAAGTGAAGCTCGGCTGCCATCTCGCCCGCCCGCTCGGCGCAGTCGTACGCGATGGCGATGTCGGCCGGGCCACCGAGATAGGACCGGAAGGTGTGGTGCCACGCCAGCAGAATGCGGGCGTTGACCTGGCCGGCACGGTCCCCGACCTTCTCGGCGTGGCGCAGCGCGTCACCCAGCCAGTCGGTGACCCGGGGGTCCTCGGGCCGGATCAGGGCCAAGAAGCTCTGGGCCGCGAGCTGGCCCTGCTTTTCGCCCGACTCCTCGAACAGCACCAGTGAACGCTCGAGCGCCTCCGCCGCCTCGTGCATCTGGCCGGAGTTGAACAGAGCGACACCCATGTTCGAGAGGGCCCAGCCCTGCTTGTCCTTGCGGCCGACGCCGGCCCACCGCTCCGCTGACGCCCGCAGGCCGGGGACGGCGTCCTCGGGCGTGCGGAACATGTGGGTGACGACCTCGATGTGGTTGCGGTCGACGTCCTGCTCGTTGGTCAGCTGCTGACCCTCGAGCTTCGCCAGCACGTCGACCGCTTCGTCGCCGCGGCCGGCGTTGGCCAGGTTGGACCCCAGCCGCAGCAGCACGGCCGGCTCCCGCTCACCGAGCTCGACGGCCTTCTGCAACAGGGCGATGCCATCATTGAGCCGATACCCGTCAAGCAAGCCGACGCCCGCGTCGCGTAGGGCTTCCGCCGCCTCGCGCTGCAAGCCCTCGTCGTCGGGCAGGTAACCAGCAGCCCGCTCGAGCTGGCGGGCTCGCTGAACGTTGTCCGTCACGACCTCGGATGCCCGCCGGTGCCACTCGCCCCGCACCTGGCGCGGCAGCGTCTCGTACGCGACCTCGCGCAACAGCGGGTCGGCGACCTCGTAGCACTCGTCCTGACGCTGGCGCAGCAGGCCAGCCGCCACCAGACTGCGGAGGGCGGACGCCGGCTCGGTGAGCCCGAGCATGGCGACCTGGTCCTCCATGGCCACGTCACCCAGCACCGACACCCGTTGGATCGCGCCCTTCTGATCGGGCGGAAGAGCATCGAGCCGGGCGGCGAGGATGGCCTGCAAGGTGGGCGGGAGCGAGGCCGCGGCGCTGCTGGTGGCACACACCACTGCGACCAGCTCCCGCAGGTACAGGGGATTGCCCGTACCGCGCTCGACGAGGGAGGTCGCTTCCGCGCCGGGCTCGACGCCGGCCGGGAGCAGCGCCATCACCAACGCCTCGCTGTCGGTCGGGCTCAGCGGCGCCAGCCGCACGGTGGTCGAGCCCGGGAAACGCGCCATCCAGTCGTCGGGGCGCCCCGCGAGAGCCAGCATCACCGGCACCTCGACGACGCGCGCCATCAGCGCGCCCAGGAGCTCGAGCGTCTCCTCACCGGAGCGGTGGATGTCGTCGATGACGATGAGGACCGGTTGCTCGGCGGCCTTGGACTCGAGGTAGCGCCGGTAGGCCCACAGCTGCTCCTGCCGGAACGACTCGGGGTCGAGGTCGTGCAGCGACGGATCGATCTCGCCGCCGACCGACTTCACGCGCACGTCGATCTCCATCTCCCCCATCGGACCGAGTTGCTCGGCGATGTCTCTGGCCACCTGGGGCCCGCCCATCCCGCCGTAGGCCGGATAGCGGGTGTGCGCAACGGCGGCCTCGTCCGCGATCTCGGCTTCGAGCTCCTCGAGGAGCCTGGTCTTGCCCATGCCGGCCTCGCCGGTGACGAGGACCACCAAGGCCCGCTCGTCGCGCACCACCCGCCGCCACTGGGCCCGCAGGAACGCCAGATCGTCGTCGCGGCCGACAAGCGGCGGTTGCTCGACGGCCGCGGCCGGGCCGCCATGGCGCAGGCCGAGCACCTCGAAGACCGGGACCGGATCTCGCTTGCCCTTGAGGATCACGGGCTGGCGCTCCCGGAAGGCGATACCGCCCGTGGCCAGCTCGGCGGTCAAAGGACCGACCAGCACCTCGCCGCCGGCGGCCGCCTTCTCGAGCCGGGCCGCCACATTGACGGCGTCGCCGATCACGGTGACGTCGCCGTCGCGGCCGACCGCGGTGGCCATCACCTCGCCACTGTTGATGCCGATGGAAAACGCCAGGTCGCCCCCGAGCTCGCGCATTGCCAGGGCGGCGGCCACCGCCCGCTCGGCGTCGTCGTCGTGGGCGACGGGCACGCCGAACACAGCCATGAGGGCGTCGCCCAGGTACTTGTCGACGGTGCCGCCGTGGCTCTCGACCACCTCGGCCATGCGCCGGAAGGCGGCGTCGACGGTGCGCGCCACGGCCTCGGGGTCGGTGTTCTCCGACAGCGACGTGAACCCGACGACGTCGGCGAAGAGAATCGTGGCCAGCTTGCGTTCGCCCGGGGACGATGTGGCACGCGGCGCGGCGGGCGCACCCTCTTCGCCGAGGCGGAAGCCGCACTGGCCGCAAAAGTGCTGGCCGGCCGGGTTGACGAAGCCGCAGGAGGGGCACCCGGGCCCACCGAGCGCCGTGCCGCAGGACCCGCAGAACCGGAACCCCCCTGGGTTGTCCGCTCCGCAGCTCCCGCAAACCGCCATGAGAAGTATCTACACCCGGCCGCTGCGGTATCGGACGGGCGACTGCTTGAGGGGCACCAGGTCGCGGCGGTACTGGCGGTGGGTGCGCTCGACGGCCTCGCGCGCCTCTTCGCGCGTGCGATCGAGCTCGCGGCGGAGTCGCCGCACCTCGTCCTCCATCTCCATCACCAACTTCACGCCGGCCAGATTCAATCCCGCGCTCGTGAGGTTCTGAATGCGCCGCAGACGCTCGATGTCGCGATCGCTGTAGCGGCGGCTTCCGCCGACCGTGCGGGCGGGGTCGAGCAGGCCGCGGCGCTCGTAGATGCGCAGGGTCTGCGGGTGCACGCCCGCGAGCTCGGCCGCCACCGAGATGACGTACAAGCCCTTCTTGGTGCTCCGGTCCGCCATCTCAAACGCCCAGATGTGCTCTCGGTGATTCCTTGGTGGACTCGGCCAGGGTCTCGACCGCCTCGCGCTGCTCGGCCGTGAGCTTGGCCGGCACCGCGACCTCGGTGGTGACGAGCAGGTCACCGGCGCCCTTGCTGACGGGAACGCCGCGGCCCTTGACCCGGAACGTGCGTCCCGAGCGCGTGCCGGCCGGGATCTTGAGGGTGACGGGCCCACCGTCGAGGGTCGGCACCTTGATCTCCGCGCCCAGCGCCGCCTCGGGGAACGTGAGGGGCACCGTGAGCAGCAGGTCCTTGCCCTTGCGGTTGAAAAGGTCGTGCGATGACACGTGGACGACCACGTAGAGGTCGCCCGGCGGACCGCCGTTCCGGCCTGCGCCTCCGCGGCCCTTCAGCCTGATGCGCTGGCCGTCGTCGACACCGGCCGGGATGCGGACCTTGACCTGCCGGGGACGGCGCTCCACGCCCGAGCCCTTGCACGTCGGGCACGGCGACTCGACGATCGTGCCCCTGCCGTTGCAGTGCGGACAGGCCCGGCTGAACGAGAACGGCCCCTGGTTGTCCTCGACTGCCCCGCGCCCGCCGCACGTCGGGCAGACGACTGGCATCGTGCCCGGCGCGGCCCCGCTGCCGTGGCAGGTGTGACACGCCATCTCGCTGGTGAGGTTCACGGTGGTCGTGACGCCGTTGACGGCGTCGAGGAACGACAGGTGCAGCTCGGTCTCGAGGTCGTCGCCCCGCCGAGGGCCGACCGTCTGTCCACGGCGACGGCCACCCATGCCGCCCCCACCCCCGAAGAGGTTGCCGAACAGGTCGCCGAGGCCACCCATGTCGCCGAGGTCCTCGGTGGTGAAGGTGAACCCGCCTGGGCCCCCGCCGGGCGCGCCAGCACCCGCGCCGAAGCCCCCGCCACCGGGACCAAAGCCGCCGGCCATGGGGCCGAGGCGGCGGACCTCGTCGTAGGCCTTGCGCTTCTCGTCGTCGGAGAGGACGTCGTAAGCGGCGGAGATCTCCTTGAACGTCTCCTCGTGGCCGGGGTTGGAGTCGGGGTGATGCTCCTTGGCCAACTTCCGGTAGGCGCGCCGGATCTCCTTGTCGGTGGCTGTCTCCGCCACACCGAGGACCTTGTAGTAATCCTTCTCGAACCACTCGCGCTGGGGCTGCGCGGCCATGCGGTTACCCCTTGACCTTCACCATGGCCGGCCGTAACAGCTTGCCCTTGAAGCGGTAGCCCGTCCGCATGACTTCGGACACAACCGGCTCACCGTCGCCGGGCTCGTGGGCGACCGCGTCGCTCTCGTTGGGATCGAAGGGCTTGCCGACCGGGTCGATGCGCTCGAGGCCCTCCTTCTCCAGGGCGCCGATGAGCTGACCCTGCACCTGGTCGAGCCCCTCGCCGCCGTGGGCGATCGCCAGGTCGAAGGTGTCGAGGACGGGGAGGAGCTTCTCCACCAGGCCCTCGGCGGCCCGCTCGAGGTGCTCGGTCTGCTGCTTGAGGATGCGCTTCTTGTAGTTCTCGAAGTCGGCCTGCAGCCGCTTCAACGCGTCGAGGTAATCATCCCGCTCCCGCGCGATGCGAGCAATGTCGATGTCCTTTTCGACCGCGGCCTCGGCCGCGGCGACATCGCCGGAAGGCGATGGAGCAGTCGACGGGTGGCCCGTGGGGGAGGGACCCGCCGCCGTCGGGGTCCCCTCTGGGGTGGCGGCGGCGGGAGGGGTCCCCGGAGGGACAGGACCCGTCGACTGCGGACGATCCGTCGACTCCGGACGGGAGCCGGCCATGGCTTACGCGCCCTGCTCGTCGACGATCTCGGCGTCGACAACTTCGTCGTCGTTCGGCTGGGAAGCCGAGCCATCAGGCCCGCCACCAGCAGCCTGCTGTTCCGCGGCGGACTGCTCGTAGAGCTTCTGGGCGAAGGTCTGGCTGGCGTTCATCAGCGCCTCGGTACCGGACTTGATGGCGTCCAGATCGGAGCCGCCGAGGGCGTCCTTCAGGGTCTTGAGGGCGCTCTCAACGCGGTCCTTCTCGTCGCCGGCGATCTTGTCGCCCTGCTCCTTGAGCAGCTTCTCGGTCTGGTACACGAGCGTGTCGGCCTGGTTGCGGACCTCGGCCTCGTCACGGCGGCGACGGTCCTCCTCGGCGTGGGCCTCGGCGTCACGGACCATCTGGTCGATGTCGTCCTTGCCGAGCGCGGACTGCCCGGTGATCGTCATCGACTGCTCCTTGCCCGTGGCCTTGTCCTTGGCGGACACGTGCACGATGCCGTTGGCGTCGATGTCGAAGACGACCTCGATCTGGGGCACGCCGCGCGGGGCAGGCGGCAGGTCGACGAGCTGGAACTTGCCGAGCGTCTTGTTGAACGACGCCATCTCGCGCTCGCCCTGCAGCACGTGGATCTCGACCGACGGCTGCATGTCCTCGGCGGTGGTGAAGATCTCGCTGCGCCGCGTGGGGATCGTGGTGTTGCGCTCGATGAGCTTGGTCATGATCCCGCCCTTGGTCTCGATGCCGAGGGACAGCGGGGTCACGTCCAGGAGGAGGACGTCCTTGACGTCTCCCTTGAGGACACCGGCCTGCACGGCGGCGCCGATGGCGACGACCTCATCGGGGTTGACGCCCTTGTGGGCCTCCTTACCGCTGAGCTGCTGCACCAGGTCCTGGACGGCGGGCATGCGCGTGGAGCCACCGACGAGGATGACGTGGTCGAGGTCGCCCTTGGTGATACCGGCGTCCTTGATGGCCTGCTCGAACGGGCCCTTGCACGCGTCGGCCAGGTCGGCGGTGAGCTCCTGGAACTTGGCCCGCGTGAGCTTGTAGTCGAGGTGGAGCGGGCCCTCGTTGGTGGCGGTGATGAACGGCAGGTTGACGGTGGTCTCCTGCACGGCCGAGAGCTCGATCTTGGCCTTCTCGGCGGCCTCCTTCAGGCGCTGCAGGGCCATCTTGTCGGCGCCGAGGTCGACACCGTGGTCGTTCTTGAAGCTGGTGACGAGCCAGTCGATGACGCGCTGGTCCCAGTCGTCACCGCCGAGGTGGGTGTTGCCGCTGGTGGACTTCACCTCGAAGACGCCCTCGCCGATCTCGAGCACCGACACGTCGAACGTGCCGCCACCGAGGTCGAAGACGAGGATCGTCTGGTCGCCACCCTCCTTGTCGAGCCCGTACGCCAACGCGGCGGCCGTGGGCTCGTTGATGATTCGCAGCACCTCGAGGCCCGCGATCTGGCCGGCTTCCTTGGTGGCCTGGCGCTGGGCGTCGTCGAAGTACGCGGGCACGGTGATGACGGCCTGGGAGACGGTGTCGCCCAGGTAGCTCTCGGCGTCCCTCTTGAGCTTCTGCAGGATGCGGGCGCTGATCTCCTGCGAGGTGTACTTCTTGCCGTCGATCTCGACGCTCCAGTTGGTGCCCATGTGGCGCTTCACGGAGCGGATCGTGCGGTCGGGGTTGGTGATGGCCTGACGCTTGGCTACCTCGCCCACCAGGACCTCGCCGGCCTTGGAGAAGCCGACCACGCTCGGCGTGGTGCGGGCCCCTTCGGCGTTGGGGATGACGGTGGGCTCCCCCGCCTCGAGCACCGAGACGACGGAGTTGGTGGTGCCGAGGTCGATGCCGACGGCCTTGGGCATGTTCGTATTCCTCCGGATGCTGAGTATGCGATCTGAGACTCTGAAAAGTTGAGTCCGATCGTATCAAGGCCCCGGAGACCCGGCCTATTCCCCACTACCTCCGCATTCTGAGGGTGGAAATCGACATCCCAGGGCGGGTTTCCACCCTCAGAATGCCCTTCTCAGGCGCCGTATTTGGCCAGGCGGCCGGCGGCGGCCAGGGCGACCGGCATGAGGTCCTTGGTCGGGCGGAGGCCGAGCATCCCGCCGGCGCACCAGCGCTCGCCGAAGCGTTCCGTGGCATCTCGGCCCACCCGGTCCCCCCACATGAGGGCCGGCACCGGATGCCAGGAGTGGGCAGCCATCTGGCTGGGCGTGGCGTGGTCGCCGGTGACGACGATGACGTCGGGGCCCAGGTCGACGATGGCGGGAATGGCGGCGTCGAGGGTCTCGATCGCGGCCACCTTGCGGTCGAAGTCGCCGTCCTCGCCGGCCGAGTCCGTGTACTTGTGGTGCAGGAAGAAGTAGTCGAAGCGGTCCCACTGCTCTTTCAGCTGGGCGACCTGGCCGTCGAGGTCTGCGGGCTTCGGCAACACCTCCATGCCGACGAGGCGAGCGATGCCCCGGTACATCGGATAAATGGCGACCGCGGCGGGGTTCACGCCGTAGCGCTGCTGCATCGACGGCAGCTCGCGGTGCGAGTCGAAGCCGCGGAGGAGGAGGGCGTTGGCCTTGGGCTCGTCCACCAGCAGCTTGCCCACCTGGGTGTCGAGCTCGGCGACGACCTCTGCGGCGCGCTTGGCGTCGGGGACCTTGGCCTCGGGCGCCAGCGGGGGGACGCCGGTGGCCTGGGGATCGGTGTCGGTGACGCGGGCGTCGAGTCCGTCGCCGCGGAGCACCACGAGCACCCGGTGCTGGGCCTCGGGGACGAGCACGACCTCGACACCGTCGATGCTGATGCCGGCCCGCAGCTTGTCCACGACGGCCCCCGCCTCGTCGTCGGGGATGCGCCCTGCGCGGCGGTCGGTGACGTTCCCCTTCCCGTCGAGGGTGGCCAGGTTGCCGCGCGCCGCAACGTCGCCAGGCTTGAGCTCGACGTCGAGGCCGGCCGCCGAGAGGGCGCCCCGGCCGAGCTCGTACTCGAGGGGGTCGTAGCCGAACAGCCCGAGGTGACCAGGGCCCGACCCGGGCGTGATGCCGGGGCCGACGGGCTCAACCAAGCCGGTCGAGCCTTCCGTCGCCAGCCGGTCGAGGTTCGGCGTCTCGGCTTCCTCCAGCTCGCTGCCTCTCGCCGTCGTGGCGTACCCGCCGAGCCCGTCCATGACGACGAGCACGATGCGCGTATCGGCCGGCTGAACCAACGTCGAAAGGTCGAGACCACCCATGAGCACGAGCCTACGGCCCGTCGTTATGATCCCCGCCATGCCGCTGCGCCGGAAAGATCAGTACCTCGAGCACCTTGCGAAAGTGCCGCTCTTCTCGGCGTGCTCGAAGAAGGAACTGCAGACAATCGCCCGCGCCACCGATGACGTGGAGGTTCCCAAGGGCAAGGTGCTCGTCGAAGAAGGCAAGCCCGGCCACGAGTTCTTCCTCATCGTCAACGGCAACGCGTCGGTCAAGCGCGGGAAGAAGGAGATCGCCAAGCTCGGCCCCGGCCAGTACTTCGGTGAGCTCGCCCTGCTCGACCGCGGCCCCCGGTCGGCCTCGGTCATCGCCAAGGACGACATGGAGGTGCTCGTCCTCGGCCAGCGCGAGTTCGCGGGCGTCATCGACGAGGTGCCGACGATGGCCCACAAGCTCCTGATGTCGATGGCCCAGCGCCTCCGCGAGGCCGACGCCAAGGCGTACAGCCACTAAGGGGCCGAGTTCCGCCCCCGTGCGGGCGGCGAACTACTTTCCGGGCCGTGCGACGTCTCCGTATCAAGCCGCATCACATCGCCATCGCCCTGGGGCTGTTCTGGTTCCTGGCCCTGATCGCGTCGGACGTCGTCGCGTCGATCCTCAAGTTCGACGACCACTCGACGATCCAGCGCCAGACGTTCATCCACATCCCCTACGCCCTGCGCACGCTGTTCTACGCCACGGTCGCCATCCTCTTCTTCGCCTGCGGCTACCTGTTCTCCCTCCGCATCAGGAACTGGACTCGGGGCAAGCCCGAGAACCGGTCGACGACCCGTAACAACGTGGAGCGTCGGGCCAAGGACCTGCGGGACGGCCTCTACATGCGCACCCTGCTGCGCGACCCCGCAGCCGGCGTGATGCACTCACTCATCTACTTCGGTTTCATCGGGCTGTTCATCGTCACCATCATCAGCCAGATCCAGGAGCAGGCCCCCGAGTCGCTGAAGTTCCTGCACGGCACGACCTACCAGGCGTATGGAGCGTTCGCCGACGCCGTCGGCGTCATGTTCACCCTCGGCGTGGCCTGGGCCATCGCCCGCAGGTACATCGCCCGGCCGTACCGCATCCGGTCCAAGACCCGACCCGAGGACCACGTCATCCTCGGCATGTTCCTGATCCTGCCGTTGACGGGCTTCGTCATCGAGGCCCTGCACATCTCCGCCATCGGTCACCCCTCGTGGGAGCAATGGCGCTTCGTCGGCTACAACCTGTCGACGCTCCTCTCGGGCGAGCACCTGGGCTGGTACCGCGCCCTCTGGGTCCTTCACGTGGGCCTGTTCGGCATGTTCTTGTTGCTCCTCCCGACCACCAAGCTGCGGCACATGTTCACGTCGCCGACGAACATGTATCTGCGCGACCGCACCCGCCCCAAGGGGGCGATGAAGCCGCTGCCCAACCTCATGGAGACCGAGCTGGAGACCTTCGGCGCCAGCGCGGTCGAGGACTTCACGTGGAAGCAGCTGCTCGACACCGACGCCTGCACCATCTGCGGACGCTGCACGAGCGTGTGCCCCGCGAACGCCACCGGCAAGCCCCTGGATCCCCGTGAGATCGTCCTCAAGGTCGGCAACGTGATGGCCGCGACCGGGCCCAACGGCCAGCGGGTGTCGCCCGTGGTCGGCGAGGACGCCGAGATCAAGATCAACGCGGACTCGGTGTTCGAGCGCATCACGTCAGAAGAGATCTGGGCGTGCACGTCATGCAAGGCGTGTGACGAGATCTGCCCGGTGAACATCGAGATCCTCGACAAGATCCTCGACATGCGGCGCTACCTGTCGCTGATGGAGTCCGACTTCCCCACCGAGCTGGGCACGGCGTACCGCGCCATGGAGAACCAGCACAATCCGTGGGGCCTCAGTCAGGCCGAGCGGGCCGACTGGGCCGAGGGCATCCCCGTCGAGGTGCCGATCGTCAACGGCAGCGAGCCGTTCGACCACGAGTTCCTCTACTGGGTGGGCTGTGCCGGTTCCTTCGACGACAAGAACAAGAAGGTCACCCAGGCCATGGCCAAGCTGATGCACCGGGCGGGCATCGACTTCGCCATCCTCGGGCCGTCGGAGCTGTGCACCGGCGACCCGGCCCGGCGCTCCGGCAACGAGTACATCTTCCAGATGCTCGCCATGCAGAACATCGAGACTCTCAACGGCTTGGGCGTGCGCAAGATCGTCACCCAGTGCCCGCACTGCTTCAACACGATCAAGAACGAGTACCCGCAGCTGGGCGGCAACTACGAGGTCGTGCACCACAGCCAGTTCCTCGAGTGGTTGGTCGACACCGGCAAGCTGCAGCTCGACGGCGCCACCCTGGCCGAGCGCGTCGTGTACCACGACTCGTGCTATCTGGGTCGCCACAACGACGTGTACCTGGCGCCCCGCAAGGTGCTCGGCCAGCTGAAGGGCATCGACATCGTGGAGGCTCCCCGCAGCGGCACCAAGGGCATGTGCTGTGGCGCGGGCGGGGCGCGCATGTGGATGGAGGAGAAGGTCGGCACCAAGGTCAACACCGCCCGCTCGCGCGAACTCTTGAACACCGGCGCGGAGCGCGTGGCCGTCGCCTGCCCCTACTGCTACATCATGATCGACGACGGCGTGAAGGAGCACGGCCGCGACGACGTCATCGTGCAGGACATCTCTATGCACCTTCTCGACGCCATCGAAGGCCCGCACTCGCCGCCCGAGCAGCCGCCCGACCACCCCGGCACCGAGCTCCACCAGCCGGCGCCGTCGGACGAACCGGCGACGACCTAACCGCACGCTCCCCGCGGCGCCTTCCTACCGGTCGCGGAAGTTCTCGAAGTAGCGGCTCGGTGTCGGACCCCGCTGGCCCTGGTACTTGGAGCCCACACCCTTCGACCCGTAGGGCTGGTCGGCCGGCGTCGTCATGCGCAGGAAGGAGATCTGGCCGATCTTCATGCCGGGGTAGAGCGTGATCGGAAGGTTGGCGACGTTCGAGAGCTCGAGCGTCAAATGCCCATCCCAACCGGCGTCGACGAATCCCGCGGTATTCGATACGAAGACGCCCCCCGTCCCGGCCAAGAAGTTCTCGATGTGCCGACCGCCCGGCCGTACCTCCAGGTCGTAGATCGGCTCCGACACGCCCGTATCGCGGACACTCGTCACGGTGTCCCACAAAAGGTCGCCGTCAATCAACCGCTCCAGCTTCGGAAGCGACGGTGCAGGTCGATCCGCCGATCGATACACCGCACGCAGCCGGCCGAGCGTCCGGCGTCGCACGGCGTCGCGTCCGCGGCGGCGTTCGATGTTGTTGAGGTCGGAGGCGTGGCGATATCCAGCGCGCTTCGCGGCGTCGACTTGCGGAATCCGTCCTTCCAGGCGCACCCGTATGAGCAGCCGGTCAGGCAGCGGCACCGCAGTCAGCATCTTGTGCTCCTTGCGGGGTATCGAAACTTGGTAGAGGCGACGGCCATCGCGGACCCGAACGGAGGCCGACGCTCGCCGACCCAGTCGCTCGCATAGATAGAGCAGATCATCCACCAGGCCGTCCGAGGACGACCAGAGCGATACGCGCGTGACCTCGCGCGATCCATCGCCGTCGACGAATCCCTCGAGGAAGGCCTCGAGAAGGCTGTCTGGCCAACCGAGGAAGGCCGACGGCATTCGCTTCTCGGTCGCCGTGTCGCCCATGCACAGCCAGTCGAACGCTTCGGCAAGCAGGGTGGAGCAGCACGTGACCGCTCCGGCGCTGCGGTACACCGGAAGGCCCAAGCCTTCGAAGATGCGCTGGAGGCGGTCAAGAAGAGCCTGATCGGTATTCGAAACCGTGACTTGGCCACGCCGGTGTGAACCCTCGGCGACGTACATGCCGAACAGCCATGCGAGTTCGTTGTCGATATCGATCGAGATCGGAAGCGTCTGTGACGACCCCTTCACCGCAAGGCGGTCGAGGGAGGTCGGGCACGTGGGACAGAGCTGCATCGCGATCTGGAGCGGGAGCCGCCGCCTGCTACGGAAGTAACTGATGTGCGACCAGCCCTGCTCCTTGAGAAGCCTCGCCGCGTCCGCCGCGGCGTTGTCGAGCAGGTGATCCACCGTCGGGCCCTCGAGCATCAGCTCGCGACGCGCCGCTTCGGGAGCCAACTTGAAGATGTCTAGCGATGGACGCGGGCTCGGCGGCGCCGGAACGCGTCTCGGAATCGCGACTCGGGTGCCAGCGCGAAGTTCGCCCGCTCGCACCTTCACAAGGTTTCCGTCGCGGTCGAGCGTGAACAGCGCGTGGCCTGCGGTCACCCGGACGCTTCTTCCGCTCGCGAAGCAGACTTCAAAGATTCGATCGGCCGGGCCTTCGTACCAGCCCGTGATCGGGTGGTAGCCGACCTCGAACGTCTCAGGGTCGAACGACACGACGTGGCCCGACAAGCCCTTTGCCACGACCTCACCGATCGGCCGCAGACGGAGCCCTTCATCATCGACGACCGCAACGCGCTCGCTGGCTGGGAGACTCGAGTGGATCAGGAGCCCGAGTCGCCCAAGTGAGGATTTGCCTTCGAGCCTTGCGACAAGGTCGTCCGGTAGCGCGACTCG
>DASZJL010000024.1:0-44634 GCA_035948135.1 Acidimicrobiales bacterium | reverse complement strand
TCACCGGCTGGCCCGAGCTCAACGAGTTCAAGCACACGTCCATATCTCGGTGACGGCCGACCCGCGTTAGCGTCGCGTCGGATGGCGGAGCGTCCCCTTCGGTTCGAGCGCCGCATGAGCGACGCAGAGGCGCTGATGTGGACGATCGAGAAGGACCCCGCCATGCGCTCGTCCTTCCTGCAGCTCACGCTCCTCGACAGTCCGCCCGACTTCGCGCGCTTCCGGCGGCGCATGGAACGAGCCGTAAAGGTCCTGCCCCGCCTCGGCCAGCGGGTGGTGCCACCGCCCTTCAGGTTCGCCCCGCCTGAATGGGCCGACGACCCGTCGTTCGACATCGACTTCCACGTGCGTCGTCTGGCCGTGCCGCCGCCGGGCACCGAGCGCCAGCTTCTCGATCTGGCCGCTCTGATCTACGAGGACGCCTTCGACCGGGCCCGGCCTCTCTGGCAGCTCACGATCGTCGAGGGCCTCGAAGGCAACCGGGCCGCCCTGCTGGCGAAGATGCATCACACGATCACCGACGGCGTGGGCGGGGTGCGCCTCTCGATGCAGTTCCTCGACCTCGCACCTGACGCTCCCGACCCTGACGACGTCGTGGAGGAGCCGGTCAGCGCGCCGGAGCGAGGTGCGTACGACGTGCTGTCCGACGCCGTCGGCCACAACGTGCGGCGCCAGCTGGGTGTCGTGCAGCGGGGTGCCGCCGGCACTGCGGGCCTCGCCGTGCATCCCGATCGCAGCGTCCGCCTCGCCAGCGACCTTGCGGCGACGGCCGCGTCGCTCTGGCGGCAGCTGGCGGTGGTGCAGCCCTCGCGTTCGCCGCTGTGGACCGGGCGACGCTCCCTGACCCGACGCTTCGAGACGCTCAGCGTCAACCTCGACGAGGTCAAGCGGGCGGCCAAGGGTCTGGGCGGCACGGTGAACGACCTGTTCGTCGCCGCCTTGGCGGGCGGGGCGGCCGCCTACCACCGGGCGAAGGGCGCCGACGTCGACGAGCTGCGCATGACGATGCCGGTGAACATCCGCGACGACAAGTCGGCAGGAGGCAACGCGTTCAGCCCGGCCCGACTGCTGGTCCCTGCCGGTCTTCACGATTCCGCCGTCCGCTTCACCGCCATCCACGAGCGCCTGAACGTCGCCAAGAACGAACGCGCCCTCGGCCTGTTCGGTTCGCTGGCCGGCGTCATGAACCGCCTGCCCACGTCACTGCTGACCCGCGTCGCCCGCCAGCAGGCCGAGACGGTCGACTTCGCGGCGTCCAACGTGAAGGCCGCCGACTTCGACCTCTACATCGCCGGCGCCCACATCGAGGGCAACCATCCGATGGGGCCCACGGCGGGCACCGCGTTCAACGCCACCGTCATGTCCTACAAGAACCGCTTTGACGTAGGCCTCAACATCGACACCGCAGCGATCGACGACCCCGAACTCCTCCGAACGTCCATCGAGGAGTCCTTCGCCGAGCTGCTGAAGGTGGGAACGGACTAAGCGCTAGCGGCGACGGCGCTTGTCGAGCGCCTGCGCGCAGCGCGCCGCGGCGGCCCCGAGGATTTGCTCCTCGTCGCCAGTGAACTGGCGCGGTGTCTCGAAGCCGATGACCAGCGAACCCAGTGTGCGTCCGTCGACGATGAGCGGCTCGATTGCGTACGCCTTGTCCTCGACCACGGGTTGTTCCTTGAAGATCGGATACCTGTCATCACGGTCCTCGGGCGAGGTGATGAAGACAGGCTTCCCCGTGCGAACGGCTTCACTGGCGGGCAGCGGCGCGTCGACGCGGAAGCGCGTCCACACGGCGGTTACCTCGAGTGAGTAGCCGTGCTCGGCCACGATCTCCAGCTCGCGGCCGTCGGGCGTGAGCAGACACAACGATCCCGTGTTGCCACCGAGCAACTGCACGGCGGCGCCGATCACGTACGCAGCCACGTCGTCCCACGAGTGCAGCCGGGCCAGTTCACCAGACAGCCGACGCAGCAGACTTTCCTCGTCGAGCGAGTCCGAAGTCGCCATCACGTCAATGATGACGCACGCGGGCCGCCACGGCGATACGCGCTAGGGCACCAGCACGACTTTGCCCGTTACGCGGCGTTCGATGAGGTCTTCCATGGCTTTCGCGGCGTCGACGAGGGGGCGCTCGGCCGGCACCGGTGGATGCAGGCGGCCGTCGGCCACCATCTGGACGAGCTGACCGAGCAACGCCCGGTAGCCCTCCTGGTTGCGAAATGTCCAGGCGCCCCAGTCGACACCGACGACGGTCCGATTGTTCAGCAGCACTTGGTTGAGCGGCAGTGACGGGATGGTGCCGGACGCGAAGCCGACGACGCAGAAGCGCCCGGACCACCGCGTGGCCCGCAGGGCCGGCTCGCTGTGACGGCCGCCGACGGCGTCGACCACCACGTCGACACCTCCGCCCGAGAGCTCTCGCGCTCGCGCCTTCAGATCCTCGTCCTCGTACGCGATCGTCGCTTCGGCACCCATGGCCTCGGCGGCCTCGAGCTTCTCGGGACTCGACGCGGCGGCGATGACGCGTGCCCCGAGGGCAACGGCCACATCGATGCATGCCAAGCCGATGCCGCCACCCGCCCCCAGCACGAGCACCCACTCCCCGGCCGCGACCGACGTGCGATCGGTCAACGTGAACAGCGCCGTGCTGTAGCTCTGGATCAGCGCGGCCGCCTGCCCGAAGTCGAGCGTGGCGGGGATGGGGATGACCGATGCGGCGGGTACCGCGACCTGGTCGGCGAAGCCGCCGAAGCCGGTCATGGCGATGACGCGGTCGCCGGGCGCCACGTCCTCGACGGCGGCGCCGACCGCCGTCACCTCACCGGCGATCTCGCTTCCCGGTACGAACGGCGTCGGCGGCTTGATCTGATAGCCGCCCCGACAGATCAGACCGTCGACATAGTTGACGCCGGCGGCGCGCACGTCGATGACCGCTTCGTCGGGGCCGGGCGCCAATGGCTGGCGATCCTCGATGACGAGGTCGTCCAGGGGACCGAGCTGCTGGCAGACGACGGCGCGCACGGACCAGGACTGTAGAGGCCGCGGTCGAGGGCGCCGCTACTCCGTCGAGCAGGCGCCGTCGCGGCTGAAGCGGTGGCGGTTCAACGCCACCCAGTAATAAGCCCGGCGAGCGAGCGGCCGGACGAGCGGAGCACCGAGGGCGACGCCCGCCACGCGCCACGCACCACCCGCGCCACGGAGGGCGGCGCTGACGGCCGCCTCGCCGCGGTGGAGGGTGCCGTCGTCGTCGACCCAGTAGGCCGCGGTCTCGACGTCACCGACAGTCAGGCCGAGAGCAGCCAGGTCGTCGATCGCCTGCCAGGGCAGGATCTCGGTGCCGGCCGGCAAGTGGGCGCGCGCCCAGTCGGCACTCTGGTTGCAGATCCCGCAGTCGCCGTCGTAGATCAGCGACGGCATCAAGGCCTCAGTTGGCCGCGGGGGCGGTCTCCTGATCGAGGGCGGCCCCAGCGAGCAGCAGGCGGACGTCGAGCAGAAGATCGGACACCTCGGAGGACGTCAGCATGCCGCGCTCGTGCACGCGCTCCAGGCTCTGATCGATGATCGCCAGGGCCTCGGCGATCGCTTCGTTCTCGAGTGTGTCGCTCATCATCCTTCTCCAACACCGTCAGCCGGTGCCCTCTTCCGTAATCATCGTCACGTCAGGGCTCGCCGTTAACAGCAATCTCACCCTACCCGACGGCCCTGACGGGCAACCGTCACCTCACGTAGCGTTCGACGCATGACCGGCCCCTCCCTGCCGCTCGGCGTGACCTTCGCCTCACTCCAGGGCGCGGTGAACCCCGCCGGTGCCGTGAACGTGGCCCGCCAGGCCGCTGACCTCGGCTATCGCTCGTTCTGGACGGCCGAAGTGGTCGGTCCGGAGGCGTTCGCCCTCTTGGGGTCGGTCGCGGCGACGGTCCCCTCCCTCGACCTGGGAACAGGGGTTGTCGCCCTCCAGCTCCGCACCCCTCCCCTCTTGGCCATGGCCGCCGCGACCCTCCAGGCGATCGTCCCCGAGCGTGACGTCCTGGTGGGCGTCGGCATCTCCTCGCCCGTGGTCGCCGGGCGCTGGCACGGCGCGGGATACGGCGACCGCCCCCTGGCGCAGGTGCGGGAGTTCGTGACCCTGCTCCGGGCGTGTCTGTCGGGTGAGCAAGTCGACTTCGAGGGCGACTTCTACAAGGTGTCGCGATTCCGGCTCGGGATTCGCCTGGGCGAGCATCGCCCGAAGATCGTGATCGGCGCCCTCAACGAAGGGATGCTGCGCCTGGCCGGCGAGGTTGCCGACGGAGTGCTGCTCAACTACCTGCCCGCGTCGCACGTTCCCTGGTCAGTGGAGCAGGTGCGAAAGGGTGGCGACGCCAAGGTGTACTGCTACGTGCACGTGGGCGTGACCGACCGGGATGCGTACGCTCCGCTGGCCCGTCGTGACCTCTTCTCCTACGCCACCGTCGACTCGTACGCGGCGAACTTCACTCGGGCCGGCTATGGCGACGCCGTGAACGAGATCCGCGAGCGCCACGCGGCTCGAGACCGCGAAGGGGCCCTGGCCGCGGTCAGCGACGAGATGGTCGACGGCATCGACGTCATGGGCGACGCCGACGTCGTCACCACCACGGTGAAGGCATACGCCGACGCCGGCGTCGACGAGCCGATCGTGTTCCCGCTCCCGTTCGGCGACGACCCGACGGCCGTCGTCGACGCCACGCTCAAGGCCGCGGCCGCCGCCTTCTAGGGTCTCGCGGTATGGAGCTCGCGGGGAAGCACGTCGTCGTGACCGGAGGGGGCAACGGGATCGGTCGCGGCCTGTGCCGGCGGTTCGCGGCCGAGGGAGCCTCAGCGATCGTCGTGGCCGATCTCGATGGCGAGGGCGCGGCAGCCGTGGCCGGCGAGATCGGCGGCACGGCCGTACAGGTGGACGTCTCGGTGGAGGACGCGGTCGTCGGCCTCGTCGAGCAGGCCATCGACGCCAACGGCCCCATCGACCTGTTCTGCGCCAACGCCGGCATCATCACCAGCGGAGGCCTCGACGACAGCAACGAGCAGTGGGACCGGATCATCGGCGTCAACCTCCTGGCCCACCTCTACGCGGCGCGTGCGCTGATCCCTGGGTGGGTCGCACGCGGCGAGGGCTACCTCTTGCACACCGCCTCGGCGGCCGGCCTGCTCACCGGCATCGGCCAGTTGCCGTACTCGGTCACCAAGCACGGCGTGGTTGCGCTGGCCGAGTGGCTGTCGATCACCTACGGCGACGCCGGGGTCAAGGTCTCGTGCCTGTGCCCGCAGGGCGTGCGCACCAACATGCTGCTGGCGGGGGGTGACGACGCGTCCAACTTCCTGTTGCCGGGATCGAAGTCGCCCGAGGAAGTGGCCGACGTGGTCGTCGCCGGGTTGCGCGACGAACGGTTCCTGATCCTCCCCCACCCCGAGGTCGCCGAGTTCTTCCGCCAGAAGGCCGGCGACTATGACCGCTGGCTCCGAGGCATGCGGCGCTGGCAGGCGCGGATCGCCGGCCTGCGGGAGTAACTAGGCGCGGGGCGGCAGCCAGGACATGGGGTCCACCGGCGTGTTGGTGACGCGCACCTCGAAGTGGAGGTGGTCGCCAGTGGCCATGCCGGTCGCACCGATGGCCCCCACCTGCTGGCCCTGCTGCACGGCCTGGCCCATGGCCACGTCGACCCGCGACAGGTGGGCGTACAGCGTGCTGATGCCACCGCCGTGGTCGATCATGACGACGTTGCCGTAGCCGGAGTAGCCGGCGGGCGCCATGCCGGCGAGCACGACCGTTCCCGTGGCCGCGGCGATGACCGGGTCACCGGTGACCCCGTCGATGTCGATGCCGGGATGGTGCCGGCCGCCGCCGAACGGACTGGTGATCGGGCCCGGCGCCGGCCACGTCAGCGAGGGGCGTGGGTCGGGCTGGGAAGCCTCGGGGCCCTCTGGATAGCTCTGGCGGTCGTCGGGATACGCCGCCCTCTGGGCCACGACCGGCAGGGCGGCCGCGGCGTCGATCGTGGGCTCGACGGCCGGTTTCGTCTCGTGGCCGGAGCCCGCCGGCATGGCGCCGAAGGTGGCGAGGACGAGGACGACCGCCAGGGCCGTGAGCGCGCGCGTGTAGAGAGGTGTTCGCATGGGGATGTGCTCACTGTAGCAAGCACATGCTCGCGAGCGGGGGATTTGTCCGTTTTAGGGGCCCCCACCTGCGACTTTCGTGCGTTGATGCCCAATAGTTGGGCATCAACGCACGGAAGTCAGGAGTGAGGCGCCAAATCGAGCACGGCCTGGCGGGGGTCACCCATGGGGAAGACGGCCAGGGCCGGGGTGGTGACGCCGTTGTCGACGTAGCGCTGGACGTGGGCCCGGCACTCGGCGGGCGAGCCGTGGACGATGAGGTCGTCGACGACGCGGTCGGGGATGGCGGCCACCGCGGCCTTGCGGTCGCCTGCCGCCCAGGCCTCCCACATGGCGCCCAGGTCGTCGCCCCGTCCCAGCCACTCGTGGAAGGCCTTGTACACCGGCACGTTCAGGTAGGCGGAGATGGCGTAGCGACCCATGTTGCGCACGGCGGCGGCGTCCTCCGACGGGCACACGAAGATGCGGGCGACGACCTCCTTGCCCTCGCCGACGTGGGGTACCACCTGCTTCACGTCGTCGGCCGAGAGCCAATTGATGATGGCGCCGTCGCCCTCGCGGCCGGCCAGGCGCAGCATGCCTTCCCGAAGGGCACCGACGAGGATCGGCGGCTGCACTTCCGGCGGACGCCCGAGCCGAAAGCCCTTCACCGTGAAGGTGTCGTACTGCTCGTCGACCTTCTCGCCGCTGAGGGCCTTGCGCAGGAAGCGCACCATGTCCCGCGTGCGCTTGTACGGCTCGTCGAAGGGGATCCCGTTCCAGCGCTCGACGATGACGTCGGAGGACGTGCCGATGCCAAACGCGAAGCGGCCGGGCGCGGTCTCGGCCATGGCGGCCACGCTCATCGCCATGAGTCCCGGGCCACGCGTGAACGCGGGGATGATCGCCACACCGAGGCGGGCCTGCGGCGCCCATTGGCTGGCCAGCGCGAGGGGCGTGAAGCCATCGGTGCCGCCTGCCTCGCTCGACCAGAGGTCCGTATAGCCGGCGGCCACCACCTCCTCGATCAGCCGCTGCTGCTCGTGCAGCGGCACCCCGTCGAAGGGGATGGTGAGGCCCCAGCGCTGGCCATTCGAGTCACTCACGCGGAGGCTCCTCTCTCCAGGCTCGCACCATCGCCGACTGGCTGGCGGTGGCGAGCAGCGTTCCGTCCTGGGCCCAGATGTGGGCCAGTCCATGGCCGAATCCGTGCATGACGGCCTGGATGCGGACGTCGACGAGCATCCACTCCGTCGGCACCAGTTGCACGACCCGGATGGTGTTGTCGAGGCTGTTGCCGCCGGCTCGCATCCCGAGCGCCTGACTGATGCCGAACGGGACCATGTCGCCGACGATGGACAACGACGTCGAGGACACCTCGAGTCCGGGAAGACGGGCCCACAGCGCCGAACGACCGTCGCCCGGGGGACCGGGGAAGTCGTCGGGCCCGCGACCCATGGCGATCCGCATCTCCATGCGGGAGGCAAGGCGGCCTTCCATGCGCGCATCGGTCACACGCGACGGACAGTCGTCGGGCTGCGGCACGTCGGGCATCTCCGCCCAGGAACCTTCGTACGGAAAGTCGCGCTTGCCCATCGCCGCGTTCACCGTGAGGATCTCGAAGTCACCGACGTGGGCGGTGGCGCGCACCTGGCTGGTCTTGTGGCCGACGGCGGCGTCGACAACTTCGATGTCGAGCACCGACGGCGGACGGGTGAACGAGAGGTACTGCGCCGTTGCCCACACCAACGGGCGGCCGGTGTGGCGCTCCATGGCCTCGACTGCTGCGCCGAGCCCGACCCCGCCGAACAGGGCACCCATGCCACTGGTGATCTCCTTGGTCACCGGCAGACGCCACCGATGCGAGTCCTCGGTGGGTTCGAGCCCCATGAAGTCAGCGGCATCCATTTGGCCGATGACTCTATGGTTGGGCGATGGCCGACACCCCGTGGCTCGGAGACGCATGCTCGCTCGTGGACGCTTTCCGCGCCGGCGAGCTGTCGCCGGCGGAAGCGCTCGACGCCTCGCTGGGCGCGATCAGCGGCTCGAACGTCAACGCGTTCTCGTATGTCGCGGCTGACGAGGCGCGCGCCACCGCCGCGAACGTCGACGTCTCGCTGCCGTTCGGCGGCGTGCCCATCGCCATCAAGGAGTTGCAGAGGGTCAACGGCTGGCCCTTCACCGAGGCGTCACTGCTGTTCAAGGACGACAAGGCCGACGTCGACGGCACCGAGGTCGCCCGGCTTCGTGCGGCCGGCGCCGTGCTCGTCGGACTGACGACCGCCAGCGAGATCGGCTTCGTCAACTACACGTCCACGAAGCTGAACGGCGTCACCCGCAACCCGTGGAACCCCGAGCGAACACCGGGAGGCTCGTCGGGCGGCTCGGCCGCGGCCGTGGCCGGCGGCCTCGTGCCCATCGCGAGCGGCGGCGACGGCGGCGGCTCCATCCGCATCCCGTCCGGCTACTCAGGACTGTTCGGCCTCAAGGCGACGTACGGCCGCTTCCCGCGGGGTCCGTACGCCGAGATCGAGCCGTTGACCGTGGTGCTGGGCTGCCTGGCCCGCTCGGTGCGCGACTCGGCGCGGTGGCTCGACGTCGTCAACGGCTACGACCCCCGCGATCCCCACAGCCTGCCCCGCGTCGAAGGCTGGGAGGCCGGGCTCGGCACGCACGACCTGTCCGGTCTGCGAGTCGCAGTCGACCCCACGATGGGCGGCACCGTCGTCCACCCCGAGGTCGAGGCGATCGTCCTCGACATGGCCAGCTCACTGGTCAAGGCCGCCGGGCTGCGAGAGGTCGACGTGAAGATCGAGTTCCCCCAGCCGGGGCCGGTCTGGGCCATGGCCGGCCTGCCGGGCGCGGTGAAGCTCTTGCAGGAGTTCCTCCCCGACCGCGCCGACGAGCTCACCGACGACCTGCGCATGGGCATGGGGTTCGCAGACATGTACCGGGTTGAGCACGCGGCGCGCCTCGAAGACTTCCGGGTGAAGATGAACGAGGCCATGGCCGACCTCTTCGAGCAGGTCGACATGGTCATCTGTGCGACCAACCCGTACGAGGCCTTCACCGCCGAGGGGCCGGTGCCGTCGAAGATCGGCGACGAACTCGTGAACCCCTTCGACACGGGCCGCCTCACCATCCCCGCCAACATGACCGGCCACCCGGCCGTCTCGATCCCCGCCGGGCTGTCGGGGGGCGGGCTCCCGATCGGCCTGCAGGTCTACGGCAAGCGCCACCAAGAGGCGCTGCTGCTGGACCTGGCCCTCATCGCCGAGCGGGAACGGCCGTGGCCGAAGGTCGTGCCGGGGGCGCCTGTCTAAGCGCCAGGAGTTCTTGTCATACCCCCCTGTCATCATCGGGGTATGTCCAAAAGCAAGGACCAGCTGCTGCTCCTCGAGCCGCCCGACGGGCGCTGGCGCATCGATCCCCAGACGCGCGAAGTGGGTCGTCGGGGGCTCGAACAGGCCCGTCAGGCCCTCGCAGAGGCCCGGGCCGCCAACAACAAGGCCGCCTAGGCTCCGGCCATGGCTGACGTCGTCATCGTCGAGGCCGTTCGTAGCCCCATCGGGCGCCGCGGCGGCGGACTGTCCACCATGCACCCGGCCGATCTCCTGGGCGCCGTCCAGAAGGCGTGCGTCGAGCGGGCCGGCATCGACCCGGCCGCGGTCGACCAGGTCGTCGGGGGCTGTGTGACGATGTCCGGCGAGCAGTCGTTCAACATCGCCCGCACCGCGTGGCTGGCGGCCGGGCTTCCCATGACCGTCGCGGCCACCACGGTCGACAGCCAGTGCGGCTCGTCCCAGCAGGCCACCAACCTGGGCGCCGGGCTGGTGGCGTCGGGCGCGGCCGACGTGGTCCTCACGTGCGGCGTCGAGTCGATGAGCCGCATCCCCCTCGGGTCGTCGACGAAGGCGGGACCCGGGCGGCCGTTGCCCAAGACGTACTTCGCCCAGTACGAGTTGACCTCGCAGTTCGAAGGGGCCGAGCGCATCGCCGAGAAGTGGGGCATCACCCGGCAGGACGCCGACGGCTTCGGCCTCGAATCGCAGGTGCGGGCCAACCGCGCCTGGGAAGAAGGGCGTTACGAGCGCGAGGTCGTGCCCATCGACGCCCCGATACTCGGCGACGACGGCAAGCCCACGGGCGACACGGTGCGGGTGGCGCGCGACGAGGGCCTGCGGGAGACGTCCATGGAGAAGCTGGCGGCCCTGAAGCCCGTTGCCCGGGAGGACGGCATCCACACAGCCGGCACCTCGTCCCAGATCTCCGACGGCGCTGCGGCCGTGCTTCTCATGTCGGCCGAGAAGGCGGCAGCCCTCGGCCTCGAGCCGCGAGCGGTGCTGAGCCACCAGTGCCTGGTCGGTGTCGACCCGGTCCTGATGCTCACCGGCCCCATCGACGCCACCCACCGCGTGTTCGAGCGTTCCGGCCTCGGCATGGCAGACGTCGACACCGTCGAGATCAACGAAGCCTTCGCCTCGGTCGTGCTGGCGTGGGAGCGCGAGCTCAAGCCCGACATGGAGAAGGTCAACCCCGGCGGCGGCGCCATCGCCATCGGTCATCCCGTGGGCTGCACAGGCGCCCGCCTCGTCACCACCGCCCTCCACGAGCTCGAGCGCACCGACGGCACCGTCGGCCTCATCACCATGTGTTGCGGTGGCGGCCTCGGCACCGGCACCATCATCGAGCGGCGTTAAGCCCTCCTGTTCGCGGCTCCGGCCGCCCGTTGTTCGCCTCACAGGACACGGTCATGAAGCGTCGAACGTTCGCCTTGCTCGTGGTCGCCATCGCGGCGTTGGCTGCAGGGTGTTCCAGCCAGCCACCGAAGGCCACCGCCCAACCATCCGGAACTGCGACCGTCGAGCGAGTCGTCGACGGCGACACGATCATCGTGCATGTCAGCGGGCGACGGGAACGGGTCAGATTTTTGGGGATGGACACGCCCGAATCGGTGAAGCCCAACACGCCGGTCCAGTGCTTCGCCATCGCGGCGTCCAACCGGACGAAGACCCTGCTCCCCGCCAACACGCCGGTTCGTCTCGTCAGCGACGTCGAACTGCGTGACAAGTACAAACGGCTGCTCGCCTACGTGTACCGAGCGCGCGACAACCTGTTCGTGAACCTGTCGCTGGTCCACGACGGCTACGCCGTGCCGTACACCTTCCCGCCGAACGTGGCCCACACGAGCGAGTTCGTCGCCGCGGCCGGCGACGCGCGCACTGCAGGCCGAGGCCTGTGGTCAGCCTGCCACTGATGGGCGAGGGCGCAGAGCCAGGCTGACAGCGACGCCGCACGCGGTGCCGAGGGCAGCGCCGCCGACCACGTCGACGGGGAGGTGGGCACCGACGTAGATGCGGGCGAAGCCGACGATGACTGCGGCACACGGCAGCACCCAACGGACCCAGCCATCCAGGCACAGCCACGCCACCGTCGCCAGGGCGAACGCCACCGACGCGTGTCCCGACGGATAACCATTGCCCGTCGGTACAAGCCCCCGCGTGTGCACGTCGGCCAGGAGGGCCGCCGGCCGCCCTCGGCCGACGACCGCCTTGAACACGTTCGAGAGCAGGCTCGCCGTCACTCCCGCAAGCGCGAACGCCAGCGCGAGACGTGTCCGGCGGAGGACGAGTGCGACCAGGGCCACTCCCGCAATCGCAAACCAGGTCCCCAACTGCATGACGACCCACACCGGCCCGTACAAGAGGCCGGGGAGATCGTTGACGGCCCGGAAGACCGCTTCCTCCCAGCCGGGCACCTGCCGTCCGCGGACCGGTACCCACGACGCGACGCCGACGAGAAGGGCGCAGACCAGGAGGATGAGGCCGTCCCGCGTCGATGGCATGGCCGACGGCGCCGATTCGACCTGGCCCACGGACGGAACCTATCGGCGCCCCACGTGACCAGCGAGACGGTGCTGTTCCCCATGGTGGCGGGCGTTCAGCACCACGGGTACGTCGGCGCCCACCTCCCGTTGGACGTCATGGGCGGCTTCGGACTCGGGCTCGCGGTAGACGGCACCGTCCGCCAGTACCTTCAATGCGATGCCGGTGCTCGCCGAGCGGTTGGGGTTTGCTCCTGACGCCAAGCTCCTGATCGTCAACTGTGACGATCTCGGATCGAGCCACGCCGCCAACCTCGGGGTGTACGAGGCACTGCGCGAGGGCGTTGCCACCAGCGCAACCCTCATGGTGCCCTGCCCCTGGGCGCGCGATGCGGCGGCCCGCTACCGCGGCGAGGACGTCGGCGTGCACCTCACGCTGAACGCCGAGTACGACCTCTATCGGTGGGGCCCGATCACCCACGCCCCATCCCTGCTCGACGGCGATGGGGGGTTCCCGCGCACCGTCGAGGATGTGTGGGACCACGCCGATCTCGACGAGGTGCGCCGCGAGCTGCGGGCGCAAGTCGAGCGCGCGATTTATTGGGGGTTCGACGTCAGCCACCTCGACTCGCACATGGGCACGGTCCAGCTGCGCCCGGAGTTCTTCGACGTGTATCTGGAACTGGCGATCGAGTTCGGCCTGCCCATGCGCCTGTCGGGCGCGTCCACCGAGCGCTCCGTCGGCTTCCCGTTCCGGCAGCTGGCGGCCGAAGAAAGTGTGCTGTTCCCCGACCACCTGCTCTACGTGCCCAGCGTCGGCAGCCGGCGGGCGATCGAGCGGGCGCTCGCCGACCTACGCCCTGGAGTGACCGAGGTGTACGTCCACCCCGCGGTCGACACACCCGAGCTCCGCGCCTTCGCACCCGACTGGGCAGCGCGGGTCGACGACCACGACCTCATCACCGGCCACGGCACCCTGCGCGCCCTCGCGGCGCGGGCGGGCGCCACCCTCATCGGCTACCGCGAGCTCAGGGACCTGCAGCGCGCCGCGGCCGCGTAGCGCGCAGATACTCCTCCGCCAGCTTCTTCGGCGCGACCGCCAGCCAGCCGTCAACGATCGCCTCCCGGAGCTCTCGCTTGGTCACCTTCTTCAGCTGGATGAGCACGGCCGGGTAGCCGGCGAAGTGGGCGATGTTGAAGAAGGCCTTCGGATGGGCCTCGAGCACGGCTTCCTTCTCGTGCATGTCCTCGACGCTGACCGCAAAGATGGGTCCGTCGGGCGGCGTGTCGTCTCCGAAGCGTTTGATGTCGGCCTTGCTGAACGGGCGCTCCCACGCGAAGCCCTTCCCGCGGACGAAGAAGGTGCGGTTGCCGAAGCGGGTTCCCTCCGTGACCTCGGGTAGCTCCATCGCCATCTGGGCTGCCTCTTCGAGCGTCGCCGGCATCGCCCAGAACGTACTCCTACGTGCGCTGGAGGGTCCCCAGCGCGACCGGGGCGTTCTGTGTGCTGACGACGCCACCGGCCTGTTCGTCGGTGACGGCGAAGCCCGACAGGCCCGACGGCGCGTACCGGAAGGCGATGACCTGCGGCCGGGCGCCGAGAACCCCGGCGGAGATCTTCTGTCCGTTGGCGAGCGCCCACAGCTGATAGGTCCGGTCATCGGGGAGGGCCGGGAGCCGGTCGGCAACCAGGAATCCCGTGCCGTCAGAGGTGAGTGCGACCTCGGCGGAGACCACGCCATCGGTCGAGCGCATCGACACCCGCTGCGTCTGGGGATCGGCGAGCGCGTGGGTGGCGGCGGAGAGCAGCGCCGTGTCGGGCCGCTCGGGTGCGGCCAGGTGGTCGACCTGGTCGTTGAGATGAACGACCTCGGCACCGAGCAGCGCGATGACCCCGGCCGCGACAGCCGCGACCGCGGCCCCCACCCGGAGACTGACCGACCGCCGCTCCCTGATGGGGACGACGGGTGCCAGCTTCAGCTCGGGCGGCGCCTCCTCCAGTGATCCCGCGATGCGGTCCCACAGGCCGTCGGGCGCCCGGCCGCCTGCCGACCCAAGAAACGACGCCACCGTCCGGTGATCGGCGACTTCGGCCCGGCAGCGTGGGCACTCGTTGAGGTGCTGGTCGATCGCCTCGCGCTCAGCCGCGTCGACGGCGTCGAGGGCGTACGCGCCCAGGAGCTCGGCCGCCTCGTCGTGGGTCAGCTCTCGCTCCATACCCCCCCGATCCCGACGTCGACGAGGTCGGCCCGCATGCGCCTGAGGCCCGAGCGGATGCGACTCTTCACCGTGCCCTCGGGTTGGGCGAGCCTGGCGGCCACTTCCCGGTAGGTCAAGCCGCCGAAGTAGGCGAGCTCGATCGCCTGGCGCTCGTCGTCGGGGAGCCGGTCGAGCACCTCCTTGACGTGCTCCCCGACGGCCAGGTCGAGCACCTCCCGCTCGATGTCGTAGCCGGCCTCGGCGGTCTGCCGCGCCTCCCGCTCCTCGCGGCGGCGGCGGGACGTCTCCGAGCGCAGCATGTCGACCGCCCGCCCGTGGCTCTGGGCCAGCAGGTACGAGCGGAGCGACCCTCGCTCGGGGTCGAACCGGTCGGGCTGGGTCCACAGGCGGAGGAACACCTCCTGGGTGACCTCCTCGGCGAGCGCCTGCTCGGCGAGGAGGCGGCGGGCCAGGGCGAACACCGCGCCCCCGTGACGCCGGTACGCCTCGGCCAGGGCCTCCTGGTGGTAGCGGGCGATGGCGAGCACCAGGGTGCCGTCACTAGCCTCCTGCAGTCCCTCGATCGCCACAGCATGACGTGTTCGGCGCCGTGCGTCCCGCCGGATGTCCGGAGGTGCCCATGTCCAAGGTGTTCCGTCCCCTGCTCGTACTGGCCGTGGCCGTCCTCGCCATCGGCGGGGTCGCCTGCGGGTCCTCGAGCAACAAGTCCTCGACCGGCAGCACTACGACGACGTCGCCGGCCGGCACGACCACGCCCACGAGCACCGCGGCCGCGGCCACCGGCAGTGACAGCATCACCATTCAGAACTTCAAGTTCAGCCCCGACCCACTGAACGTGAAGCAGGGATCAAAGGTCACCGTCGCCATCCTCGACGACGGGATCCCCCACAGCCTGACCGCCGACGACGGCTCCTTCGACACCGGCATCTTCATGAAGAGCAGCAGTCCGAAGACCATCACGCTCTCGAAGACCGGCACCTTCAAGTACCACTGCCAGGTCCACAGCTTCATGAAGGGCACGATCGCCGTCACTTGACGGGCGATCGCGCCCCCGCCGGATTAGTACTCGGTAACCGCGCGGATCTTCTCCTGGATCGCCTTGTACTCGGGGCTCTGGGTCAGAGGCATCAGGGCCATGAGCTTGCCCATGTTGCCGGTGACCTTCATCCGCCCCTGCATGAAGGCGGCGTTGGCGTCGAGTTCGCCGTCCTGAATCTTCTTGGAGTCCTCGTAGGTCGTGGTGATCGTGAAGTCGGCGCTCGGGTCCTCGCCGACGGTCGACTCGAGAATCTTCCCGTTCTCGAGCACCCAGTAGTACTTCACGTCGCCATCAGGCGCTCCGGTGACGACGTATTGCATCCGCGCGCTGGCACCGGGCCGCTCGGGGAACTCGTCTGAGAGCTTGCGGCCTTCGTCCAGCCACTCCTGCGACAGGTACTTCGCCATGCGGATCCTCCTCGTGGGCCGATTGGCCGGGATCGTAGGCGACTACGCGCGATCACGCACTGGGATACCCGCGAAGAGATCGTCCTCCGGTGGGTCGCTGTCGACGAGCGACCGGGCGAGCACGTAGTCCTCGTACGGATATGCCTCGCGCGCCGCCTCAGCGGGAAGCCCGAACCAGAAGGGCGACTCGGGGTCGATCTGGGTGGCGTGGGCGAGCAGGCCAGCCCGGCGGGCCTCGTCGTGCTCGCCGACGTCGAGGCGAGTGGTGATGCGATGGTCCTGGGACGGGCGGTCGAACCACCGCTTGTCGAACGGCGACTCAAGACCGAGCTCCTCGAACTTCTCGTTCATGGCCACGACCCGGGCCCGAGACCACGCCACGTAGTACAGCTTCAGCGGCTGCCACGGTGCGCCCGCCTCCGGGTACTTGTCAGGGTCGCCGGCTGCGTCGAACGCCGGGAGGCTGATGTCGTGCACCCGAATGTGGTCGGGGTGCGGGTAGCCCTGCTGGTCGTCGCCGTAGGTGACGATGACCTGGGGCTGTTCCCGGCGGATCACCGCAACCAGCCGGCCGACGGCCTCGTCGAGGTCGGCGTTGGCGAAGGCCCGAGGGTCTGCGTTCTCAGGCGTGTCGGGCATGCCGGAGTCGCGGTACCCGAGCATGACGACCTCGTCGTAGCCGATGAGCTCGGTGGCCCGGGCCAGCTCCTCCATGCGGACGTCGTGCAGCCGCTCGCGGACCTCGGGCTTGTCCATGGCCGGGTTGAGGATGTCGCCCGCCTCGCCTCCGGTGCAGCACACGAGGACCGTGCGCACGCCTTCGGAGTGGTACTTGTGCACAGTGCCGGCCCCCTTGGACGCTTCGTCGTCGGGGTGGGCGTGCACAGTCAGGAGGCACAGGCGATCGTCCATCAGGTTTTCGAACCTACTGCCGCCCTTGGCCTATTCCGTGGGGAGCCGACCTCCCTTGCGGTACCACAGGCCAACGGCGACACCAGCCAGCGAGCCGAGCACGAACCCCGCCGGCAGGGCGATCTTGACGAGGCCCGTGCGGATGAGGGGCTGGTCGAGTCCGTTGCCAGGGTCGGCGAAGCGAGCGAGGGCGAAGAAGGGGATGGCGATGATCGACACGACGAGTCCGATGCACGCCAGCCCCACCGCGGCGCCCACGGCCAGCGCCAGCAGCACGGGCCGGTGAGGACGCTCGCCGACCTCGGCTGTCTCGGCCATCCCTATGAGGATGCCACCAGTTCCGAGAGTTGACGCTGCGGGCGGGCGCCCACGTGGGAGATGACCTCCGCCGCGCACAGGCTGCCGAGCTCGCCGCAGCGGACCAACGGCTCGCCGTGGGTGAGCCCGAACAGAAAGCCCGCGGCGTACAGATCGCCGGCGCCGGTGGTGTCGACGATGTCGTCGACGGGCGCGGCCGCAACCTCCTGGGTCTCGGCACCAGCGACCACGATCGACCCGTGCTCACCCCTGGTAACCGCGGTGATCGGGCAGAGTTCTCGGACCTGTTCGACCGCGTCGGCGAACGCGGTCCCCGGGAAGAGGGCGAGCAGCTCCGCCTCGTTGGCGAACAGGATGTCGATGTCGCCGTTGGTCAAGAGCTCGCGGAACTCGTGGCCCCAGTTGTTGACGCAGAACGGGTCAGACAACGTGAGCGACACCTGCCGGTTCGCATCGTGCGCCGCCTTCATCGCCTTCCGGAACGCCTCCTTGGCGCTCGGCGGGTCCCACAGGTAACCCTCGAGATACGTCACCTGGGCGCCGGCCACCGTGGCCTCGTCGACCTCGTCGGGCGTCAATTCGTTGGCGGCGCCGAGGTAGGTGCGGAAGGTCCGGTGGGCATCGGGCGTGATCAAAGTGAGCGCCCGTCCGGTTGCGGGGCCCGATGAAGCGGCGCCGGTGTCGAACGCGACGCCCGCCGACCGCAGGTCATGGCGGAACACAGTTCCCAGCTGGTCGTCGCGGACCTTGCCGATATAGCTGGCCGTGCCTCCCAAGGACACGACGCCGACGGCGGTGTTGGCGGCCGCCCCGCCCGAGATCTCGACTGCAGGCGGCATCGCCGCGTAGAGGCTGTCGGCGGTCTCCGCGTCAACCAATTCGTAGCTGTTCTTGACGATCCCGAGCGCCGCGAGTTGCTCGTCGGTGACGGTCGCCAGCACGTCGACGAGGGCGTTCCCGCTGCAAAGCACATCAACCACGGCGGCTGAACCTAGCGGGCCAGCGACAGCACGAGTCCGGCCTGGCCGACGTGGTAGGTGACGATGATCGCGAGCGGCATCCAGGGGCGCGGCCGCACGAACCGGTTCCACGCGATGAGCGTGTCGGAAGCGAAGAAAAGCGCTGCACCGCCGACGGCCAGCGCCACAACCGTGGCGAGCGCGGCCGACACCATGGCCGAGATGACGAGCATGTAGGCAACAACGGGAACGAGGAGGTCGCGATGACTCTTGCGGACGGCGACCAACACGGGCCGGGCGAGCACCGCGTCGACCGCGAGGACGACGAGGATGGCGACGCTCCACGCGGCGGTCGACCCACCGTGCAGTCGAAATCCGACCAGGTACGCGACGTGCGCCAGCAAGAAGGACGCGAGCCCCGCGACAAACAGGTCCCGAGGCAGCATGAGACATACGTCGCCCAACATGGACAGCGCGAGGGCGACGATGAACCAGGTCCGGCGGTCGGCGTGGGTTGGGTGCAAGGCGAGCGCGACGCCAATCAGCGCGAGCATCACCGCCGGCTTGCAGGCGTACTCCAGCGACTTGTTCTTGCGTCCGACCGCGACCCAGTCTCCGGCGGCAACGGCGGCGGCGACGGCGAGGAGTGTCCAGGCGCCGGCGGTCAGCGCCGCCTCGTGCTCTTCTTCGCGGACTTGGCGGCGCGCCGCGCGGGGGCCGCCTTCTTCGCCGGCGTCCGCTTTCGCGGCGTCGCCGCCGCACGCCGGCCGCCTTGCTCGACGATCAACTGCTCGACCTGCTTGACGACGGTGGTGCGCTTGGCGCCGGAGCGCTCGCGCGCCCGGACCCACTCGAGGCCCTCGAGGTCGAGCGCCCGAAGAAACGGCAGAATCTCGGCCGCCGTCAGGTCGTCGTATTCGTCGAAGAACGAGCCCTCGGCGGTTGGCTCGGGCTCGAGGTCCGGCTCGGGGATGTCGAGGATGTCGTCGTCGTCGTCGAGCTCGTCAAGCTCGTCGAGGTCCTCGTGGAACGCCGGCGTGAAGGCCGCCGTTCGATCGCTCTCGTCCTCGCCGTCGTCGTTCTTCTGATCCCACTCGTCCT
This sequence comes from Acidimicrobiales bacterium, assembly GCA_035948135.1. Taxonomy (GTDB): domain Bacteria; phylum Actinomycetota; class Acidimicrobiia; order Acidimicrobiales; family AC-14; genus CADDZP01. Next base: position 25,746 of record DASZJL010000024.1, on the reverse strand, counting down.
CGAGGACCCAGCCGAGGTCCTCGACTGCGGCGGCGGCGACGACCGGTTCGACTGGCACCTCGAAGTCGGCCTCATCCTCTTCGTGCTCGAGCTGCTCCTCGAGCAACTCGTCTTCGTCGTCTTCCCCCATGGCGGCGTCGGTCAGTTCCCACGGCTCGCGCTGGCGTCGCCAAGTCGGCGTCATGTCCAGCTGGGTCGGGTCGAGCCCTCCGAGCAGGGGTCCGGCGTGCGCCTCGGTCTCGTCGATGGTCCGGGTGGCCCGTGCGGGCTCGGAAGACCAGCCTCCCGGCGGCCCGTCCCCCGCGGCCCGGCGGGCGCGCAGGCTGGCGATGGCAAGGATGACGAAGGCCGCGAGGCTGAAGAAGATCGAGATGTAGACGAGCGTGTCGCTCGTCCGCGAGGCGGCGATGCCGGCCGCGAAACTGGCGGCGGCCAACAGCACCAGGACGAAAGCCACGAGTACCACGGGCCAACGATAACGGGGCCGCCTGTTGCGCCTCTCCGGCTGCGGCCTCCAGCTCCTCGCGATAATGATGAGCCGTATGGCGACGGACATGGGCCAGCTGTGCGACGACCTCGTTGCGGAGACCACCGATCTGGACGCGCTGGTCACAGGCCTGGACGGCGTCGGGTGGGCGACGGCCACGCCCGCCGAGGGGTGGGACGTGAAGGACCAGGTCGGCCACCTCGCGTATTTCGACGACCGTGCTCTCGCGTCGATGACCGACCCGGACGCGTTCCTGGCCCACCGCGAGGAAGTGCTCTCCCATCCCGATTTCGCCGACCGCATCGCAGCGGAGAGCCGCCGCGTCGACGGGGGCCAGACGCTCGCCTGGTTCCGCAGCGCCCGGGCCGCCCTCGTCGACGTCGCGCGCGCCGCGGATCCCTCACGGCGCGTGCCGTGGTACGGGCCCGACATGAGCACCGCTTCGTCCATCACGGCCCGCATCATGGAGACGTGGGCTCACGGCCAGGACGTGGCGGACGCTTTGGGAGTGCAGCGGGTGCCGACCGACAGGCTGCGCCACGTCGCCTTCATCGGCGCCCGGGCCCTGCCCAACAGCTACCAAGCGCGCGGGCTGCCGGTCCCGGCCACGCCGGTGCGGGTCGAGCTACGGGCGCCCAGCGGCGACGTCTGGACCTTCGGGCCCGAGGACGGCGCTGACATCGTGCGTGGGCCGGCGCTCGACTTCTGCCTGGCGGTCACCCAGCGGCGACACCTCGACGACCTCGACCTCGACCTCGAGGGCGACGTCGCCAACGAGTGGCTGTCGATCGCCCAGGCGTTCGCCGGGCCGCCCGGCCCCGGCCGCCGGCCCGGCCAGTTCGCCCTCTAGGCGGCGGCGCACTCCCGGAGCCGGAAGATCAGCTTGCGGGCGTCGTCCTTGGGGACGCAGGCCCGCACGCCGATGCGCTCTGCCGCCGCCGACACCATTTCATCGGCATACGCGGTGAACAGCACGATCATCTGCGACGGCGTCTCGGCCAGGATGCGCTCGGCCGTCTCCAGCCCCGTCAGCCCCGGCATCCGTTGGTCGAGCACGACCACGTCCGGCCGGGCCTCTCGCCAGCAGCGGAGCGCCTGGTCGCCATTGGCGGCCTCGCCGGCCACGGACAACCCGTCATTGGCGATCTCGATGAGACTCCGCAACAGCGCCCGCATGTCGTCCTCGTCGTCGACGATCAAGATGCGAACAGGCCCCACAGCCAATCCCCCTCCAGCTGGACCCCGGCGCGTCCATCGTACCGAGCGGTCAGCCGAGATTCCCCGCAAGGCCCGTTTCGTAGGCGATGATGACGGCGTGGGCCCGGTCGCGGGCCCCCGTCTTCAGGTAGACGTGCTTCACGTGGGTCCTGATGGTCTCGATCGACAGGCCCAGGTTCTCGGCGATCTCGGCGTTGGAGAGGCCGCGGGCGACCAGAGCGAGAACCTCGGACTCGCGCGTCGTGAGGGCCTCTGCGAACTGGGCCCTCGGCACATCGCCGCTCGCTTTGGCGAAGGCCCCGATCAAGGTGCGCGTCCGGGCCGGCGCCGGGAGCGCGTTGCCGTCGGCCACCGTGCGCACCGCCTCGACCAGCTCCTCGGCGGGAGCGCGCTTCAGGAGGAAGCCGCTGGCGCCAGCCTGCAGCGACTGGAAGACGTACTCGTCGTAGTCGAACGTAGTCAGCACGATGACACGCGGGCTCGGCAGCCCCTCGCGCCCGTCACTCATGATCTGGCGGGTCACGGCGATGCCGTCCTCATCCGGGAGGCGCACATCCATGAGGATGATGTCGGGTCGGAGTTGGCGGTTCAGCTCGATCGCCTGCGCCGCGGTCCCTGCCTCGCCCACGACCTCGAGATCGAGCTCCGAAGACAGGATCGTGCGCAAGCCGATCCGCGTGGGGACATCGTCGTCGACGACCAGCACGCGGATGTTCGAGGTCACGTCTTCTTCGGCGCTGGGAGGCGCGCCCGCACAGCGAAACCCGTCCTCCCGATGGGGCCGATGTCGATCTGGCCCCCCAACACGGCAACCCGCTCACGCATGCCGATGATGCCCCGGCCAGTCCCGGGGTTGGATGAGACCGCCGACGCACGTCCTGCTCCGTCGTCGATCACCGAGATCGACACGGCGGCGGATTCGTAGTGCACCTTTACGCGGGTGCAGGCGTCGGGCGCATACTTGGCGACGTTCGTCAACGCCTCCTGAACGATTCGATAGCCGGACCAGTCGACGAGCGTCGAGACCTTGGTCTCGCGGTCGCCCTTGACGACGACGTCGACCGACATCCCCGCCTCCCGCATCACCTCCACGAGTTCAGGGACGCTCGATAGACCCGGGTTAGCGGTGCCTTCTGGCACCTCGTCGGCGAGACGGAGGGCAACGTCGAGGTCGTTAAAGGCGTCGCGGCCGACCTGCTCCAGCGACTCGAGAAGACGTCGAGACTGAGCTGCGTCAGTGTCGATGATGCGGCGCGCCGCGCCCGCTTGGAGGAGCATGACATTCAGGGCGTGGCCGACGATGTCGTGCGTCTCCTGGGCGATGCGGCGCCGTTCGCTGTCGGCCGCCGAGGCGATCGCCAGCTCAGCTCGGGCCCGCTCGCCCACGGCCCGATGCTCAGCCCCTTCGGCCCGACGGCGTTCGGCCACCTCGACCGCCAGGGTGAGCGACGCCAGGATCGTCACCGCGAGGAAGAGCTGAACATAGAGCAGCTGCTGGGCCGAGTCTCCTCCCGCGATCAGCTCGCTCGCCCGGCCCGTGACCGCAGCCCAGTCAGCGGCAAAGGCCACACCCACCCCCGCGACACTGACCGCTCGGACGCCCCCGCTGAAGGCGGCCCAGACGAGCACCGGGAGTACGGCATACAGCATGGGGTGGTGCCACCAGACGGCGGGCAGGATCGTGACCAGCGTTGCGACGATCGCGATACCGATCGCCTTACTCGGTGGACACTCACGCTCGACATACGCGCGCCCCGACCAGGCGAGGATCGGAGTAGCCACCACGAGGACGCCGAGGGCATCACCGAGCCACCACTTGCCAGCGATCGAGAACCACCCGGAGGAGCCGCCGATCACCGTCGCAGTCGTCGCCCCGATGGCCGCGCCGGCGACCGGCCCGACGGCGACGGCACACACGAGGTAGGCGCACAGCTGCTGGCGCATGGTGCGTAGCCGGCGGTTGGCCCAGATCAGGGCGGTCGCACCGAGTAGCGGCTCGACGACGTTGGCGGCCGCGAACCCCGCGGCCATGCCGGAGGTCTGGCCGTGCGTGAGGTCGACGACGATTTCGACGACGGCGACGACCACCAGCCACAGCGGCCACGTGCGGCGGGGCGAAAGCACGAGCACGCTCAGCGTGATGCCCGCCGGCGGGAAGAACGCGGCGCCCGCCTGGGGCGACGTCAGATACCAGAACGGCAGGAGGGCGCCGAGCGCGTACAACGCGCCAAGCACGACGGCGAGGAGGGCCAGTCGCGCCGCGGTCGACAGATCACCGGCCAGGCGCCACCGCGCCGTGGCCGGGCGCGGCGCGACCGCGGTCGCGCCGGCTCCGTCTGAAACAACGCCGCGAAAGAAGATGGGTCAGCGCCTCCCTACCTGAGGTCTGCGCTCTCCATCCTCGCCCGCCGGAGCCCCCTGAACAAGAGATTGCACTCGCCGCCCCGCGACCTTCTCACCCCCCAGGGTGAGAACACGGCCCGCGAAGCGGTGGGACGCGGGCGGGCGACCTTCAGGGCGTGCCTGGCGTCGCTCCCAGACCGTGGCATTGAGCATGGCCGACGCCACCAACAGGCGCCCGATCAAATAGAGCCAGGCGATGATCGCGGCGGCGGCACCGAGCGAGCCATAGGTCTCGGACGCCGACTCGATCTTGCTGCCGAGGTAGAAGGCGCTCACGAGGTGCAAGACCTCGAAGCCGACGCCCACGAGGATGGCGCCCGGGAGCAGTGCCTGCCACGGGGCGTCACCGTGGGGAAGTGCACGCGACGCGACCAGCCATACGGCGATGTACACGACCATCGTCAGGAGGGCCGCGACCACGCCGACTCCCCCCGATTGCTTGTGGATCCACTGCAGAAGGCCGACGACCGCCAGCAGTCCCACGAACACGAGGAACAGGGCGAACGCGGCGGCGACGCCCCGCCGCGCCTTCGTGAGCGGCTCGCCCCAGGCGACGGCGTGGATGGCGCGCAACACCTTGATGACGCCCGACCCACCGGAGTACAGGGCGTACAGGCTCAACGGGACGAACAGCCAGAGGCTCTTCTTCGACGCCGCCGTGGCCGTCGCCACCGAGTCGACGATCGAGTGGCCGAGCCCTGCGTGCTTGGCCAGCTCTTGGGGCTGCGTCGGGTCGAAGCCGGCGATGATGCCGAGGATCGTCAGCACGGCCAGCGCGAGCGGCAAGAGATACATGAACAGCCGGAAGGCGACCGCACCGGCCAGCACATTGCCCACGGCCCGCTTGTCGCGGTCGTAGGTTTCGAACGCCGTCTCTACGTGTCGATACCGGCCTCTGGCCGCCGTCGCCGTGTCCGCAGCTTTGGTCGCCATGCCTTCGACCGAGGTTCGACCTCGGGCGATGACGGATCCAGCACGCGAGGTCACCGATCCGCGCCTGTGGGCCACCGTCCGATTCTGCGCACCGCGGGAGCGGGCGGCATCACCCTGTTCGGGCGAGAACGGTAGCTACCGCGGGCGCATGTAGAACTTGCGTCGCACCGTCCACGGAACCGCAGCGTGGACGCGCATCTTCGTCCGCGACCACCACCAGCTCAGTTCGATGACGGCCGACGCTGCTAGGGCCACAGCCGCGACGGCGAGGTGCAACCGGCTGATGGGCGGCGAAGATGCCATTTGACGATCCTCGGCGAGCCGGCCGCGGTGGGCGTCATCCGGACCGGGTGATTCGGGCGGGCGTCGGCTGTCGCAGGATGGGCGTGGCGCCGCACAACGTGGCCCACACCCGCAGGAGGCGCAGATGGCCGTCGGAGCCAAGAAAACCGAGCCGCTGTCGGACGAGCAGCTGGGTGAGCTGCTGGCCCTCGCGAAGGAATCCGACAGCGTGGAGCTCAAGCTCACGGTGCCTGACACAGACCAGCGGTCGGCAATCACCGCCCTCGAACTGGATCCCCTCGAGGCCCAGGTCCGGCAGGTGTTCTTCTTCGACACGCCCGACCTGGCGCTCAACAGGCAGGGGGTCGTCGTCAGGGCGCGCCGCGTGCAAGGCCGCAACCACGACTCGGTGGTCAAGCTCCGACCGGTCGTCCCGAACATGCTGCCGGCGAAGATTCGCAAGTCCCCCAACTTGGTCACCGAAGTAGACGCCATGCCGGGTGGATTCGTCTGCTCTGCCGCCATGAAGGGGACGGTCGACACGTCACTCATCAGAAAGGTCGTGAGCGGCGGCAATCCGCTGCACAAGCTCTACTCGAAGGAGCAGCGGGCGTTCTACAACGACCACGCCAGCGGGATCGACCTCGACTCGTTGAATGTCCTCGGTCCGATCACGCTCCTCAAGCTGAAGTTCTCGCCGAAGGAGTTGGGTCGCCGCATGGTCGCGGAGGCGTGGTTCTACCCCGACGGCTCACGCATCCTCGAGCTGTCCACGAAATGCGCACCCAGCGAAGCCTTCCAGGTCGCGGCGGAGACCAAAGCCTGCCTGGCCGGTCACGGCGTGGACCTCACGGGCGAGCAGCAGACCAAAACCAGCACCGCACTCAAGTTCTTCTCGGCCGAATTGACCGGGACGACGCTCTGAGAAAGGAGCCCATCATGCCCAGCACAGCTCAGCGAGGTACGCAGCGACCGCTCCACGCGCCGACCCACGAGCCCGCGCCGCAGGTCATCGTCACGCCCGATCCGCAGCCCGCCGTCACAGCCTGGGTGGGATGGATCTGGTTCGGGGTGGCGATCATGGCGATGATCGGCATCTTCAACGTCATCGCCGGCATCATCGCAATTGCCGACGACAACTTCCTCGTCGGCGCGGCCGGAAAGCTCTACGTCGTCGATGCCACGGCGTGGGGCTGGACCACACTTGCCATCGGCGTCCTCGTCCTGGCCGCCGCTTATGCGGTGACGCGTGGGTCCGTCTGGGGCCGGGCGGTCGCCGTCGTGATGGCCACGGCCAACGCCGTCGTCCAGCTCTCGATAATCCGCGCCTACCCCGTGTGGGGCCTGCTCGTGATCATGCTCGACGTCTTCGTGATCTACGCCCTGATCGTCCACGGCAGCGAGCTGCAGGAGCCGGAGTACGGCTGAGGACGCACCAGCACTGATCTGGCGCGCGGCGGGGGCCGGCATCCTCGCCGTCGCCTGGGCCCTGAACGCCGCGTGGTGGAGGCGCTGGCACGCACGCTGGCAGTACGGATCGGCCTCGGCCGGGATCGTGGTGGCCGGCGAGCATTGGGATCGCCGCCGCCGAAAGATCTGAACCTGCATCTTCGAAGGAGAAAACGGTGACCACAATCGACCCAGCCACCACCCCCTATCAGCCTCACGCACCGCGGAGCGCCCGAACCGTCAGCTGGGCGATCGGCCGGGGGATCGTCTGGCTCGTGTACGCCTTCGTCGTCGTAGCCATCGTGATCGCCACGTTGGCGTTCTTCCTGCAGCTCCTCGGCGCCAACCCCAATGCCGACTTCGCGGCGTGGGTCTACCGCAGCGCTGCTCGCGTGACTGCACCGTTCAGAGGGCTCTTCCCAACCAAGCCGGTCACGGGCGACTCTTATCTCGACGTCTCGCTGCTGTTCGCCATCATCATGTACGGGATCTTCGGGATTCTGATCAGCGAGCTCGTTGGCTGGCTGGACCGCAAGCGCGACCTCTCAGCCCGGCGGGACATGTTCGAGCAACAGCAGGCCGAAGCGGCGGTGGCGGCGGCGGCCGAGCCGCAGCCCGCTGCGCCGACTGCCGGGGCGCCGCACCGGAGCCGCAAGCGCCCGGCGTCTGTCTGATTCAGAGGTAATCCCGCTCGAGGAGGCTCCGGGTCGCGAACCAGCCGGGGATCGCCGGGAGATAGGTGACGACAAGCTGGTTCGTGAGCACAGCTGCCACAGCGACCGACTCGGAGACGCCGAAGGCGACGAGCGCACCGGACAAGCCGACGGCGGAGATGGCGGCCCCACCGCCCGGCAGCGGGACCAAGCCGGCGATGGTGCTGACACCGATGTTGACGGCCAGGATGGTCCAGAACGGGAGCCCGTTCCCGTACGCGGCAATGCACGCCATCAGACAGAGGCCGTAGAGCACCGTGACGAGCAGGTTGCCGCCGATCAGTGTGAACATCCGCCGGGGTGAGTGGAGCGCCTCCAAGATCGTCGACGCGCCCTGCTTGACCGGCGGAACGATCGTTCGGCGAAGCCGGGGGACGCCCATGACGACGGCGATACCGACGAGGACGACGACGATCAGGATCATCAGCACCTTGACGACGTCGCTGGCGTCGATGTTGCTCAGCTGCAGCGAGTCGGGGATCAGCGCAATCGAGACCATGAACACCACGACTTGCACGATGAGATTCACCGCACCCATGAGCGCGCCGCCGGAGGCGACGGCGTCGGCGATCGGGATGCCCTGCTTCTGGAGATAGCGAATCTGCACGGCCGCCCCTCCGACATAGGGGACGGCCAGGTTCGAGAACGAGCACGCCACCTGCGTCGTGACCGTGGGCCAGAACGGCAGCCGACCCGGAACCGCGCCGAAGAGAGCGATGGCAAAGGCGACGTTGGTGGCCATCGACAGTGCGAGCGCGGCGAAGACGTAGACCCATTCGGCGTGCTTGACGGTCTGCCAAAGCTCCTGCGGGCTTCCAAGCTCGCTGAGCAGAACGCTGATGGCGATCAGCGCGCCGATCGCCATCAGCAAGCTTTGACCGTTGACCCGGTGCAACTGCTGGACGTTCGGAGGCTCGGCGTCCGCGATCGCCGCGGCCGCGCTCCTCAGCTCGGCCAGCCGCTTCTTGAGGTGTCTGCGGCTGTCGCCGAACGCGGCACGCGTCTGTCGTGTCAGCGCAGCCGACTGGAGGTATCCCAAGGCACCGACGATCGTCGCCCGGTCGCCGACTCGTGCGAGCGCAGCGACCGCCCGGGAGGTGCCGGCGGCGGCGGCGGTCGAGGCCAGCAGCTCGGCGACGTCGGCATTTTGGCGGGCCGCCGTGCCGAACCTCGCCGTCGAGAAGTCCACGATGACCGGTCCCTGTGGACCAACGACCACGTGCGACGTGTTGAGACTCCCGTGGGCAAGGCGAGCATCGTGCAGCATCTCGACCTCAGCCCACAGGGCGTCCAGGAGCTCATCGGAGATCTGGTCGCCGACGAGCTCGCTCAGGCGGGGACCAGCGGCCGGGCGCACGACGAGGAGCGCCGCACCTGGTCCGGCGGTGGCGGCCACGAGAACATCAGGCACGCGTACGCCGCTCTTGCCGGCCAGCAGCATGGCATACGCCTCGCGCTGCAGCTCCTGCATGCGGGTCAACGTCAGCGTCGGACCGGCGTCCTTGTACGCCAGCGACCGATAGGCCTTGGCCGCCCACTGCGTGTCGGCGTCATCCCGGCCCAGGACCTTGACCCATAGGGGCCCGCCGGCATCCTCGGTGAGCATGAGCGTGCCTTCCGAGGGTTGTACGGCACTCAGGTGCACCGTCGCCACGTCGAAGCCCAGTTCCTCGAGGGACGCCACCACCTGGGCTCGGGTCGGGCGCCCGGCGGGAGAGCCGAACACGAGGTGCACGGCCGCGGCCATCCCCCAGCCGAGAAGGACGGCGGCCAGCAGGTCGTTGGGATACCCGGTTCCCAGGTACATCGCGGCGACCGCCAGGAGAAGGATCAGCACCTGTCCAAGGCGTCGCATCGGGCGGGTGAGGAACGGTGATGCGGACCCGACGACCGCGACGACGACCGCCAGCCGGACGAGTGGGAACGACTGCGTCGTGCCGAGGCGGGCGACTGCGTGCACGGTCTGGTCGACGGAGGCTCCGCCCACCAGACTGGCGATCACGCGGCCGGCGAACCAGGTAAGCAGGGCGCTGAGCAGCATGGTGCCCGCCAGCCGCCAGCGACGAGCCACGAACGCGGCCGCCGCGATCAGGCCGACGGCCCACAGGAGCCCGATGCCGTAGAGCAGCTGGAACAGCGGCTTCAGCGTGGCGGGCAGCGAGTTGAAGAACTCGAAGAGGCTCTGCTCGGTCCTCGTGGGGTGGCCGGCATGCGAGATGAGGACGGCCAGACCGGCGACGGCGATGACGACCCGCGCCGCGTCGGCCACGCGCCGGCGGAACGGTTCGTCTGACGATCCGAACGTGCCGTGACGCCAGCGGGCGAGTCTGCCGGACTCCAGCGCGGTGACGGCCACCTCGGTCATGCTCGTCTCTTCGTAGCGGCCGGCACCGGGGCGGGCGTCACCCGAATGGGGTGAAACGAATCTGTTAGTTGTGCAGCCCGCCGGAGGTGCCGGATCTGTCCTCGGTGACGCTCAGCAGACCGAGACGGACGGCGACGACGACGGCTTCGTTCCGAGAGCCAACGCGCAGCTTCCGGTAGATGTCCTTGAGGTGCGTCTTCACCGTGTTCTGCGAGATTCGCAGTCTGGCCCCGATGTCGATGTTCGACAGCCGAGTCGGGAGGTAGCGGAGCACGTCGAGCTCTCGAGTCGTGAGCGGGTGAAGGGGTTCGTCGGCAGCCTCGTTCCAGTTCACGTTCGGAAACGACTCGACCAACGACGGCGGCTCGACGCTTCTCACGCCTGCACGGGACTCTTCCATGTTTCCCCTGTCAGCCCCTTGTCCCGCCATCCGATCACCCTTGGAGGGGCGACGCACCACCCGATGCGGGCGATTGCGCCTCCCGGGTCGGTTCCCGCCCGTAGAAGTCGATGACGGCGAGGCCGATCAACCCCAGGACCGCCAACCAGAACAGCACCGCCGACGTTGGGTGCGGCCAGCGGAAGGCCACGACGAACAGCACGACGGCGAGCACGATCCGCAGGACCCGCTTGCTCCGCGACACCCAAGCGCTCGCATAGAGGATGCCCCAGCCGACGTGGTCGGCATCCGTGCCCATCGACGTCATCAGCCGCCCCCACCAGGACCTGAAGGCAACGGCGGGACGGGCCGGGCCCGACATGAACGCGGTCAGGAAGATCACGATCGCGACGAACAAGATGTTCCGCACCGACGTGTGCAACGACCGCAACATCGTGTCGTACGAGGCGGCCGCCGCGTCGTGCGGAAGGGTCTTCGAAAGAGCATCGAGGTAGGGCTGGCGGGCGCCGTTGACCAGCAACGCGAGGACGACCGCTCCCGCCGCGAAGAAGAAGGCGGCCTTGATGAACGCCCGCCGCTTCCGCACCGACAACAGGATGGCGCCGCCGAAGCAGGCAACGACGAGGAACGGGAGCGCATAGCCGATGGTGTTCAGGGCCTTGGCGCCGCTGCGAGCCTGGTACAGCTCTTTGGACTGGAAGAGCGTGATGCTGCCACTCACCTTGTCCAGAGGCACCTTGTCGACGATGGTCAGTCCCGCGCTATCGAGCTGGTCCTTGACCTTCCCCGCGAGGCCCTTCAGGTCGACCTTGACCGCCCCGTCTCTCGAAACCGTGACCGCCGCGCCCTCGCCGGTCAGAACCTTGACGATCTGGGCGTGGGCAACCCGGTTGCCACTCACCCAGAGCTGTTGGAATTGGCTCGACTGCACGACGCGCAACACCGCCTGGTGCACGAAGCTCTCAACCGCCGAACTGATCGGGCCCGCCAGCCCCTGCAGGGCCTGCGATGCCTGTGCCTGCACTGCTTGGCCTTGCCCAGGCAGCGCCTGCAGCGCCGGCGCCCCCTGGACCGCCGACAGGGCCTGGTTGACGTACGCCTTCACGTCGACCTGGGCGAGGAGGTTCGTCGTGAGGGTGTCAGCGATGTAGTTCTGTATCGCCGGGTCGGAGGCGAGCGGCTTGACGGTGGCGACGTAGCGGTCCGTGTCCAGGATCTGCGTCTTGCCATACGTCACGAGGACGGCGACGGGAGTCAGGAGGAAGCCGAGGACCAGCAGAACGGCGACGCAGACGCGGCGCCACAGCCGATTCCTCCGCGGAGGCTCGGCGTCGGGCGTCAGTTGCGTGGGGGGCGACTTCGGCGTTTGCTCAACCTGGACGACCATCGCGAGTCCCTACACCGCTGCCGCGGGTCGCGTCGGAGGGATCACCGCCCCGACGATCCAGAAGAGCGGTAGGAAGATGCCAAGAATGAACATCACCCAATGACCCTTCCTGAGCGTTAGCACCCCGAGGGTGATGAGCAGCACGATGTACAAGATGCCAAGGCCGTAATACATCCGCTCTCCGATCGTCCGCGGATCCCACCACCAAGGCTGCGGGTTGGCCGCCCGACACGCATCACCCGACAGGGATGAACCGGGCCGACTGGCTGACCACCACCCGCGAAGGGTGATTCGCAGCGCCGATCGCCGGTCCACCATGGCGTCGTGCCCGAGGGGCCCGCTCCCCCGATACCTCGCGTCGTTGACGTGCCCAGCCGTCCCGCGGACGCCCGCCCGATTGCCAACGGCGACCGAGCGCTGCCGTTCACCAACGCTGTCGGGGGCATCACGCGCATGGGGCTGGGGGCTGTCGGCATGGTGATCTCTACCGTCACCGAAGCGACCAGCCGGGTGACGCCCGACAGCGCCGCTGCCACACATGGCGCCACCCGCCGGCCGGAGAGTTCCAGCGGCATGCTCCGGCTCCTTCCTGGCGCGCTCCTCGGTGCCGGCTTCGAGGCAGAGCGGCGCATTCTCAACGCCTCCGCGGCCCTCGAGACGCGGCTCATCCGGGCGTCAGCTGCGCTGTCCCGACGGGTGCCGGGGGCTCCCCGTTCGGCCGTCGAACGGTCGCTCGTCCAATGGAGCGAGCGGGGACGCGCCGAACAGGCGCGGAACGAGCTGGTGATGGCTGAATTCGTCCGGCGGCTGGCGCCAGAGTTGGCGGAGGCGATCGTCGTCCGGCTCCCGCTCGAAGAGATCGTCTCCCGGGTGGACATGGCGACGCTCACCAGACGGCTGCTCGAGTCGATCGACCTTGCCGGCATTGTTCGCGAGTCCACGGCGACGGTCGGGAGCGAGGTGGTCGACGCGGGCCGCACTCAGGCCATGAGCGTCGATTCCCTCGTTGAGAGGATGGTCGATCGGATGCTGTTCCGGCGCGAGCCGCGCCAGGTCGAAGTGGAGGAGACATGACAGCGGTCGCGGTGAGCGCATCTCCGTCTCGAGCATCATCGCAACGCCTCCGGGCCGGCATCGTCTCCCGGGTCGCCGCTGACGCCGTCGACCTCGTCATCGTCGAGATCCTCTTCGCCCTCGCCTTCCTGGGGTTCGCATTCGCCCGCTTCCTGCTCACCTCGAAGCCGTTCGAGCTCCCGCACCCCCCCGTGGGGTTCACGTCGGCCGCGCAGTTCCTCCTCCTCACCACCTACCTCGCCTGGGGCTGGGCGTCGACCGGCCGCACGCCGGGGAAGGCACTGGTCGGTCTTCGGGTCGTGACGGCCGGCGGGAAGCCGCTCGCCCTGCTGCGAGCGATCGCACGCGCCGCGCTGTGCGCCGCGGTCGGACCTGTGCTGCTGGCATGGGTTCTCGTCAGCCGCCGCAACGCAGGCGTCCACGATCTACTGCTGTCGACGGCCGTGATCTACGACTGGCGCCCCAGGAGCGCTCCCCCGACCATCTAGGCCAGGATCTTCGCCTTCTGCGCTTGGAATTCGGCGTCGGTGAGGACGCCTTGCGCCTTGAGGTCGGCGAGCTCCTTGAGCTGGGCGTAAGGATCGGGCGCGGGTTCAGGCGCCGGCGCGTATTGCTGTTGGTCGTCGTAGGCCGCCTGGTCTTGCTGCCCCCAGCGATTGGCTTGCCTGCGTGACACCCGGTTGGACACCGCCGTAGCGGTTCCTGCGATCACAGCGGTCCGTGCGACGCCTCGGAGGAGTCCCATGCTGCCCTCTCTTTCGTTCGATCAGTTGCTGCTCGGCTCGGTCGCGTCGAGCGAAGCGAGCACGTCATCCTGCGGAATGAAGCCGGCGGCGACGAGTTCAGCGCCGCCTCGGCGCAAGGCCGCGGTAAACGGCGCCGCCCAGCGGTTCTCGTAGATCAGGACTGCACCCGATGACCCCGGCTCGAGGACCGACCCGCTTTCGCTCACATCCTTGTCATCCATGAGGCCCGAGCCCGCGCCCTCGAACACAGCAAGGTCGGTCGTGCCGTCGCCGTCGAAGTCTGCCAGCGCAGCCACGTGCACCGAGCCATCCTCGTCCTTCATCACGAAGGTGAGGTCGATGATGCGAATCAGCCCTCGGTCGACGAGGTCGACGAGGATCGGGAAGCCCTCCCCGGTCATCTTGTTGCCGGGAAACTCGACCACCAAGTACCCGACCGGACCCAGTACATCCGTTTCGTTTGCCATCAGCGTCCCTCCCGGCGACGTGTTGCTCTCCGGACTTATCGTCGCTCCTCGCCGCCCTGCGAGCGCCACCCGCGACGGGTGATAGGGCACTCCATCTCGGCGCGCGGCGCGAATCGCCATTCACCCAACACGGGTGATGCGGGCCAGTCAGGTCCCGGTGGACAGTGGGCACGGAGGCGAAGGGCTTCCACCTCAAGAGCCAAGGAGAAAAGTGATGCTTGCCGCACAGTTCGGCACCGGGCAGGTCTTCCTGTCGATGCTGTACTTCTTCCTGTTCTTCATCTGGATCTGGCTCCTCATCTCCGTCTTCGGCGACATCTTCCGGAGCCGCGACCTGTCGGGCTGGAGCAAGGCGCTCTGGTCGTTCTTCGTGATCTTTCTGCCGTACCTCGGCGTCTTCGTGTACTTGATCGCCCGCGGCCACAAGATGGGTGAGCACGCGGTGGAGGCGGCCCAGGCCCAAGACGCTGCGTTCCGGAGCTACGTCCAAGAGGCGGCCAGCACCGCCCCGACTGACGCTGACCAGCTGGCGAAGCTGGCGACGCTCCACGACCAGGGCGTCCTCGACGACACCGAATACGCGCGCATGAAGGCCAAGGTCACCGCGGCCTAGCGGACGACAGATCAGCCGGCAAGCGTCAAGGGCGGGTGCGCCGGGGGCGCCCCACACGCGTGGTGTCGACCCGGCCCCGCCCGAAGGCGTCGATGTGGCCCCAACGCCCGGGGATGTCGAGCAGCTCCAGATGACCGATGCTCTTGGGGAGGGCGGGATCGACGACGAGGTGATCCTCCAGCGGTTCGAGGCCCAGCATCGTCCGGAGGAGGAGCAGCGGAGCACCGGTCGACCACGCCTGCGGGCTGCACGCCGTCGGGTACTGCACCGGGTACATCGTCATCGACCGCGGGTACCCGCCGAACGCCTCGGGCAGCCGGCCGTCGAAGTAGGCGGACGCCTCGAGGATCCCAGCGGCGACCACGGCCGCCTCCTCCTTGAAGCCGTAACGGCGGAGGCCCCATGCGATGAACGAGTTGTCGAACGGCCAGATGGTCCCGTTGTGGTAGCCGATGGGGTTGTACCGGCTCTCGCCCACGGCGAGCGTGCGTACGCCCCACCCCGAGAAGAGCCGGTCGCCCATGAGGTGCCGCGCAACAGCCTTGGCCTTCGACTTGTCGACGATGCCGCTCCAGAGGAGGTGGCCGTTGTTCGACGTGAGCGAGTCGACCTGGCGGCCGTCAGGGTCCAGGGCGACGGCGAAGTACTCGCCGTCCTCGACCCAGAAGTCGCGGTTGAATCGCCGCTTGAGCTGGGCGGCCTCGTTCTCGAGCCGATCGGCCAGGTCGGGATCGCGCCAGACCCGCCGGGCCAGGCGGGCGCCTCGGATCTTGGCGTCGTAGGCGTAGCCCTGTAACTCGCACGTGGCGCGCGGAAAGCCAGGGAGCGTGCCGTTGCGGTACGAGATCGAGTCCCAGGAGTCCTTCCAACACTGGTTCTCGAGCCCGGTCTCGGTGTTGCGCCGCTCGTAGGCGATGTAGCCGTTGCCCTGAAGGTCGGCGTAGGCGTCGATCCAATGCAGGGCCGCCCGGGCCACGTCGCCGAGCTCTCGCACGAGCTTGGCGTCACCCGTCCACCGCTCATATTCATCGAGCAGGACGACGTAGAGAGGCGTCGCGTCGGCGCTCCCGAAGTAGGGCGAGTGGGGACGCTCCTCGAACGCCGTCATCTCGCCGTAACGCATCTCGTGCAGGATCCGGCCGGGATCCTCGTCCCGGAAGTCGTCGACTCGGGTGCCCTGGCGCATCCCGAGCTCGCGCAGGGTCGTGGCCGCCAACTCCGAGGTGAACGGCAATGCCTGCAAGCTGGTCAGGATGCTGTCCCGTCCGAACATGGTCATGAACCACGGAAGCCCCGCGGCCGGGAGGCTGCGCTGCCCCGAGGTCAGGGGCGAGAAGCGAAGGGCGGCGAGGTCGACGAGGCTCCGGTGATAGGTCGTGGGCAGCGTGTCCCAGTCGGAGGTGAGTCGGGGCGCGTCGTCGAGCCAGCGGGCCAGGTTCTGCGCCATGTTGGTGTGCGGCCGCTTCACGTGCCACGCCAGCCCGTGCTCGTCGCCCCCGTCCTCTTGTCCCAGCACCTCGATGGCGACGTCGAGATCGGTCTCCCAGGTCGCGTGCGGGCCGATCGTGATCGCGAACGTGATCCCGCCCTTGTCCAGCGCGCCCGATTGGGAGGACGAGATGGCGGTCCCTCGCTGATAGGTATCACGCCGGTAGGCAAGGAGGAGCACGTCCTTTTCGACGCGCTTCTCGTAGCGGCCCTTCTTCTGCAGGGCGTCTTTGACCTCGAAGAGGTCGGCGAAGTCGCAGTCGGCCTCGACCCGGACCGTGAGGTCGACGGGCGCCGCGTCGTGGTTGAGGATCGACAGCCGCTCGTGGAAGCCGTTACCAACGGCCCGTTGGCGGATCACCGAGAGCTTCGAGTCGACGTAGACGCTCCCCGCACCGGGCACGAGGAAGAACCGTGCCTCGTAGTACTGGAGGTCGTCGGTCGACAGGGCCGTGAGCCGGTCACCATTCACTGTCAACACCCACTTCGACAGGAAACGGGTGTCGAACGAGAACAGCCCCGTCGGGTCGGTGAGCGAGGCCTCGATGTCTCCGCGGGCATCGCTCACGACGAAGGTGTTGCCGTTGAGAATCTTGACCATCTCGTCGCTCATCGCGCCGCCCTCTCGGTCGCAGTTGGATCCCACCCGCGGGGCGGGTCTGGGAAGACTCGCTGGACGGCGATCAAGAGCTCGATGTCACCGCTGCACACCAGCGCGCCCCGCAAGACCGCAGCCATCGCGTTCGTGCGCCCACGGGCCAGTTGGTCGAAGAGCGCCCGCTTACCGCGAATCACGCAGTCGGCCGGCCCGGCGTCGCGGGCCACGGCGAGGTCGCCCTGGTCGATGCTCACGAGCCATGAGTCGGAGCCCGCCTTGTCGAGGACATCGAAGCGAACCCGGCCCGAGACGTGAGCCAGGAGGGGTTCGTGGCCCCGCGCCGCGAGCTCCGAGAAGAACTTCACGGCCGGCCCATTCCTCGGTGTCTTCCGCGCGGTCGACGTCGCCATCGCAGGACCTCCTCCTCGTGCCGCAAGACATCACGCGGGCTCCACTTTGACGTCCATGTCGCCACGTGTTGGAGCACGTCCGAACAAGAACTACTCCGCGTCCCCGGAGCTGCCTTCACCCGCGCGGGATGAATCACACCGCGGATCAGGGATCGGTAGCGCCCCTGGCCCCTTCAGGCGATGCCGAGCTCCTCAGCGCGCCGAATCGCCTCACGCCGATTCGTCGCATCCAGCTTGCAATAGATCGTCCGCAGGTGCGTCTTGAGCGTGTTGAGCGAGATGTAGAGCCGCTGGGCGATCTCTGCACTCGACAACGGGGTGGGCAAGAAGCGAGCCACTTCGAGCTCCCGCTTGCTCAAGCCGAGCACGGCGCCGCCCGACCCGCCCTGGGTCCGCTGCATGCAATCGACAACGTGCTCGGCGTACGGCGTGGGATCGCTGTGGAGGAGCGCCCGGACCAAACGTTCCACCTCTCGCCCACCGTCGAGGAACAACCGCAGGTCGCCCTCGTGCTCAGCGGCCCCGACGACGCGGGAGACGCCTCGGAGCGCCGTACGCCGATCGCCGCCCTCGAAGGCGACTACGGCTGCCCACAGGTCACGCTCGCGTCTGTGCCGCGGCTGGGCATCGTCGGCGAGCCAGCTCTCGACCCGAGTATTGGCGACCTCCAAGTCGTGGCGGGCGACTGCGGCTTGCACCCTGGCGGCCGCCAGGTCCGGGCAGAGCGAGGCCGCGACCTTCGTCATGACCGACTCTGCATGGTCGATGTCGTCCAGCATCAAGAGCAGCATCGCCTCGGCGGCGCGCAAATGCGCCTCGACGAGGGGCGGCGGGGGTGACTCGCCGCCGGCGCGGTACCGCTCCAGCACCTCGAGCCCGACCTCAGGCTGGCGGGCGGCGAGATGCCAACGAGCCCGTTCGACCGCAAGCATGGCTCCCGTGACGGGGCGCCGGCTCCCAGCGGCGATCGTCTCGGCCTCGTCCAAGAGCTCGGCTGCCCGGCGCTGGTTGCCACGCTCACGAGTCACGTGGGCGAGGGCCAGACGAGCGTCGAGCATGGCTGGATGCTGCAGGAGCCCGCTCCGGCCCGCGACCGCTGATGCCCCAATGGCGTGGCCTCTGGCGGCACGCAGGTTCCCCGCCCACGCCTCGAGTAACGCGAGGGCACCACGCGTGTGCACGAGCCAGGGGGCGTATGCCTCCCGCTCCTTGATGCCGGCCGAAAGCGTGCGGCGCGCACCATCGACGTCTCCGAGGTACCACCAGGCGCGAGCGCGGGACACAGCCGCCAGCATCACCACGCTCGTCGGTGACGTCATGCCGAAGATGTTGGGGATCTCGGCCGGATCGACTTCCTTCATGGCCCGGAGCGCATCGTCCGCCGCCCGAATCGTCGACTCCGGCGTGGCGTCGAAGAACGCCCACGTGCCTCGGACGACGTCGACGACGATTCTCTCACCGCCGGACAGATCGCCGGCTTCCAGGTCGTGCAGGATCTGCGCCGCTTGGCGCGACTCGCCCAGCATCGTGTGCAGGAAGGCGCGACGGACGGCCACCTTCGACTGCCCGAGCTCCGCGGGCGGCATCGCCTCGAGCCAATGCAGCACCTGACTCGCCCGGTCACTCTCGAACATCCGCTGCCCGTAGGCATTGGTGAGCTCGAGCAAGGCGTTCCACCCTTCCGCCTCGATGAAGTAACGGGCCGCCGAGTCGGGGTCGTCGCGGATTGCGTACCACGCGCCCGCCCGAACCAGGAGCGCGGCCTCCGCCCCGTATTCGCCTCGGCGAAGCTCACTGCGTAGGAAGTCGCGGAACAGCCGCCTGTAGGCGAACCACTCGCGCGAGCCAGGAAGCCGGCGAACAAACAAGCCGCATCGCTCGAGGTCGTGCAGCATCGTGACCCCGCCGTGACTGCCCGTCACCGCGTCGCAAAGCGACCCGCTCAGCCGGTCCAGCATCGATGTGCAGGCGAGGAAGCGGCGGACCGGTTCCGGCTGCTCGGCGAAGACCGACTCGAAGAGATAGGCGGCGACGTGCCGTTCGTCGCCCGCAAACTCCTCGACGTACGCCTCGGGATCGGGAGCGTCGCGCAATCCGATCGCCCCCAGTCGGAGGCCGACGGCCCATCCCTCGGTCCGCGCGAGGAGCCTCTCGAGCTCCTGCTCGCCCAAGTCGAGTCCGGCGACCAGGCCGACGAGCAGTCGTGCCTCGGCGGCTGTGAATGCCAGGTCGGCGGCGGTCAAGAACGACACGTCGGTCCGTCCGTGCAAGCGGCTCAGGACGGGCACCGAGCGAGACCGGGTGATGAGGACGAGGTGCACGTTGGCCGGTGCCTGCGCGACGACCGCCGCCAAGTCGTCGGCTGACCTCTCGTCGGTAATCGCGTCGGCGGCGTCGATGACGAGGATCGCTTCGCCGGTCGACGCAAGTTCAGTTCGGACGCGTGCGGCCGTCCGGGGCCAGTTGTCGTCGGGCCGGAGCCTCATCCTGGCCACTGGGGGACCCATGTGTTCGGCCGCCCACTGGTCTACGAGCACCGTCTTGCCATAACCGGCGGGCGCCGTGATCACGGTTACTGGCTGCCGAACGGCCTCCCGCACACGACGGATGAGCCTGGGGCGCAGAAGCGGCGTGGCGACCTCGTCACATGTCAGCGCGCCAACGAGTGCTTGCTCAGTCACAGCAGGTGAAGACCCTCGGCCGCGCCGACCGCCTCGCTGCGGCCGACAACGTCGAGTTTTCGGTAGATGTGCTTCAGGTGGGTCTTGACGGTATTGAGGGACACGCCGAGTCCCTCGGCGATGTCGGCGTTCGACTGCCGGCTCGGGAGATGCACGAGCACCATGTATTCGCGAGCGGTGAGCTGTTCGGCGAGGCCCTTGACGGGTTTGGCCCGGCCGGCGGTGACGGGCCGGTCGACGAGGGTCCGCAAGAACGCAGTAGGGGCAGCGCGGTAGAGGGCGCGCGCGGGGCCAAGCGCGTACTTGCGGGCTGCGTCGAACAGACCCGTGTGACCTTCGGCGTCGGCCTCGGCGACGACGACAGCCATTCGGGAACAGGCCTTCGCTTCTTCTCCCTCCATGTGGTCGAGGACGGCGAGCCAGAGGCGCCGTTCCCGGTCGGCCTGCGGCTGGGGCTCGTCCGGCCACTTCTCGGCCAGGGCGCGGGCGCCGGTCACGTCCCCGCGCTCGACTGCCAACCGCACGCGGGCCCCCGCCACCTCGGAGGTCTCGCCCCCCAGTCCCGCATCGAGGACCCCCTGGGCCCCGTCGAGATCGCCCCACGTGATCAGCAGGTGCGCCTCGACGGCGCGACGACGCGCGAGGACGGCGTCGGGGATCGACGGGTGCGGGCTCGACCGCGAACCGGCCAGGGCGGCCAGACCGGCTGCCGGCATGTCCCTCGCCAGCGCGAGATGCGCTCGTTCCGTTGCCACCCACACGGCGACGGGACGACGGCGCGTGCCGCCTGTGGCGTCGATCTGCTCGAGGAGCGCCGCCGCCCGGTCGAGCTCGTCCCGCTCACGGGCGACGAGAGCGAGCGCGAGGCACGCCGTGGTCCGAGACGGGGCGTCGTGGCCCAGTTGGTCGGCGAGCAGCAGGGCTCGGTCGGCCAGCGCCTCACCCTTCGTGAGGTTGCCGGACCAGGCTTCCACCAGCGCCCGCGACCCGAGCGCCGAGGCCCGCCACACCCCGTGGGACTCCTCGGCGACCGCCTCGAGGTCGCGCCTGGCGACGGCGAGCTTGCCGTCGTACATCGACGCCACGCCGTGGGCCACCAGCGCGGCAGCGGCAACGTCGAGGCGGCTGGCGGTGAGCCCGAGCAGATTCGGCAGCGCGGCCTCGTCGATGGCGTTCATCTCGGCGAGCACACGCTCGGCCGCGGTCATCGCGTCATACCTCGAGCCCTCGGCCAGCCCAAGGAATGCACGCAGCAGATCAGCCACCAAACGCTCACCAGGCGAGATGCTCGGGACACTCTCGACCTCGTCGAGTTTCTCGCGCACCCCCATCGGGCCCACGCCAAAGAGCAACGCCGCCGATTCAAGCAACGCGACTTGCGCGCACCGTTCCTTCAAGGTCCGGGGTACCCGCCCCAGCCATTCGGCGACGGCGAGGGTCCGGTGGGAGTCGAACAACGCCGGCCCGTGGGTGAAGGCCGCGTCGACAACCTGTTCCCAAGCGCCCGCCTCCATGAGGTAACCGACCCCTTCCTCCACGTCCCCCCGTGCCAGGCACCACTCCACAGCTCGATGCAGGAGGAGTGTTTCGAGGTCGGCGTCCTCTTCATGCAGCTGTCGTCGGAGGACGGCCCGCAATAGCGGGTGGAACCGGAACCAGGTGTTTCGGGAGTCGAGACTGGAGATCAGCACGCCTGTCCGTTGGAGGTCTTCGAGGGTCGCCTGACTGCGATGGCCCGACGTGACTGCGTCGCACAGCGGACCACTCATCCGGTCAAGCACCGAGGTGGACAGCAGAAAGCGCCGCGTCTGCTCGGACTGTGGTTCCAGCAGTTCGGCAGTCAGGTACTCAGCAATGCACGAATCGAGAAGGGCAAAGGCCTCGTCGTCGACACCTTCGCGCAGCACGTCAGCGGCGAGCTCGAGCCCGACGGCCCACCCTTCTGTATGCGTCAGAACCGCGTCGACCTGTGGAGGGCTCAGCGCTCCATTGCCCAGCCGTCCGAGCAGCTCGACCGCCTCTTCGAAGGTGAAGGCCAGGTCTTCCTTGCGCACTTCAGCGAGGCCGTCGACCAGGCGCAAGCGGGAATAGCGCAGCGGCGGATCAACACGCGAGGCCAGCACGAAATGGTGTGTGCTGGGAGCCTGCTCGATGATGGCCGCCAACTGGTCGAGCAGCCGGGCGTCGGTGACGACCTCGAAGTCGTCGAGCACGATCGTGGTGGTGGCGGCGATGTCGAGCTCGACGAGCGGGGCGAGTGCCAGTCTGAGGTCTCGCGCGAAGCGCCGGGGATCGTTGTGTTCGGGCCGGAACGTGAGCCACACCACCCGGTCGCCATGGCACGACTCAGCCCACTGAGCCAGCAACACCGTCTTGCCGTATCCAGCCGGGGCAACGACGGTGGTGAGCCGTTGGCGCTGGGCGCCGTCGAGCAGTGAGAGCAGACGTTCGCGGCGAAGGGCGCCGGCCGGCAGCATGGGCCCCGCCGCGGTGACAACCGCCGTGCTGCCGCCCCCCGGCGTTCCCAAATCGCCCCCTCGTCTCGAGGGCAGCCAGTCACCCCCCAAATTGGGTGATGGGGCCACCACGAGGCAGCTTGGCCCCTGTGGCGTTCGGCGGCGTCACCCTGGTGGGGGTAATTCGTCGAGGGGGATGCCTCAGCGGCCCCGTCGTTGGTCGCGGCGGTCCTGACGGCGGTTCACGCCATGGGAGACCACCGCGGCGGTGCCGACGACGGCTGCGGTTCTGGCAACGGGGCGCCCGATGACGCCTCGGCGAGCCATGCGTGCGGGACGCAGCGGCATGTCAGGCTCCTTCACTTTCGTCGACCTCGTCCGCCTCAAGGGAGGCGAGGATGGCCTGGATCGGAATCCGTCCGTTGGCGATCAACTGGCCGCCGGCTCTGCGGGCCGCTGAGGCGAACGGCGCGGCCCACCGGTTCTCCCAGACGAGGACACCCGCGGTGGTGCCGGGCTCCATTGACTCGGCCAGATTGACGACGTCCTCGGCTGCAAGCAGCTCGGCGAGCTGGGTCTCCGCAGTCCGGAGCTCGTCGACCGCGTCGAGATCGTCGATCTCCACGGCCTCGATCTCGCCCTCGCCGTCCTTGGTCAGGACCAGCAGGTCGAGCACGCGAATCGTGCCCGACTCGACCAGGTGGGCGAGCTCGGTCGCCATCTCACCGCTGAAGTTGCTCTGCCCGGCTGGAAACTCGACCACGAGGTAATCCACGGGGCCGAGCTCGTCGACGGCGGTGCTCATCTTCGCCTTCCCTTCTGGAACGGCCGCGCCGCTCCGCGATGAGAACTCATTGTCGGCTGGCACCGCGTCGACGTCCTCACCCCTCCGGAGGTATCCGCGGTGGAGGCATCACCCCCGGGGAGTGATGCGAAACGAACGGGTCGGCGGGAGGCTGGGGTATCGCATGAGCACCGAAGCGGCGGAGACTCACGGAGCCACTGGCGTCGCGCCAGGCTCAACGGCTGCGGCCGCGGCTGGAGTCGTGCTCCTGACGCTCGCCAGCGGGCAGTTCCTGATGACCCTCGATACGTCCGTGATGAACGTGTCGATCTCGACCGTCGCCAAGGACGTCGGCACGACGGTGACGGGCATCCAGTCTGCGATCACGCTTTACGCCCTCGTGATGGCGTCGCTCATGATCACGGGTGGCAAGATCGGCACGCTCGTCGGCCGGAAGCGCGCCTTCTCGATCGGCTGCGTCGTCTATGGCGCCGGCTCGCTTACCACCGCGTTGGCGCCCAGCCTCCCCGTCTTGCTCTTTGGCTGGTCGCTCCTCGAGGGGATCGGGGCGGCGCTGATGATGCCGGCCATCGTGGGCCTGGTGGCGTCGAACTTCCCATCCGAGGGGCGCCCGCGGGCGTACGGGCTGATCGCCGCGGCCGGCGCCATCGCCGTCGCCGCCGGTCCCCTGATCGGCGGGCTAATGACGACCTACGCGTCCTGGCGATATGTGTTCGCGGGCGAAGTCATCGTGGTCGCCGTCATCCTCCTGTTCGCCCGGAGGTTCGAGGACGCGCTCTCAGAGAAGAAGGCGCGGCTCGACCTCGTCGGGACCCTGCTGTCCGCCGCCGGGCTCGCCCTCGCCGTCTATGGCGTTCTGCGTTCGAGCGAGTGGGGATGGATCGAACCGAAACCCGGCGCGACACAATGGCTCGGGCTGTCGCCGACTTTCTGGTTGATTCTCGGTGGGGCCGCCATCCTCTACACCTTCACCCGCTGGGAGCTCCACGTGGTGGCGCAGGGCAACGAACCGCTCGTGCAGCCCGGGACGCTCAAGAACGCCCGGCTCCGCGTCGGCCTCACGATGTTCTTCTTCCAGTACTTCGCCCAAGGGGGACTCTTCTTCGTGGTCCCGCTGTTCCTCTCGGTCGCACTGGGCCTGTCGGCCGCGGCCACCGGTGTCCGGCTCCTCCCCCTGTCGCTGACCCTTCTGCTATCGGCGGTGTTGATCCCGAAGCTTCGTCCGCACGCGTCGCCGCGGCGGGTCGTGCGGCTGGGGCTGCTCGCCATGTTCGGTGGGATCGTCGTGCTCGTCGCCACCCTCAATGCGGGCGCCGGCGCCGAGGTCACCACGGTCCCGCTTCTGCTCGTCGGTCTGGGCGTCGGCGCTCTCGCCTCCCAGCTGGGCAGCGTCACGGTGTCCTCGGTTCCCGACGAGAAGAGCGGCGAGGTCGGCGGCCTCCAGAACACAGGGTCGAACCTCGGAACGTCGATCGGGACGGCGTTGATCGGGTCGATCCTCATCGCCAGCCTGTCCGCCTCGTTCATCAAAGGCATCACGGAGAACCCCGACATCCCCCAGCGGGTCAGCTCGCAAGCGTCCGTCGAGCTGGCCAGCGGCGTGCCGTTCGTGTCCGACGACGATCTGAACGCAGCGTTGTCGTCGGCGGGTGTCAACCAGCGCGTCGCATCTCAGGTCGTCGACGAGAACGAGAAGGCCAGGATTGTCGCCCTCCGTGCCAGCCTCGCGGTGCTGTCGCTGTTCGTCCTCCTCGCACTGTTCTTCGCTCGCGGATTGCCCTCGGTCCAGGCCGCCGACGAGCAGGTCGCCGGTGGACACGCGCGCTCGCCATAGGCAGAGCGTCTACGCGTACGCCGCAATTGCGCCGGCGCCGCCGCCGATGAACACCGCGACCACACCAAAGAGAATGGCCGCCCCGAAGCTGCCCTTGGCGATGTTGGAGATGGCGGCGATGAACAGGCCCAGGGCCGCGAAGCCCAAGATGAACGCGAGGAGTGTCATGCCGATCATGCTCGGCGTTCTCCGGGCGACGCGCATCGCCCCGCGAGGATGATCAGGCGCCTGTCGGCACCCGCGCCCGCAGGCGCCGCCGAGCGATGTACTTGCCCAGCTCCCACAGGCCGAGCAGACAGATCGCCGGGATGAGCGCCCACCGAAACTGCCGCATGGTCAGGTCGGTCGTTCCAAGGATGCGGCGGAAGGCGTCCATCTGCGTGGTGAGGACGGCCGTGGCGAACTCTCCGAGCGCCACCCAGTTCATCTGCTTGCTGTTGAAGGTGTCCGTGGTGAACACCGTGCCGGTCTCATTACGACACTCGAACGCCGCCACGATCAACATGAGCGCGAACGAAGTGAACGCGATCGACTGTCCGACCTGGACGCTTCCGAACTCCGACTTGCCGAGCTGAATGAGGCTCAGGAGACCGATCGTCATCGCCAGGCCGACGAGTCCGACCGTGACGACGACGGGTCTCGTGAGCACGGACTGCCCCCGGGGCCGGGGCTCGAGATCCATGAGCCCTGGCGTCTCGCGATCGAATCCGAGGGCGAATCCGAAGGGGGCGTTGACGAAGAAGTGGATCCAGAGCACCTGCGCCGGCGTGAACGGCTCCCCGGCCGCGAGATTGAAGATCGTCGCGCCGAGGAACGTGAGGACGAAGGCAACCAGCAGGATGAGCACGAAGCGGATGTACTTGCTGAGGTTGTCGTAGATCTTTCGGCCCTGCTGGACGGCGAAGACGATCGTGGCGAAGTTGTCGTCGGAAAGGAT
>DASZJL010000023.1:0-6462 GCA_035948135.1 Acidimicrobiales bacterium | reverse complement strand
GTGAGGGGTCGTCCATGGACGGGATCTGCAGGTTGAACGACGGCGACGCCGGCACCTCGCCCCGCATGCAGCCCTCGAAGTCGCGCTGCATCTCCTCCGCCGTGCCGAAGAAGGTGACGTTGCGACCCCACGAAGTGCCGTTCAGCGCCTCGTAGGGCGCTCGATACTCGGGCAACCCCCGCAGCGCGAAGTGGGCCTGGAAATACGCCGCCCGGTGGTCGATCGCCCCGACGCGCTGCGTGAAGCTGTCGGGCAGCGCCTCGGGGTCGAGGAGATGGCAGAAGGTCTGCGTCGGATCGAGATTCGACACGACGACCGGCGCGGTCACGACCTCGCCCTCGCCGAGCTCCACGCCCCGCACCGCACCCCCGTCGGTCACGATGCGCGACACCTTGACGTGGCGGCGCAGCTCGCCCCCGTGGCGCTCGAACTGCGCCAGCAGGTGGTCGGCGATCGTCCCCAGCCCGCCGCGCACCTTGGACATCGTCGCAGTGCCCGGCGAGGCGAGCGCGAACGCCAGGCACATCGCGCTGCCGGGGGTGTAGGGCCCGCGGTAGGTCGAGTTGACCGCGAGGAACGCGAGCATGCTGCGCACCGGCGCGTGCTTCACGGGGTCGGGCAGGTACCGGTCGACCACGTCCATGACGCTGCCGAACATGGCCAGCCGGATGGCCTCGCGCTCGGCCTCGTTCGTCGCGCTCGCCCACATCTCGTCGAGCGACTTCGGCGGCCGGCGCACGTCGAAGCGCCCGATCGCACGCGCCGGCGCCTCGGCCCAGGCCGCCACCTCCGCCATGCCGAGCACCGCCTCGATGCCGAGCGTCTCGCCCAGGTGCTCGAGCAGCTTCTCGGGATCGGCGTAGAGCAGGATGAGCGCGCTGTCGCCCTCGCCCACGCTGGCCGACTGGACTTCGGGCTCGTAGAGCGGGCACGACGCGAGTTCCAGGTCCTCGTAGACCTCGTTGGGCACCGGGAACTGGATCGAGCCCGCCAGCTCGAAGCGGTAGCCCCGGATCAGCTCCGTGGTCGAGGCCATGCCCCCGATGAAGTGGTTCTTCTCGAGGCACAGCACCCGCAGGCCGCCGCGGGCCATCACCGCGGCCGCCGTCAGTCCGTTGTGGCCCGCCCCGATGACGATCGCGTCGTAGTCCGGCATAGCAACGGCACGTTAGCTGTCGTGTTCAGCTTCCGGCGTGCCGTCCGACCGGTTCACCCGGGCCGGGTCCGGCGGGCAGGGCGGGCCGGCCAACCCGTCTCAGTGTTTGCCGCGGACCTGCTTGCGCAGTTCGGTGGAGTGCTCGCCGGCGAGGACGCGCTCGAGCAGGCCATCCGCCTCTTCCTGGCTCATCGTGCCGTCGGCCACCGCCGGGTCCGTGTGCGCCTGCGCGTGCCGGGCCCGGATGCCTGCGACAGCGTCGTCGAACGCGGGCGTTCCATCGGTGCTGCGCAGTTGCGCGGCCTCCTCGACGGTGATGCGGCCGTTCGACACCATGGCGTCGAGCCGCTCCATCATGCGCTGTGGGTCCATTGTGTGCTCCTCTTCGGGGTCGGTGGTCGTCTCGGTGTCGCGGTCGGGCACGTTGCCCGGGCCGGACCGCTGGGCGAAGCGCCCGGCGCAATGGTCCGAGCAGAAGTACAGGCGCTGGTCGCCGTGGTCGAGCGACGCCGGCGCATGCGCCATCTCGACCTGCATGCCGCACACGGGATCGCGGGCGTAGCGGCCGCCAGCGCCGAGGCGCTCTCGGTTGCGGTACGTCCAGTACAAGAGCGCGAACAGCGCCAAGAAGACGATGTTCAGGTAGGTCGTGTAGTTCCAGGAAAAGCCGGTCGTCACGACCGTGGCCGGCCGGGTGGTGGGCACGGCGCCGGCGGCGCGGAAGATGAGCTCCGTCACGAGCGCGGCGGTGGACATCAGCGCCCAGAACACGACGAGCATCCGCAGCATGAGCCGGGTGCCGTAGTACTTGCGGTAGATCATGAGCAACGGGAAGGTGATCAGGTCGGCGAAGAGGAAGGCGATCACGCCGCCGAAAGAGATCCCGCCGTGCCACAGCGTCGCCGCCAGCGGGACGTTGCCGATCGAGCAGACGAAGCTGATGATCGCAATGAGCGGGCCGACGATCGCGTTCTCGACGCTCGTCCAGAAGCCGTGACCCGTGACGAAGAGGGCTTGCCACGCTGACGTCGGCACCAACACGCACAGGAAGCCCGCGACGAGGTAGCCGAGGAACAGGTCGCGCCGCAGCATCGTGAGGTCGGCCATCGTGTAGGTGGCGCTGTCCGCCCATTTCGTCGGCGAGCGCATTTGCGTGCGCAGACTCGATGTCGCATCTCCGTCCTCGACGTGGCCGGCGTGCGCGTGCTGATCTTCGGAATCGGCCTGACTCTCGAGGCGCGCCCGGGCCGAGACGACGAGGCGCCCGCGCAGCCACAGCGCGCCGAGCGTTGCCAGCAACCCGATCATGATGAAGCCGCCGACGAATTCGCTGACGGCGAACTGCCATCCCATGAGGACGATCAACACGATGCCGAGCTCGATCACCAGGTTGGTCGAGGCGAACATGAACACGAGCGAGGCGATGTAGTCGGCGCCGCGGACGAAGAGCGACTTGGCCATGGCCGACGCCGCGTACGAGCACGAGGACGAGACCATGCCGAAGACCGTGGCCCGTGCCACGGCCGGCGGCCCATGGTCGCCCAGCTTGCGGCGCAGAGTGTCACGGCGCACGAAGGCCTGCACGGCGCCCGAGAGCCCGAAGCCGAGGATCAGCGGCCACAACGTGACCCAGAACATGAAGAACGCCTCGCGGAGCGAGCGCCCCACGTCGAGGAGGAAGGGGGAGCTTGCGAGCACGGCGATCAGGAGCGGACGAGCCGCCCGATGGCGGCGGAAGCCTCGTTCAACTTCTCGGTCGCCTCGTCTCCGCCCTTGCGCACGGCGTCGGACACGCAGTGGGCGAGGTGGTCATCGAGGAGTTCCAGGGCGACCGCCTGGAGCGCCTTGGTGGCGGCGGAGACCTGTTCGAGGATCTCGATGCAGTAGCGGTCCTCCTCGACCATGCCCTGGATGCCGCGCACCTGGCCCTCCACCCGGCGCAACCGCTTCTGAACCGCTTCCTTGTTGTCGATGTAGCCCGGCCGCATGGCGTCCTCCGTCTCCTGGGGCCTATACCCAATACCCCCATAGGGTATCCACCGGATCCGGCTGCCGCACGCGGGCTGTCAGGGCACCGCTGGCTCACCCTCCGGGGCGACGGGGCCCTCCCCCAGGCCGTGGTGGTGCGCGTAGACGGCCGCCTGGGCCCGGTCGCGGCTGCCCGTCTTGGCGAAGATCCGGTTGACGTGGGTCTTCACCGTCGTCTCCGCCACGTACAGGCGCTCGGCAATCTCGTGGTTCGACAGGCCCGACGCGATCAGGGCGAGGACCTCGACCTCGCGGTCGGTCAGGCCGTCGGGCGGAGCGGTGGGGGCCGCGGGCCGGGCCACCCCCTGTTGGGCCGCCTTGAGCAGCGCGGCCTGGACCGACGGGTCGAGCACGGCCTGCCCCGCGGCGGCCGCCTCGACGGCCCGGCGGATGTCGTCCCGGGCGGCGTCCTTGGTGAGGTAGCCGGCGGCACCGGCCGAGAGCGCGGCGACGATCGAGTCGTCGTCGGCATACGTCGTGAGCACCACGACCGCGACGCCGGGGTGGCGTTCCCGGATGGCGCGGGTCGCCTCGACACCGTCGACGTTCGGCATGCGGAGGTCCATGAGAACGACGTCGGGTGCGGCAGACGCCACAAGATCGAGCGCCTCGGCCCCGTCGCCGGCGAGGCCGACCACCTCGGTGTCGGGAAACCCTTCGACCACGATGGCCAGACCCTCTCGGACCACCCGCTGGTCGTCGGCGATGAGGACCCTCACGAGGCAAGCGGGTCGGGCGTCGGTGCCGGCGTGGTCGTCGCGGCGCCGGCAGCGGGTACCACGGCGCGCACGCGCCAACCACCGGGGACCGGACCGGCATCCACCTCGCCGCCCAGCAGCGCCACCCTCTCGGAGATCCCACGCAGCCCGAATCCCCCGCCGCTGCGCCCGAGCGCGTCGCTGGCCGCGCCATTGGACGACGGCACGTCGTTGTCGACCGTGAGCCGGACGGCATCGTCGTCGAAGGCGAGCGCTACGGACGCCGCCGCGCCGGTGGCGTGCTTCATCACGTTGGTCAGCGCTTCCTGCGCCACCCGGTAGAGCGCGAGGACGGTCTCTGGAGCGAGCGGGCGGGGCGGGCCCGCGGTGGCGAAGGCGGCACCGTGCTGTTCGGCCAGCTTGGCGAGGCGCTCCTCGAGAGGCACCGCGTCGTCGCGGAGCGCTCGCACTGCGCCACGCGCCTCGTCCAGGCCCTCACGCACCAGCTGCCGGGTTCGCTCGAGCTGGTCACGCACCTTTGGGCTCGTTCCCGGCTCCGCGTCGACGACGGTCGCGAACGCCTCGAGCTGGAGCGACAGAGCCGCCAGCGTGTGGGACAGGACGTCGTGGAGCTCGCGGGCGAGGTGGTTGCGCTCGGCCAGCACTTCGGCCCGCGTGCGTTCGACGGTGGCCCGGTCCGACGCGAGCTCGAGCCTGGTCGCCTGCTCGGCGTGGTCGATCGCCTGGCGCCGCGTGATGCCGACCATGAGCCCGGTGAACACGGCGGCCAGTGCGCCCCACACGACGGCCCACTTGTTGCCGTTGGCCGCCGTCGTCACCGCACTGGCCAGTGCTCCGGCGCCACCGACGGCCGCCGCGGGGCCCACGGTCCAGCGCGAGGCGGCAGCGAGGGTCGCGATGCCGGGGAAGATCAGGGCAATCGGCGAGAAGGCGGCCAGGGCCCCACCCGCCCCCGCGACCACCACGAGGCATGTCGCCACTGCGGCCTCAGGCTTGGAGGAGCGCACGAGCACCCAGGCCACCCAGGCGAGGGACGCCACCACCAGCAGGAGTACGGCGGCGACCTTCTGCCCACTGGAGTCGGTGCCCGGAATCCCGGTGACAGACCCAAAGACCAAAAGGCCCAACCCTGCCAGGGTCAGGCCGTTGGCCAGGCCGCCCCACCGGGGCGGCACACGATCGGGATCAGGAAAGAGGACCGTCACCGCTGTCCATCATGGACCCCACGCCGCTCGGGACCAGGGTGCGGGACCGGACGGGAGAAGCGGGGGCCAGACAGGTCGAGACCGGCGGCACGGTGGCGGGGGCCGCCGTACCCAGTGCCCGAGCCGCTCCCACCGAGAGGAGGCCGGAGCGCCAGGCGAGGACGGCCGTGCGCACGACGACCTCGGAGAGCGCCATGAGGATGAGGGCGTCCGTCCAGGCGGTGGCGCTCGTGATCCCGTGGGTGGCGCTGAAGTGCGTGATGGCCGGGCCGCCACCGTGGGTCGCCCAGACCTGGAAGGCCAGGCGGCCGCCGGTGCCCAGGATCCAGAGCGCCGCCGCGGCCAGGCCGGCCTTGGCGAAGACGCCGTCGGCACGACGGGTGACCGTCGTGAACTTGCCGGCCAGGCCGCCGAGGGTCGCGCCGATGGCGACGGCCCCGATCACGAGGAACAGGTCGTTCTGGGCGGTGGGAATCCCCTTCAGGAAATTGAACGCCACGTAGGCGACGATCCCGATCGGGAGCAGGAGGGCTTTGACGGTGAGGCGCCGGCTCTTCACTTGGACGAGCACGATGGCGATGACACTGATGTCGATGAGGTAATCGGTGAAGGTCATGGACCCAGTGTCCGGAAATCCGGCTCCTGGGTCGTCAACCCCGGGGTCGATAGGCGGGTGGATCCGTCTCCACCCGGGCTTCCGTCAGGCTCAGGCCGCCAGTGTCACTGCGGCAACCTGGTCATCAGCTCGAAGAAGTGACCGTCCGGGTCGTCGAAGTAAATGCCCCGGCCGCCCCAACGGTGGTTGATCTCGCCGGGCTGGCTGCGCATCGGGTCGGCGAAGGTCGCAGTGCCCAGCTCCTCGAAGCGCTGCCGCGCGGCGTCGAACGTCGCGTCGTCGACCACGAATGCGATGTGCATCGACTGGACTTCGGCAGAGTCCATGAAGTCGAGCGTGACGCCACCGACCTGGAGCGGCTCGAAGTGCCCGATGATCACGGGGCCCGGCTCGACGCCGAGGATGTCGCCCAGGAACCGAGCCGAAGCCTTCCTGTCTGTGGCCGGAACGATCATGTGGTTGATCTCGATACTCATGGATCCTCCTCGCCGATCTCACCCTAAAGCGGAACCCTCGTAGCGCTGACCGGCTTCGTCGGCCGCCTCGCCCGGGCTCCGGCCGGCACATTTCAGGCGGTCCCGCGTTAGTTTGTGACGACCATGGGAAGCGAAGGACTGCACGAACCCGCCGAGCGGCTGGACGAGGCGACGATCGACCGCCACCGGGCGCTGACCTCCCTCGTCGAGGAGCTCGAGGCCGTCGACTGGTACGACCAGCGGGTCCAGGCGACGAACGACC
>DASZJL010000022.1:0-69472 GCA_035948135.1 Acidimicrobiales bacterium | reverse complement strand
CCCAGCGAAGACGTGCCGCCCAGCGGGATCGTCGACGGGCTGAAGGCCTTTGCGATGGTCGGGGGGGCCACGACGGTGAGGGTGGCCGAGGAGCTGTTCGAGGCCGACCCCGACTCGGTGGCAGTCACCGGCCCCGAGCTGTTCGCCAAGGCTCCGGCACTGGTGCCCTTCACGACCGCCGACACAGTGCAATTGGCCCCCGCGGCGAGGGTCCCACCGGTCAGGCTGACGCTCGACGAGCCGGCGGTGGCGGTCGCTGTCCCCCCGCAGGTGTTCGACAGATTGGTCGTGGCGTTCACGACCATGCCCGACGGCAGGGAGTCGGTGAAGGCGATACCGCTGAGGCTGATCGAGTTGTTGTTCGGGTTGGTGATCAACAGGCTCAGCGTCGAGGTTCCGTTCAGCGGGATCGACGTGGGGTTGAAGGACTTGGTGATGGTCGGCGGACTGACCACGGTGACGGAGGCGGTGGCCGTGTTGCCGGTGAGGCCGCCGGCGTCGGTGGCGGACACGTTGCCGGACTGGTTGGTGACGGACCCGGACTGATCGCTGGTGACGTGCACCGACACCGTGCAAGTGGTGTTGGCGTTGATGGTGCCGCCGGAGAGGCTGACACTCGACGAGCCGCTCGTCGCCGTAAAGGTGCCGTTGCAGTTGTTCAGGACACCGGGGGTCCCGGCTACCTTCATGTGCGCCGGGAAGTTGTCAGTGAAGGCCAGCCCACTGAGGCCGTTCGCCGTGTTCGGGTTGGTGATGGTGAACGTCAGCGTGCTGTCGCCGTTCAGCGGGAAGCTCGGAGCGTTGAACGCCTTGGAGATGCTGGGCGGGGCGAGCACGGTGACTGTGGCCGACGCGGTCCCGTTGTCGACCTTGGCCGTCGGGTGGAAGACCCCAAAAGTGGTCGGGTTGAAGGTCGCCGTCGCCTTACCGTTGCTCTGGATCGTCGTCTGCGCGCCCCCGGCGATGGAGCCCCCGTCCGGGGCGGCCCACGCGACCGGCAGGCCAATCAAGGCGCTGATGTTGGCGGTGGTCAGGGGGTTGTTGCCCGAGTCGTGGAGGAAGTCCGCCGTGAGGGTCGACGTGTCGCCCACGCGGATGGTCGCCGGGTTCGGGGCGTTCGTGAGCACGATCCGGGGCGCCACGGTCGGGCCCGTAGCTCCGTCGCAGCCTGTAGTACCAGGGCCAGTGTTGCACCCCCACCAGTTGTCGGTGAAGTCGAGCCCGGACACTCCGAAGACCCCCGAGGGGCCGTTCGTGGCGGAGTTGCCGACAATGCGGTTGAAGTGAACGAAGAAGTTGGTAGAGGCGTCGCCGCCCGCGGCCACGTTGATCGCACCGCCGCCTGCGTTGCCGACGTTGGCGCCGTCGGCGTGGTTGCCGGTGAACGTGGAATGCGTGACCTGGAGGTCACCCTGGTTCGACGAGATGGCGCCGCCCCCCACCGGGCCGGTGCCGGTGCCGGTGGCCGTGTTGCTCACGAACTGCGTGTTGTCGACGAGGTAGTGGGCGCCGGTGATGCCCTTCACCTTGAGCCCCGCCCCGCCGACGAACACGGCCGAGGTGTTCGTAAGGGTGTTGCTGGAGAAGGTCGAGCCCGTGACGGTGAGGGTGCCGTTGGCCGGCGAGTGAGAGTCGTAGAAGACGCCGCCGCCTTCACTGCTCCCCGACGAGTTGCTGGAGATCGTGCAGTTGGTGATCGTCAGGTTGCCGCCGATGTACTGCACGCCGCCGCCGGGCCTGTTCGTGGCCGTCGCCGAAGAGGTGTGGTTGTTGTCGATCGTGCAGTTGGTCAAGATGGTGTTGTCGGGGTTCGTGTTCCCCGAGAGCCCCTCGAACCCGCCGATGATCCCGGCGCCCCCGAAGGTGTCGGCCGCGTCGTGGCCGCCGGTGATCTTGAGGCCGTTGATGGTGATGTCGACGCTGCCGTGAAGGTTGGGGTCGAGGTCGAAGACCCGGTTGGAGCCATCGGTCTGATTCACGATCGAAGAGGCGGCTCCGGCGCCGACGATGGTGATGGCGTAACTCGACTGGCTGCCGGGGTACGTGCCGACCCGCAGCTCGCCGAGACTGAGGCTGAACGTCCCCGCAGGCACGTTGATCGTTGTCGAGCCGCCGGCGTTGTTGGCGGCTTCGATGGCGGCCCGCAGGCTGCATCCGCTGGGGCTGACGCACGTCGTCGACGTCGAGGTGGTGAGGTGCTCGTCGGTGGTCGTGTTGACAGTGAAGGGGCCCGCGGCGCTGGCGGCGCCGGCATGCAAGAGGACGGCCCCGAACCCGAGGACGCTCCCGAGCAGAAGGCCGCCGACGCCGAGCCGCAATACCGACCGCACTCGCTGCCCTCGTCCGCTCATCGACCCCGTCCCCCACTCGCGTCCGGCCGGGCGCGTTGTGCGGAACGCAGTCTGGGATGTGGCCGGGGGAGCGTCAATGGCTCGACCCCACGGCTCGCGGCATTCACCGCGTTTGTCCGAAGATATTTCCATCCGACCCCCTGGCCCCGCCACCAAGGCGCACTTACACTCGCCCTGCCGAGCGGGGGGACAGTGATGGCAGCCGAAGTGTCACGGCGGACAATGCTCAAGTCGGGGGTGGCCCTGGCAGCGGCCGCCGCGGGCGCGACCGTGGTTGCCGAGAATCTGGGCCGCGCTGGCTCCCAGACGAGCGGTTCCGAATCGCCGGCCGCCGCGGTGGCGTCCCTCGTCAAGGCGGCCACTGGGCAAGCGCAGCACTTGGTGCGCTCGACGTTCAAGCCGCTGGTTGGGTCCACGTTCCACATGAGCCAGGACGGCCGGTCCAAGCGGGCCGTGCTGGCGGAGGTCAACGACCTCTCAGTCGCCAGCGATCACGAGCGCCAGTTCTCGCTCGTCTTCACCACCGCACCCGGAGGCGGCGCCAGCCAGGGGATGTTCGGCTTCACGCACTCGCACGTGGGGCCAATGGCGCTGTTCGCCGTGCCCGGCGCCCGTACCGCCGCCGGTCAGCGCTACGAGGTCATCGTCAACCGGCATCGGCCATGAGCGCCGCACCCGCGCTCACCGTCGTGCTCCGGCCCGAGGAAGCCGGCGACGACGCCTTCCTGTGCGAGCTCTACGCCACCACTCGGGAGCAGGAGCTGTCCATCGTCCCGTGGTCAGAGGACGAGCGGCGGGCGTTCTGTGACTCGCAGTCCCGCATCCAGCGCCTCGCCTACCGCGGGCAGTTTCCGAGCGCCGACTTCGACGTGATCCTCGTCGACGGCCGGCCTGCCGGGCGCCTCGCGGTCGACCGCACCGAAGACGACATCCACGTGATCGACATCGCGCTGTTGCCGGAGCACCGCGGGCAGGGCACCGGCAGCTCTCTGCTGACCCACCTGGTCGAGGAGGCGGACCGCAACGGACGTTCGGTCTCGCTCCACGTCGAGCGCACGAACCCGGCGTGGCGGCTGTACGAGCGGCTGGGGTTCCGCGCTGTCGGCGAGGCGGGCCTGTCCGTGCTGATGCGGTGGTCAGGAGCGTGAGCGTGACCGCGCCGCTCGCGCGAGCAATGTTTGCGCCCCTCGTCGGGGCAACGTTCCAGCTCGACGGTGTGTCGGCATTTCCTGCCGAGCTCGTCGAGCTCACCGACGCCGCGGCTACGCCGGGTTGGGAGGGGTTCTCGTTGCTCTTCGCGGCCCCGGCCGATGCGCCCATCGCGCAGGGCACCTACCGGGTTGCCCACGACGACGTGGGGCCGGTCGACCTCTTCCTCGTTCCGGTCGGACGTCACGAGCAGCACCTCCTCCTGGAGGCCGTGATCAATCGACGGGCCGGTGAGAACGAGGTCTCATGAGCCAACCGTACGTAGGTGAGATCCGGATGTTCGGCGGCAACTTCGCGCCGGTGGGCTGGGCCTTCTGTGACGGTTCTCTCGTCCCGATCACTGAGAACGAGACCCTGTTCAACCTCATCGGCACTACCTACGGCGGCGACGGCCAGAGTACCTTCGCCCTCCCCGACCTGCGGAGCCGGGTGCCGCTACACGCGGCGCACGACTTCAACGGATTCGTCCCCGGCCAGGCCGGCGGAGCGGAGTCGGTGACCCTGACCACCCCACAGCTGCCGGGCCACAGTCACGTGCCCGCCGGCAACACGGTCGGTACGACCCCGAACCCGTCGAATGCCGTGTGGGCTTCATGGACAGGCAGCCAGTACTCGGCTCAGGCGCCGGCCGCGGTCATGAATGCAGCGGCGATTCAAAACACCGGTGGGAACCAGCCCCACGACAACATGCTGCCGTTCCTTACGCTCAACTTCATCATCGCGCTCTTCGGCGTCTTTCCTACACAGTCATGACTCCGCTGATCACAAGACAGGTATGGCCCCATGGGAGATGAACCATTCCTCGGAGAGATCAAGATCATCTCCTGGAACTTCCCGCCCAAGGGGTGGGCGTTCTGCAACGGCCAGTTGCTGGCGATCAACCAGAACCAGGCGCTGTTCTCGATTCTCGGCACGACCTACGGCGGCGACGGCCGGGTGAACTTTGGTCTGCCGAACCTCCAGGAAAAGGCTCCGCTCCACTTCGGCAACGGGTTCTCGCTCGGCCAGACGGGCGGCGAGAAGACCCACAGCCTGGTGATCGGCGAGCTCCCGGGCCACACCCACCCGGTCAAAGCGAGCGCCAATGCCGCCGACCAGGGCTCGCCGGCCGGCAACCTGTGGGCCAACAGCGGCGAGCTCAACTATGCGGCCACGCCCAACACTTCGATGAACCCGGCGTCGGTGGCGAGCATCGGGGGTGGCCAGCCGCACCAGAACGAGTCGCCCTACCTGGTGCTCAACTTCATCATCGCGCTGGTGGGGATCTTCCCCAGCCAGAACTGACGCCAGGGAGACGTCGATGGCAAACCCCTTCGTTGCCGAGATCCGGATCTTCGCGGGAAACTTCGCGCCGCGGAGCTGGGCCTTGTGCAACGGCCAGCTCTTGTCGATCAGCCAGAACACGGCCCTGTTCTCGCTGCTGGGTACCACCTATGGCGGCAACGGAACGTCCAACTTCGCCCTCCCCAATCTCCAGGGAATGGCGCCCCTTGGCCGCGGGCAGGGATCCGGGCTGTCAGACCGGTTGCTCGGTGAGACGGCGGGGGTGCCGGCCGTGACCCTGCTCGTTTCTGAGATAGCGCAGCATTCCCACGCCGTGACTGCCGTGGACGGAGCGGGCAGCACGACGGGCGTCGTCAACGCGACGTGGGCCAAGGCGACGGAGGGCAGGCGGGCGGAGAACCTGTACTCGGCGCCGGGGACCTCACCGCCGTCGATGAACTTCTCTGCTCTCAGCGTCACGGGCGGGAACCTGCCGCACAACAACATGCCGCCCTATCTGACGCTCAACTTCATCATCGCCCTGCAGGGCGTCTACCCGTCACGCGCCTGAGAGGTCAGACGCGCAGCCCGCTCGCCATCAGGCCCAGCGGTGGGGCGCCCAGGCCGAGTAGCTCCTCGTGGAATCGCGGCAGCGAGAAGTCGGGGCCCCATGCTGCCCGAGTCTTCTCGCGGAGCCGCAGGATCTCGAGCTTGCCCCACGTGTAGCGCCCGTACGTGGGGTCGAACGTGGCCCTCGCCGCCTCGCTGCGAGCGGCCGGCCCCTGAAGGTGGGCGTCCTGCTCGAAGCGGCGGGCGGCCTCGTCCATCGACATCTGCGCGGTGTGCAGCCCGATCGATACGGCTAGGCGGGTGACGCGGACGAGCGCCTCGATGGCGACGCCGGCCTGAAAGCGGGCGTCGTCGGCCCGGAAGCCCTCCTCGACGCACAGTTGCTCGGCGTAGTGGGCCCAGCCCTCGACGAACGACATCGACATCAACGTCTTGCGGACGTCGCCCGACACCCGTCGCATCACGCGCCCGTGGGCGAAGTGACCGGGCGCCACCTCGTGCACGGTGATGGCGGGGAGCGTCGTGCGGTTGAACGCCTCGAGCCACTCTTCCTGCTGCTCCGGCGGCCACGTCGGTTCCGGCGGGGTGATGTGGTACCACGACGGGGCGTCGGGCTCGTACGGACCGGCCCACGACATCATGGCGAAGGCCCACCGCCGGGCGGGCGGAGTGGGCCCGACCAGACACTCGCCGTCGAGGCCGGGAACCAGGTTGCGCTCATGGGTGAAGGCCACGGCTTCCTCGACCTGGGCGCGTGCTTCGTCGACAACACCGCCCGCGTCGGGGTGGTCGGCCAGAAGGTCGGCGATGACGTCGTCGACGGGCCGCCCGGGGCCGAGGCGTCCGCACACCTCTTCCAACTCGGCGCGTAGGCGGTCGCGGTCGTCGTCGGCCTGGCGGGCCAGCGCGCCCAAGTCGACGTCGATCGCCTCGGCGCTGCTCAGGAGGCGCGTCAGGCCTCCTTCGCCAATGGCGGGATCGGGGTCACCCTCGGCCGCGGCCCGCTTCAGATGGGCGACGAGGCGGCGATGGGCGGCCAGGCCCGCGGCCGCCACTGGATCGCCGTCGTCGAGCCCGCTCGCCAGCCCGCCGACAGCACCCAAGAGGGCGGCGGCCGTCGGAGCCGACACGCGGTCGAGGGACGCGAGCGCCATGTCGACGGCGTCGGGCCACGCCGCCAGGTGCCGGCGACGCGCCGCTTGCCGTTCGTCGGCCGGTGCGTACTCGCGGTCGTAGACGGAAAGGTCGAGGTTGTCGAGGTGCACGAGAGGATTGCTGCGGTGCTCCTCGAGCTCAGCGAAGCCCACGCGCAGCATGTGCTCGAACGCCTGGAGGTGAGCCTCGTCGTGGTCGGCCGGCGTGCCGGACGGCTCCAAGCGGCCCAAGCCGGCGCGCACGCCGTCGGGGGACAGGTCCTGAATTCGCCCGTCGTACTCGTGGAGCCCGGCGTTCTCCCGAACACCAGGGATCATCAGCTCGCACACGGCCCGGAGGCGTTGGTCAGTCAAGGGACCACTAGAGTACGGGCGCCGTGGCCACCCGCTACCGCTGCGCAGCGTGCGGCAACCTCACCCGCTTCGACGTCACCGTGACGCGGCGCACGCGCGCCTTCCATCACTACGCCATCGGCGGCGAGCTCACGGTCGAGGACGAGGACGTGCTTTCCGAGGTCGTCGAGGAGGTGGCCTGCCGGTGGTGCGGGAGCG
Organism: Acidimicrobiales bacterium; assembly: GCA_035948135.1. Taxonomy (GTDB): domain Bacteria; phylum Actinomycetota; class Acidimicrobiia; order Acidimicrobiales; family AC-14; genus CADDZP01. The sequence goes on along the minus strand of DASZJL010000022.1, from coordinate 62,373 downwards.
GGAGCCAGGTGGAGACCCTCGAGGAGGCCGACGCCGGCGACGCCTCCTAGGCGGAAACGAAACTGTCGTACCCCCCTGTCATCCTTTGGGCATGACCTCCCACGAGCCGATGACGATCTCCTGTGACGAGTGCACCATGCAGCACACCTCGGCGTGCGACGACTGCGTGGTGACGTTCATCTGCGGCCGCGAACCCGACGACGCCGTGATCATCGACGCGGCCGAGGTGCGGGCCGTCCGCCTGCTGTCAGACGCCGGTCTGGTGCCCAGGCTCCGCTATTCGCGGCACGCTGGATAGCCCCTATTCGCGTTCGGCTACGGACACGGGTGTTACTGTCGCCGCGTAGAGCGGCCCGACCGGCGGGCTACGAGGAAGCGCGTGCAGAAACTCCACCTCGTCGGGTTCACCACCGATCTTGACGGCCTCATCTTCAGCGCGCGCCGCGGATCGAAGGCGGGCGGCTACCTGGTGCCGCTCGACAAGGAGCTGCTCTCCACCATCGCCGAGGCCGAGCGCCTGCGCAACGGCGACAAGGGGGAGGACGACGGGGCTCGCCCGCGAGCGCGCCCCAGCAGCCGGCTGACGCCCCGGGAGATCCAGGCCCATCTGCGGTCTGGGCGCTCGATCCCCGAAGTGGCCGCCGAGGCCGGGGTCGACGCCGAGTGGGTCGAGCGCTTCGCCGTACCCGTCGTCGCCGAGCAGGCCCAGATGGTCGAACGGGCCCGGGCCATGACCTACTCCAAGGCGCGGCTCGGCCAGTCCACCCAACCGCTCGGCACGTCGGTGCGCTGGAACCTGGCCGACAAAGGCGTGGCCATCAGTGAGGACGCGTTCGAGCAGGGATGGAGCGCGTTCCAGCTCCAGGACGAGGTGTGGATGATTCGCTTCCGCTACACCTCACGCACACGGCTGCAGGTGGCCGAGTGGGAGCTCGACCTCGACATCAACCAGCTCGTGTCCCGCAACCGGCTCGCATCCGAGCTCGGGTACGTCGAGAAGGGCCGCCGCCCGCCTGCCTTGCCCGCGCCGGCGCCCCGTCCCGCCGCGGCCCCGCCGGTCCGCGTCACCGAGGAAGTCATCGACGACATCGAGCCCGACGAGACCCCGACCCCGGCACCACGGCCGGCCCCCCGCCGTCGCCGGCGCACGCCGCGTCCGACCGCTCGCAAGAAGCCCACTCCCACAAAGAAGTCGGCGGCGAGAAAGAAGTCGACGGCGAGAAAGAAGTCCACGGCGAGAACGGCACCGGCGCGGAAGTCGACCAAGCGAGCGGCGCCGAAGAAGGCCACGAAGCGGGCAACGCCGAAGCGGGCAACGCCGAAGAAGACCACGGCGAAGCGGGCAACGCCGAAGAAGACCACGGCGAAGCGGGCAACGCCGAAGCGGGCAACGCCGAAGAAGACCACGGCGAGGCGGCCGGCTCGGGAGACCGCTACCAAGGCGACGCGCCGTCCGAGGGCCAGGACGACGACGGCGCGCTCGTCGACGGCGCCGAAGAAGGCGCCCGCACCGCGCAAACGAGCACCGGCCCGGCCGGCCCCGGCCTCCGCGTCGGAGACGACGAAGAAGCAGACCGAAGCCGTCGCTCCCGTTGCAGCTCCGGCGCCGCCCCGCTTGGCCGCAACCAAAGCCCGCGTCGATCGACGTCAACCGCGTCCGCGGCCCGCGCCCGCCCGCGAACCCGACGTCGACGAGTTCGATGTGCCGCCCGCCACCACGCCTCGTGCCGAGCAGCCGCGGAGACCGCGCATCGCCGCCTCCTCGGCGAAGGAGGCAGCGTCGAAGCGCGCTGTTCGACCCCGCCGGGTTCCCGCCCGTGCCCAACAGCCGGGGCGCAAGACAAACAACAACGATCAGCCCGCGGCGCCGTCGCTCTCCGGCCCGCTCGCTCGCAGCCTGCTGGCTCGCCGGCTGATGGCCCGCAAGTCGACGCAAGGCGACGGCGGCGGCAAATCCCAGCGCCCTCTGCGCGTCAGATAGAAGCAGCCGCCGCCGGGCGGGCAGGATTGTTCCGTGAGCGAGCTCTGGGAGGACATTCGCGTCGCCGGGCTGAACGCGGGCCTCGACGCCATCGGCGTGGCCAAGGCCGAGCCCTTCCTCGACGCCCGTCGCCACCTGGTCGAGCGCAAGGCCGCGGGGCTGCACGGCGGGATGCACTTCACCTACGGCAACCCCGAGCGGGCCACAGACCCCGCGTCAGTCGTGGCGGGGGCGCGCTCACTCGTGGTCGGCGCCCGCTCGTACCGGGCCGCGGCTCCCACCCCGCCGCCCGGCGCGGTCGCCCGCGTCGCCCGTTACTCCTGGCGTGACCACTACGAACCGCTTCGCCGGGCCCTTGGCGCGGTCGCCAGTTGCCTCGCCGCGCAGGGGCACCGGGCCATCGTGCTGGTCGACGACAATCGCCTGGTCGACCGGGAAGCGGCCGTGCGCGCCGGGCTCGGCTGGTACGGCAAGAACGCCAACGTGCTCATTCCCGAGCACGGCTCGTGGTTCGTCCTCGGCTCGGTCGTCACCGACGCCGTACTCCCGGTCGCCATTCCCGTCGCCGACGGCTGTGGGACGTGCAGCCGATGCCTGCCCGCGTGTCCGACCGGAGCACTCGTGGCGCCCGGCGTGCTCGACGCCCGCCGCTGCCTGGCCCACCTCCTACAGGCGCCCGGCGACTTTCCCGTCGAGTTCCGCGAGGCGCTCGGTGACCGTCTCTACGGCTGCGACGACTGCCAGGAGGCGTGTCCGCCCAACCGCCTGGAGGATCGCCGCCACCCGCCGCCCGCGGCCGCGGCGGACGACGAAGCGTGGGTGCCGGTGCTGGACGTGCTGGCCGCGTCCGACGACGAGCTCCTGGCCCGCCACGGGCGCTGGTACATCCCGAGCCGTCAGCCCCGCTACCTGCGCCGCAACGCCCTCGTCGTGCTGGGCAACGTGGGCGACGGCGCCGACCCTGCCGTCGAGGCGGCACTCCGCAAGGCGCTCGCCGACGCCGATCCCATGCTGCGCTCCCACGCCGCGTGGGCCGCTGAGCGTCTGGGTCGTGCCGACTTGGTGGCGGCCTGATCGCTGCGTGACCCACCTTCTCGTCACCAACGACTTCCCGCCCAAGCTGGGCGGCATCCAGAGCTATCTGTGGGAGCTCTGGCGACGCCTGCCACCGGAGCGGTTCGCGGTGCTGACGACGCCGTACGCGGGTGACGCCGTCTTTGACGGCGCCCAACCGTTTCGGGTGGAGCGCACGCGGCAGCGGGTGCTGTTCCCGACATCAGCGGTGGCCGCCAGGGTCAACGCCCTCGCCCGCGAGACGAACGCGGCGCTCGCCGTGCTCGACCCCGCCCTTCCCCTGGGTCGGGTGGGCCGCCACGTCGACGTCCCCTACGCCGTCGTCGTGCACGGCGCCGAGGTGAGCGTGCCGGGCCGGTTGCCGATTTCGCACGCCCTCCTCGCGGATGTGCTGCGCGGCGCCGCCCATGTGATTGCCGCCGGCAAGTGGGTGTCCGATCAAGCCGACGGGGTCGCTGAGCGATCGCTTCCGACAACGCTCGTGCCGCCCGGCGTCGACGTCGAGCGCTTCACGCCGATGCGTGCTGAGGAGCGGGCCCGCGCCCGGACGTCCTTCGGCCTCCCCGCGGAGGGCCGCCTGGTCGTGAGCGTCAGCAGGCTCGTGCCGCGGAAGGGGATGGACACCCTGATCGGTGCGGCGGTCCGCCTGGCGACGATGCGGCCGGACCTCACCGTCGCAATCGCCGGCGCCGGGCGCGACCGAGCCCGGCTCGACCGCCTCGTGGCTCGCACCGGCGCGCCCGTGCGACTTCTGGGTCGCGTCGAGGATGCCCGCCTGCCGTCGCTCTACGCCTGCGCCGACGTATTCGCCATGCTGTGCCGCAACCGTTGGGGCGGCCTCGAGCAGGAGGGGTTCGGCATCGTCTTCCTCGAAGCCGCCGCCTCCGGCGTTCCCCAGGTCGCAGGTGACAGCGGCGGCTCCGGGGAAGCGGTGGCCGACGGCGAAACCGGTTTCGTGGTGCGCCGGCCCCACGACGCAGCCGCGGTGGCGGCGGCCCTGGCCCGGCTCCTCGACGACCCAGACCTGCGCCGTGCCCAGGGGCACGCGGCGCGGCGCCGCGCTGAACGCGACTACGCGTACGACGTGCTTGCCGCCCGCCTCGACGACGCCCTCCGCGGCATCGAGGTGCAGCGAGCATGAGCGGCGCGGGCATCATCCGCGCTTCGTGGGTAGGGACGATTGCGTTTGCGCTGGCGACCGTTGCCGGCGTCGTCGCGCCGAGCGCGTTGGCGTGGGTGGGTTTCGGTGTGAGCCTCGCGCTGTTCGTCGTTGGCTGCGCCGTGTTCGTCTGGGCGTTCGCCCTCGCGGTGGCGCGCAGCCGCACCGACGAGATCGCGGTCAGCAACCTGTACCTGCTGTCGGGTGCGCCGACGCAGGTGCGGACCCAGCTGTTCGGGTCACTCGCGGTCGAGGTCGTTGTGGCGTTCGGCACAGCCGCGGCCCGCCCCTACACAATCGCCGCGACCGCCATCCTGGCCCCCGTGTACGCGCTTGGCCTGTGCGGCCTCTGGTCGGCGCGCCACGGCACCTTTCCGCCCCGACGACCGGCGCCGAAGCGCAAGTAGGGTGACCCCACCGTGCAGTGGGTCCTGTTGGTGATCGGTCTGGAGTTTCCGGCCGTGCTCTCACTGGTCGACTGCAGCAACCGGCCGGATGACCACTTCCTCGGAGGAGCGGACGACAAGCGGGCGTGGATACGGTGGCTCGTGGTGGCCATACTCACCGTGCCCATCCTGCTCGGGTACGGGATCGTTCTTGGGTACTACTTCACCGTCGTCAAGCGAAACAGCCCCGCCACCTGAACTCGGTGCGTATTGAACTGACATGGCCGAACGAGCGACAGAACAGATAACGATCGACGCCACGCCGCAAAAGCTGCTCGACGTGCTCCTCGACTTCGAGCGCTACCCGGACTGGGCGGCCGACATCAAGGACGTCGAGGTGCGCGAGCGCGACGACGAGGGGCGTGGCACGCTCGTCGCCTACCGGGCGGCGGCCATGGGCCAGAGCGCGCGCTACACGCTCGCCTACGACTACTCCGACATCCCCAATTCGATGTCGTGGAAGCTGGTCGAGGGGAGCATCATGCGGGTGCTCGACGGGTCCTACACCTTTGATGCCCAAGACGCAGGAACGCTCGTCACCTACCACCTGGAGGTTGATCTCATCGTTCCCATCCCCGGGTTCGTGAAGCGCCGCGCCGAGGGCAAGATCATGGGTACCGCCCTGCGCGAGTTGAAGAAATTCGTCGAGTCATCGTGAGCGCTAGCACCAAGTCGCCTCGCATCCTGCTCTTCACGGGCAAGGGCGGTGTCGGCAAGACAACTACGGCCGCGGCCACCGCGCTTCGCTGCGCCGATGCCGGCCTGCGCACGATCGTGCTGTCGACCGACCCCGCGCACTCCTTGGCCGACGCCTTCGACGTGCCGCTCACCTCCGTCGGTTCGCCGATCACGCCCATGCTCTGGGGCCAGCAGCTCGACGCCCAGGAGCGCCTCGAGGACGCGTGGGGTGAGATCCAGGGCTACCTCCAGGAGGTGCTCGGCTGGGCGGGGCTCGACGCCGTCGAGGCCGAAGAGCTTTCGGTGATCCCGGGGCTCGACGAGATCTTCAGCCTGAGCGACATCAAGTCGTTCGCGGAGTCAGGCACGTGGGACGTGATCGTCGTCGACTGCGCCCCGACCGCAGAGACGATTCGCTTCCTCTCGCTTCCCGACATCCTGTCCTGGTACATGGACCGCATCTTCCCGATGGAGCGCCGGCTGGTGAAGGCCGTGCGTCCCATCCTCACCCGGGTTACGTCGCTGCCCGTGGCGGGCGAGGAAGTGTTCGACGCCACCCGGCGCTTCTACGACAAGCTCGACGGCGTACGTGAGCTCCTCACCGACGGCGACCGCACGAGCGTGCGACTGGTCGTCAACCCCGAGCGCATGGTGATCGCCGAGGCTCGCCGGCTGTCGACGTACCTGTCGTTGTTCGGCTACCGCGTCGACGCCGTCATCGCCAACCGCCTGCTGCCTGATGCCGTCACCGACCCGTGGTTCAAGGCGTGGAAGGAGGCCCACGCGGAGCACCTGTCGGCCATCGAGGAGGGCTTCTCGCCGTTGCCCGTCTTGCGCGCCGAGCTCGCGCCCGACGAGCTGGTGGGCGTCGAGCGCCTCCGCACCTTCGGCCAGCTGCTGTACGGAGAGTGCGACGCCGCTGCCGTGCTCCACCAGGGACAGCCGCTCTCCGTCGCGCGGCGGGGCGAGGACTACATCCTGTCCCTCGAGCTGCCGTTCGCCGACCAGGACGACCTCGACCTGGGGCGCGTAGAGGACGAACTGCTCGTGCGCGTCGGGCCCTATCGGCGCGGCATCGTGCTGCCCGACTCGCTCAAGCGGCGGAGCGTCTCCGGCGCCCGTATGGTGGGGGACCGGCTGGAGGTCACCTTCGTGACCGAAGGGGGGGCGGCGAACTGAACGAGGAGAAGGCCCACGAAGTTGTGGAGCACCTGCAGGCGGCGGCCCTCGAGATGATCGAGGCGGCGCGGGCCGCGCTCGACGTGGCCGAGGACATGGTGAAGGATCCCGCCGACCTGCTCGCCTTGGCGACCGCTGTCGCCCACCTGGCCGGAGCCACCAACGGCGCGCCGAAGAGCAACGGCCAGCGCCGCGTCCAGCACATCCGGGTTTCTTAATTGAAGACGCCGGTCGCCGACCTGCTCAGCGGCGACGTGTTGCGCTCCCTCGCCGCGTTCAGCGGTCCGGGCCCGGTGGTGACCTGCTATCTCGACGTCGACGGGCGCCGCTACGTCCGTCCCCATGACTACGAGGTCGAGCTCGAGCGCATGCTCCGGCCCGTGCGTGAGCGCGAGCACCGCGCCGGCCACCACAACGCATGCAAGGACCTCAAGCGCGTCGAGGACCACGTCAAGGGCGGCTTCGATCGTTCGCACACACGCGGCCTCGCGCTGTTCGTCAGTTCCCTCGGCGATCTGTGGGAGCCGCTGCACCTCCCCGTGCCGGTCGTCAACCGCGTCGTTGTCAACCAACACCCGCAGGTCCGTCAACTGGAGGCCGTGATCCAGCGGGCCGAGCGCTTCGCCGTGCTGCTCGCGGACCGGCAGCGGGCCCGCATGTTCGTGTTCCAGCTCGGGCAGTTGGTCGACTGGAGCGAGCGCTTCGACCGGTTGCCTCGTCACGAGGACGACGGCGGCGACATGGCCAAGGATCAGATGCGCGACCACGTCGACAGCGCGACCCGACGCCATCTCCTCCACACGGCAACCGCCGCCTTCGAGCTCTTCCAGGAGAGCGGGTTCGACCAGCTGCTGGTCGGCGCGCCGGCCGACATCGCGGGCCCTCTCGAGCGCACGCTCCATCCCTACCTGCGCGATCGCATCGCGGCGCGGCTCAACGTTCCCGTGGGCGCCCGCGAGGACGAGGTCCGGGAGGCGGCCGTAGTGGCCGAGGAGGAGGTGCTCCGCCGCCACGAGGCAGCCGACGTCGAGCGTCTCCGGTCCGCCGCCGCCAGGGGCGACGGCGCCGTCGTCGGCCTCGACGCCGTGCTCGCCGCACTCGTCGAGCGCCGGGTCGACACCCTGCTCGTGTCCGACGGCTTCGAGACGCCCGGGTGGCGCTGCCAGTCGTGCGACTTCCTCGCCATACGCGGACCGTCGTGCCCGCTGTGCTCGAAGCGCATGGAGCAGGCCGAGGACGTCGTCGAGGAGGCCGTCCAGGAGGCCCTGACCCAGTCGTGTCACGTCGAGGTCTGCCGGGGCAACGCCGACCTCGACGTGCTCGGGCGTATCGGCGCCCTGCTGCGCTTCTGACCGCCGGTATGCCGCGCACGGTGGGAGTCGACGTGGGCGGAACCAAGATGCTCGCCGTGACGGTCGACGATGCCCGGAACGTCGTCGGTGAGCGGCGCGTCCCCACGCCCGAGGGCGCGACCGCCCTCATCGACGCCTTCGTGGCCGTGATCGACGCCCAGCGGGCCGAGTGCCCAGTCGATGCCGTCGGAATCGGCGCCGCCGGCCTTGTCGATCGCGATGGCGTCCTGCACCTCGGCCCCAACCTGCCGGGCATCCGCGACCTGGCCATCAAAACGCTCCTCGAGGAGCGCCTGCAGTTGCCGGTCCAGGTCGACAACGACGCCACGTGCGCGGCGTGGGGCGAGCGGGAGCTCGGCGCCGCCAAGGGCAGCGACGACGCCGTGGTGGTCACCTTCGGCACGGGGATCGGCGGGGGCCTCGTACTCGATGGGCGTCTCTCCCGGGGCGCCCACGGCTTCGCGGGCGAGGTCGGCCACATGAAGGTCGACCCCGACGGTCCGCCCTGCCCCTGCGGGGGCCGCGGTTGTTGGGAGCGCTACGCGTCCGGGAGCGCGTTGGCCCGCTACGGCCGGGAGGCAGGCGAGGGCGGCCGGGCCACTCGGGTCGTCGAGCTGGCGGGAGGCGACTTCCACGACGTCCGGGGCGAGCACGTCGGCGCCGCGGCGCGAGAAGGTGACCCCGAAGCGCTCGAGATCATGAACACGTTCGCGTGGTGGGTCGCCCAGGGGCTCGCCAACCTGGCCGACATCTTCGACCCCGACACGATTGTCGTCGGCGGCGGGATGCTCGAGTCCGTCGATCTGTTCCTGGACCGGACGCGAGAAGTGTTCCCGCAGCTGGTGCTGGCCGGCTCCGACCGGCCACCGGTCGACATCGTGCCCGCCCAGTTGGGCGAACGCGCGGGCGCTATCGGCGCTGCTCTCGTCGCGCGCGAACTGCCGTAACTCAAGTTCTGTGACGCGAATGCCGATGAGGGGCATATGGCTGCTGTCGTCCCCATCGTCATGCTCAGCGTCGCCCTCTGGACGGCCGTTTCGTTCGTCGTCGCCGTGATCGTCGGTCACGCAATGCGGCGCATGGAGCCGATCCCGGTCCGCGCCCGCGCGCCGCGGGTCGTCGACCTCCGTCGCGGTCGGTAGCGGCAGCGAGTCCGCTCGTTCGCGAGCGCCGTAACCTCACGCCGCGTGAGGTTGGGCATCACTCTTCCGCAGTTCCGCCACGATGCGGAGCCGGCGTTGGCCGTCGCCCGGCGGGCCGAGGCCGCGGCCCTCGACGGCGTCTTCGTGTTCGACCATCTCTGGCCGCTCCACCGGCCGGAGCGGCCCGCCCTCCATTCGCTCACCCTGTTGGGCGCCTTGGCAGCCGAGACGTCGACGGTCACGCTCGCCACCTTCGTGGCCCGGGTGTCACTCCTGCCTGATGCGGTGCTGGTGCACACCCTCCACAGCCTCCATCGCATGCTCGACGGGCGGCGGTTCATCGCTGGCCTCGGCACGGGCGATCGCGACAATCGCGACGAGAACGTCGCCTACGGCGTCGGCTTCCCGCCGGCCGAGGCTCGGGCCCGGCAGCTGGTGGACTGCTGTCGCCGGCTCCGGGAGCTGGGCGTGCCCACGTGGGTGGGCGGCGACTCCGAGCGGGCCCGCCGCATCGCGGCCGAGGCGGCAGACGGCTGGAACGCCTGGGGTCTCTCCGCCGAGCGGTTCGCAGCACTGGCCGCTGATGTCCGCGGCGCGACCGATGTCACATGGGGGGGCCAGATTCTGATCGGCCGCACCGACGAGCACGCGGCGGAGAAACTCGAGCGTCACGGACCCCGGCCCACCTTGGTGCACGGCACCGTCGATGACCTGCGCCGCCATCTCGCGGCTCTGGAGGAGGCCGGTGCGGCATGGGCCGTGTGCGCACCCCTCGATGTCGGCGAGGCCGACGAGGCCGTTGACCTCATCGCCGAAGCACGGCCCTAATTCGACCCACCGGTAACCTTTCGCGATGGAGTTCCGACGCATCACGGGCTTGCCCCCCTATGTCCTCGCCGAGATCGACGCCTTGAAGATGGCGGCGCGGCGAGCAGGCGAGGACGTGATCGACCTGGCGTTCGGGAACCCCGACATCCCGTCGCCCGACGCGGCGGTCGAGAAGCTGGCCGAGGCCGTACACAATCCGCGGAACCACAGGTATTCGTCCAGCCGCGGCATTCCCAAGCTGCGGGCCGCGGTGGCGTCGCTCTACGACCGCAAGTTCAACGTCGAGCTCGACCCCGACACCGAGATCGTCACCACCATCGGCGCCAAAGAGGGTCTCTCCCACCTGATGTGGGTGCTGCTGGGCCCGGGCGACACGGCCCTGGTGCCCACGCCGTCGTATCCGATCCACATCTACGCGCCCCTCTTCGCGGGGGCCGACGTGCGTCAGGTGCCGCTCGGGCCCGGCCAGAACTTCTTCGACAACCTCATGGAGGCGTGGGAGAACGCCTGGCCTCGGCCGCGTGTCATCGTGCTCTCGTTCCCGCACAACCCCACTACGGCGTGCGTCGACCTCGAGTGGATGACCAAGATCGTCGACTTCGCCCGTGAGCACGACGTGGTCCTCGTCCACGACTTCGCCTACTCCGACACCGCCTTCGACGGCTACGTGCCGCCGTCGATTCTCCAGGTGCCGGGGGCGAAAGAGGTGGCCGTCGAGCTCTACACGATGACCAAGTCGTTCTCGATGGCCGGCTGGCGCGTGGGGTTCATGGTCGGGCGGGCCGACATCGTGGCGGCGCTCACCAAGATCAAGTCGTACCTCGACTACGGCACCTTCCAGCCCATCCAGATCGCCGCCATCGTCGCCATGAACGAGGCGTCCGACTATCCGAAGCAGGTCAACGAGATCTACTGGGGCCGCCGCGACGCGCTGTGTGACGGCTTGGCTCGGATCGGTTGGGAGATCGAGAAGCCCAAGGGCACGATGTTCGTGTGGGCGCCGATACCCGAGCCCTATGCCGACATGGGCTCGCTGGAGTTCTCCGCCTATCTCGTCAAGGAGGCGAGGGTCGCGGCGTCACCGGGCGTGGGCTTCGGCTATGGCGGCGAGGGCCACGTGCGCTTCGCCCTCATCGAGAACGAGCACCGCATCGGTCAAGCCGTACGCAACCTGCGAAAGGCGCTGACCCGCCTGTAGTTCTTCCGGTTCTTCGGCGCGCTCAGTGGGCGCCGATGTAGGCGAGCACCACCACAATTACGAGCGCTTCCAGCAGCAGCGACCTCGCTCGAACCATCCCCGAATCCCCCTCCCAGACCAGCAATGACAGGGTAAGCACGTTGCGGGCGCCTGTCAGGGGATTTCTACCCACTCAAGGGTGGGCGTTCTTCACTTTCCGCCCAGAAGACCTTCGAGGCAGAAGGCGACGGCGGCCTCGGCCACGTCGTCGACGGGCTGGCTTTGCTCGTGGACGAACTCGCGGGCCAGGTGGCCAGTAACGCCGAGGACGGCGTGGCTGAGCACGAAGGGGTCGAGGTCGCGGATGCGGCCCTCGACGATGCCCTCCTTGACGTGGCGGGCCGTGTCGGCCACGGCCACGTCCTGGCCCCGGCGGAGCACAGGCGCGAAGCGCTCCTCGGTGGAGGCGAACTGCAGCAGCTTCACGACGTCGCGGTTCTCGTCGAACCAGGCGATCGACGCGCGGATCCCGAGTTCGATGCGGCAGACGGGATCGGGCTCGTCGGCGATCACCGCTTCCTGGCGCCGACGCAGCTGGAGCTGGGCGTCGCGGAGGATCTCGAGGAACAGCTCTTCCTTCGAGGCGAAGTACCAGTAGAAGACGCCCTTGCCGACACCGAGGCCCTGCACGATCTCGGCGACCGACGTCGGGTGGTATCCGTTCTCGGCGAAGCGGACCGTGGCGTAGTCCATCAGTTGCTGGCGGCGCTCGCGACCCCGCTGGGTGAGACGGCGATTCATCGGAATCAACCGTAGGGATCACTTGACCGCGCGGTCAAGAACGCGGGTTGACCCCGTGAGTAGCCTTCGCAGCGTGACCTACTGGGTGGTGAAGGCGATTCTCACTCCCTTCCTGCGCCTGCTGTTCAAGGTGCGGGCCGACGGGCGCGACAACGTGCCCGCCGAAGGAGCGGCGATCCTGGCCAGCAACCACCTGTCGTTCTCGGACTCGATCTTTCTGCCCCTGATGATCAGGCGACGGATCACGTTCGTGGCCAAGGCCGAATACTTCGAGGACCCGAAGACGGCGTGGTTCTTCCGGGCCGTGGGGCAGATCCCCATCAAACGGGGCGGTGGCTCGGCATCCCAGCGGGCCCTCGACTCGGCCATGGACGTCCTCAGCGCCGGCGGCCTGTTCGGTATCTACCCCGAGGGCACCCGCTCGCCCGACGGCTGCCTCTACAAGGGCCACACCGGCGTGGCGCGCCTGGCCCTGAAGAGCGGCGCCCCGGTGATCGCCGTGGCCATGATCGGCACCCGTGAGGCGCAGCCCATCGGCCAGGTGAAGCCCAATTTCTTCTCGCCCATCGGCGTCAAGTTCTCCAAGCCGATGTATTTCGACAAGTACGCCGACCGGGCCGACGACCCCCGCGTCCTGCGCCAGATCACCGACGAGATCATGTTCGAGCTGCGGGCGCTGTCGGGCCAGGAGTACGTCGACCGGTACGCCAAGCGGGGTGAAATGGTCGAGGAAGTCGGCAAGGCCAAGGTGGGCGCGCTGCCGGTCGAGACCCAACGGGCCGTCGCCACTGCGTGACGCGGCACCGACCAGTTCGCCACCTCCGCTAAGGTCGACCTATTGCCCCAGCTCTCGCTGGGTGGCGTCGGTGCTCCGCACTTTGGGTGCTACAGAGCCGACGGGCCGTGCGAACGATCTTCCTTTCGACCGGCTCCCCTTTAGCAGCCGATCGGGCCCGTCGCGCCCACTTCCCCAAGACAGGAATCAATGCCAACCGACACCACCACCACCTTTGCCGCGCTCGGCGTCGCCGACGACCTGTGCGCGTGCTTGACCCAGCACTCCAGGACCGAGCCGTTTCCGATCCAGGCCGCGGCCATCGCACCTGCCCTCGCAGGCCAGGACGTCTGCGGCCGGGCCCCCACCGGATCCGGCAAGACCCTCGCCTTCGGGCTCGCGATCGCCCAGCGAGTGGCGCGGGCCAAGCCCGGCCGTCCCCGGGCGCTCGTGCTGGCGCCCACGCGCGAGCTCGCGGCCCAGATCGAAACCGAGCTCAAGCCGTTGCTCGCCGTCCGCAAGCGGTCGGTTGCGACGTTCTACGGAGGCGTGGGCTTCGGCCCGCAGCTCCGGGCCCTCCGTCGCGGCCTCGACGTCGCGGTGGGCTGCCCAGGTCGGGTCACCGACCTGGTGCGGCGCGGTGACCTGCGTCTCGAAGACGTCGACATCGTCGTGATCGATGAAGCGGATCGCATGGCCGACATGGGCTTCCTCCCCGAGGTCCGGCGCCTCCTCGACAGTGTCCAGCCCCGGCGCCAGACCCTGCTGTTCTCGGCGACGCTCGACGGCGCGGTCGACGTGCTGGTGCGCAACTACCAGCGTGACCCCGTCCGCTGCGACGTCACGCCGGCGGAGCGCCACGACGACCGCACGACGCACCACTTCGTCGACACCGTTCGTGAGAAGCGGCTGGAGCTGACCAGGGACCTGGTTGTCGAGCACGGGTCGACAGTGGTGTTCTGCCGAACCAAGCGGGGCGCCGACAGGGTGGCCCGCCAGCTGAGCAAGCTCGGGGTGTCAGCGGTCCCCATCCACGGCGACCGCAGCCAGGCGCAGCGGGACCGGGCGCTGGCCGCGTTCCAGTCGGGGAAGGCCCAGGCCTTGGTGGCCACCGACGTCGCGGCGCGCGGGATCCACGTCGACGACGTTGGATGTGTCGTGCACTTCGACATCCCCGCCGACGCCAAGGATTACCTGCATCGCTCGGGGCGCACCGGAAGGGCCGGCGCGGCCGGCGTGGTCGTGACCTTCGTGGTTGAGGACACCCGGGCCAAGGCCCACGCTCTCCAGCGCACTCTCGAGGTGCCTGGCCGGCCTAGCTCCGCGGGCTCTGCGCCCACCCCCGGGCGCGCTCGACGGCCCGGCCCCAGCCGGCGTGGCGGGCGTCGGCCACAGCCGCGGGCACGCCGGACGTGAACTCGCCGGCCGCGCGCCAGTGGTGGGCGACCTCGTCGGTCGACGACCACACGCCCTCCGCCAGGCCGGCCAGGTAGGCGGCCCCGAGGGCGGTCGTCTCCTGCACGGCGGAGCGCACAACCGGGGCCTGAAGCTGGTCGGCCTGCAGTTGCAGAAGCAGGTCGTTGGCTGAAGCCCCGCCGTCGACGCGCAGGCCGGACAGCTCGCGTCCGGCGACTTCTTTCATGGCGTCGATCACGTCGCGTGTCTGGTACGCCATCGATTCGAGGACGGCACGGGCCAAGTGGCCGCGACCGACGCCCCGTGTGAGACCCACGATCGTGCCGCGGGCGTAGGGGTCCCAGTAGGGGCTGCCGAGCCCGGTGAACGCGGGCACGACGTACACGCCCTCGGTGTCGGGGACGGTGCGGGCCAGCGGCTCGATCTGAGACGCGTCATCGATGATGTCGAGACCGTCGCGCAGCCACTGCACGGCGGCGCCGGTGATGAAGATCGCCCCCTCGAGGGCGTAGGCCGAGGTGCCGTCTTGCAAGTCCCACGCAACCGTCGTGAGGAGTCCCTCGACGGGGTCGGGGCACGCGGGCCCGACATTCATGAGAACGAACGAACCCGTGCCGTACGTGTTCTTGGCGTCGCCGGGTTGGAAGCAAGCCTGACCGAAGAGGGCGGCCTGCTGGTCGCCGGCGACCCCGCTCACCGGGATGCCGTCGGCGGTGACGGCGAAGCGGCCACTCGACGGTTGCACGACCGGCAGACACGAGAGCGGCACGCCAAACAGCTCGCAGAGCTCCTCGGACCACGCCATCGCTCGGATGTCGTAGAGCATCGTGCGGCTCGCGTTCGAGGGCTCGGTCGCGTGCACGCCGGTGAGGTTCCACAGGACCCACGAGTCGACGGTTCCGAATGCCAGGTCGTCGTCCGCCTCGACGCCGCCTTCGGTCAACAGCCACTCGAGCTTGGTGGCTGAGAAGTAGGGGTCGAGGACGAGCCCCGTCTTTTCGCGCACGAGCGGGAGGTGACCGGCGTCCTGCAGTTCGCGGCAGCGGTCCGCGGTGCGGCGGTCCTGCCACACGATGGCGCGGTGGCGAGGCTTCCCCGTCCGCTTGTCCCACACCACCGTCGTCTCCCGCTGGTCGGTGATGCCGATGGTTGCGATCGGCTGCTGGAGCTTGCTGCGGAGCTCGCTCAGCGTGGCTTGCACGGCATCCCAGATCTCAGAGGCGTCGTGCTCGACCCATCCGGGCTCCGGGAAGTACTGCGGGAACTCGCGGTACGCGTAGTCGAGCGGCGCGCCTGTTTCGTCGACGGCGAAGGCACGGACACCGGTGGTGCCCGCGTCGATGGCGATGACCGCCCCCGGCACGGGCGCGGACGTTAGCCCCACCCAGCTTTCTGGAGCTTTACCCGCCCTATGGGGGTGTAGACGTCCAGAAAGCTGGTCACGCGGGCGTCAAGACCTGTGCCGTCACCACGCCGACGCCGGGGTGTTGGAGCGCCGTCGCCGTCGCGTGGCTGAGGTCGAGGATCCAGCCGTCGACGTAGGGGCCGCGATCGTTGACGAGCAGCAGCACCTGGTGACCGTTCTCGGAGACGAGGAGGATCGTGCCGAGCGGCAGCTCCTTGCTGGCGCAGGTCCACCCTTCCTGGTCGTAGATGGCACCGCTGGCCGTCGGCCGGCCGTCGAAGCCGGGGCCGTACCACGAGGCGGGGCCGGTGATCACCTGATCGCTCGCCTTGAGCCCGGCCGGAACGCCGGTGACGGGTCCGAACGGATAGCGGCCCATCAGCTGACGCTGGTTCACCGTCGCCACGCGGTGGCGGGTGCGGGCCGCCGGGTCGGTCTCGAAACGATCGAGCACCCCCTGGTTGGTGGACGCCTGAGCCGCGGCCGCCGCTTGTCGGGCGGCGGCGGCCGCCTGCAGCTGGGCGTCGAGGGCGTCCTGGTGGGTGATGGTCGCCTCGAGCTGGGCGCGCTCCGCGTCCAGCTGGGCCTGGGCGGCGCGCGACGTATCGCGTGCCGACTCCGCGGGGCCGAGGGCGTCGACGCGCGCCGCCCGGGCCGCCCGCAGGTCGGCGATAGCCCGCTGGTCGGCCTTGAAGGCGTCCTCCAGGTACACGTTGGGACTGGCGAGGTTGGCCAGCGACCGCGTGAGACCGAACATGTACGCCTCGACGGCGCGCTCCTGAAGGTGCTGGCGGGCGGTGGCCAGTGCCGCCGTTGCCCGCTGCTCGCGCCCTTGAGCGAGGACGACTGCGGCCGCGTCCTGCTCGGCCTCATCGGTCTGGGCGGCGATGCGCGCCAGGAGGTCGGCGCGTCGTGCTCGGAGGTCGTCGCCCGCACTCGAGGCGCGTGCGACCGACGGAACGCCGCCCATGGTGAGGGCCGTCGCGATCAGGAACGCCGCTGCCCGCCGCATCACTACTGTGATCGGCGTTCGAGGCGTCCGCGTTGACCGTGCGGGTCGGAGAGGAGCGGGGAAGTGCGAGTCGGACTCCTGACCGGTGGCGGTGACTGTCCGGGCCTCAATGCTGTCATCCGCGCCGTCGTTCGCAAGGGGGAACGTCACTACGGCGACGAGCTCGTCGGGTTCCGCGACGGATGGAAGGGCGTGCTCGAGGACAGCACGATGGTTCTCGATGTCGAACGTTGCCGGGGGATCCTTCCACGCGGCGGAACGATTCTCGGCACCTCTCGTACCAACCCATACAAGATCGAGGACGGCGTCAAGAAGGCGCTCGACACACTCCGCAAGGAACGCATCGGCGCCCTCGTCGCCATCGGCGGCGAGGACACCTTGGGCGTCGCCAACAAGCTGGGCACCGAGGGCATCGGTGTGGTCGGCGTGCCGAAGACCATCGACAACGACCTCTCCTGCACCGAGGTGACGTTCGGCTTCGACACCGCCGTGCAGATCGCCTCCGATGCCATCGACCGTCTGCACACCACGGCGGAGTCCCACGACCGGGTGATGGTCGTCGAGGTCATGGGCCGCCACGCGGGGTGGATCGCCACCGAGGCGGGCATCGCGGGCGGCGCGGCCGAGATCCTGATCCCCGAGGAAGAGTTCGACATCGAGCGCGTCTGTGACGATCTGAAGAAGCGGCACGCCAAAGGTCGGTTCGCCTCCATCGTCGTCGTGGCCGAAGGCGCCGAGCCCAAGCAGGGAACGATGGCCACCCAGTCGAACGAGGTCGACCAGTTCGGCCACGTCCGCCTCGGCGGCATCAGCAACCTGGTCGCCGAGGAGATCGAGAAGCGCACCGGTTTCGAGACCCGGGTGACGATCCTCGGCCACGTCCAGCGCGGGGGCACGCCCACCGCCTTCGACCGCATCCTCGCCACCCGTTTCGGCATCGCCGCCATCGACGCCGCCCACGATGGAGCGTTTGGCCAGATGGTCGCCCTCCAGGGTGGTCAAATCGTTCGGTGCCCGATCGCGGACGCGGTGGGCGAGCTCAAGACCGTCGATCCCGACCTGTTCCACGGCGTGGCGGAGGTTTTCTTTCGATGAAGCTGGTCACCGTCCTCGACTGCAAGGACCCGAAGGCGCTGGCGCCGTTCTGGGCGGGCGCCCTCGGCTACAAGGAGGTGGCGTCCGCCGGCCAGTACGTCGTGCTCGGCACCGGCGACCGCACCCAGCACGAGCTCATCCTCCAGGGCGTCGACGAACCGAAGACGGCGAAGAACCGCATGCACCTCGACATCCACGCGCCGGACATCGAGACCGAGGCCGCGCGCCTCATCGGACTGGGCGCCACCCGGCTCGAAGGTCCGATCGAAGAGTGGGGCGAGAGCTGGATCGTTCTCGCCGACCCCGAAGGCAACGAGCTCTGCGTCTGCACCATGGGCTGCTGACGCCAGGGTGGCCCACGGGGGCGCCCGTAGATTGACGGTGTGCGACTCGAGCGCGTCACCGCTAGTGAGGCAGATGCGCTGCAGGCGCGTATTGCAGGCGCCCTTCTGGAGCGGGGACTACAGATAGGCGATCGGGTCGCCTTTGTCTGCCCGAACTCGGTTGCGCTGCTGTGCGGGATGCTCGGCGCGGCCCGCGTCGGCATGGCGCCGGTGCCGTTGAATCCAGCGCTGCTCGACGAGGAGCGAAGGACGATCCTCGACAACGCCGAACCCGCCCTGGTGGTCGACGCCGAGGTGCTCGCCGGTCTCGTCGACGGGCCGCCGGTCGAACTGGCGCCGGCTCCGCTCGTCCGCCCGATGCACTACACGTCGGGGACGACCGGTACGCCAAAGGGCGTCTGGTCCGGCCTGCTCGACCAGGCCGAGGCGGTGGCGTTGCAGGAAGACGAGCGCGATGTCTGGGCCTTCGATGCCGACGACGTCATGCTCGTGTGCTCGCCGCTGTACCACTCCGCGCCGCTGCGGTTTTCGCTCGGCACACTGCTGGCCGGGGGCGAGGTCGTGATCCTCGAGCGCTTCGACGCCGAGGTCGTGGCCCACGCCATCGCCGAACAACGGCCGACGCTGGCCTTCATGGTGCCCGCCCACCTGCAACGCCTGTTCGCGCACGGCCACCTCCCCGACCTGTCGTCGTTCCGGCGGCTCGTGCACGCCGGTGCCCCTTGCCCAACGCCGATCAAGGAGGCGGCGCTCGCCGCGTTCCCGTCGGGCAGCGTCTGGGAGTTCTACGGGGCGACCGAGGGCCAGTTCACGGTGTGCCCGCCGGACGACTGGCGCCAGCACCCGGGCACCGTCGGCCGGGCCCGCCCCCGCCGGCGTCTGGAAGTCGACAACGACGGTCTCGTCTGGTGCCACGTGCCGGCCTTTGCCCGTTTCGAGTACTGGCGCGATCCCGAGCGCACCGAGGCGGCGTGGCGGGGCGACGCCTTCACCGCCGGCGACCTCGGCCATCTCGACGACGGCTTTCTCTTCCTCGACAGCCGGCGCGACGACCTCATCATCTCGGGCGGCGTGAACGTCTACCCGGCCGAGGTCGAGAACGTGCTGGCCGCGCTGGCCGGCGTGGATGACGTCGCCGTGTTCGGCGCCCCTGACGATCGCTGGGGTCAACGGGTGTGCGCGGCGGTCGTCGGCGACGTCCGTCCCGACGCCGTTGTCGACCACGCCCGCGCCCATCTGTCGGCCTACAAGTGCCCCAAGGACGTCTACCTGGTGGACGATCTGCCGCGCACGGGCACCGGCAAGGTCCGGCGTTCGCGGCTGGCGAGCCAGCTACTTGAGGATGTTGACGGCTCGGGCGATCACCAGTAGGACCAGCAGCACCGACACGCCGGACTGGGCCAGCATCGTCAGCTTGGCCCACCGCGAGAGCGGCATGACGTCGGTGGGGCTGAACGCCAGCGCGTTGGTGAACGACAGGTAGAGGTAGTCGACGAAGAACGGTTCCCAGTCCTTCGGCGCCAGCGTCGGGTTCTCCATCTGCGGGAACTGGAAGTCCGGGTACGGGCGCATGGCGAGGGCCCTGGCGGCCGGTCCGCCGCGGTCGAACTCCCAGTACCAGAGCGAGAAGGCGATCACATTGGTGAGCCAGATCGCACCGCCGGTGAGGAGGAGGCGCGTCGCATCGGTGACGCCGCCGCGCAGGAGCTCGTCGATGAGGCGGTACGCCGAGTAGCCGTTGGCGATGCTGATGGTGCCGATGACTGCCAGGCTGAGCACGCGGAGCGCCCGCGAGGTTCGGTTGATGCGAGGCGTCGGGTGGGTGGCGAAGATGGCGATCACCAACGCGCCGCCCATACTCGGGAGGAGCCAGCGGGGCCCGAGGACGAGGTGTTCCGGCAGGAGCCCCTGCAGGGTGAGTGCGACCGCGATGGCGACGGTCACCTGCCAGCGCGGCTCGCCCTGGGTCAGGCGCTTCCAGGCCGGGACGAAGGTGAAATCGGCACCCTTCTTCACGCCGCCCGCGACCTGCGACTCGAGGGCGCTGAGCCGTTCATGGAGGGCCTGATGGTGGCGCTGCTCCAGTGCCTCGTCGCCGGGCGGCGGCTCCGGCATCTCGGGTTCGACGCCTGCGTCCTTCTCAATGTCGCTGCTCATCTTCGCCCTACAGTCTGGCCGCTTCGGACACCAAGTGGCGGAGCGCGGGCGCGATGGCGGGCGTGGCCGCCACCACGGCGTCCGCCCGCACGGGCCCGCCCTCGAGGTCACTCGTCGTCGCACCGGCCTCCCGGGCGATGAGCTCACCCGCGGCCACGTCCCACGGCGAGAGGTCCCGCTCGTAGTAGCCGTCGAGGCGGCCGCACGCCACCCAGCACAGGTCGATGGACGCCGCACCGCCGCGCCGGATGTCACGGACACGCGGCAGGATGTGGCGCAGCCAGCCCGCTTGTTCCCCACGACGCTCGGCGTCGTAGCCGAACCCGGTGCCGATCAGGGCGGTGGACAAGTCGTCTTTGTCGGACACGGAGATCGGCGCGCCGTTGCACCGTGCGCCCTGCCCTCGGCGAGCCGTGAACACCTCCTCGAGCGTTGGGTGGGCGACCACGCCCGCTTCCACGTCGCCGTCGACCTCGACCGCGATCGACACCGCGAACTGGGGAATGCCGTAGAGGTAGTTCGTCGTCCCGTCGAGGGGGTCGATGATCCAGCGCACGCCACTGGTGCCCTGGCGCCGGCTTCCCTCCTCGCCGAGCACGCCGTCGTCGGGCCGGGCTTGGGCGAGGGCCCCGACGACGAGCGCCTCCGACGCCCGGTCCACGGCGGTCACCATGTCGGTTCGCGACGACTTGGTGTCGACGTCGTCGGCACGGTCGGGTGCCGCGTCGAGCAGGAGCCGGCCGGCCTTCTGGGCCAGGTCGAGCGCCAGATCGAAGAGCTTGTCGACGTCGACCACGAAACTCACGGTAACGGGCGGGCCTAGCCTTTCGTTTGTGACCGGCGACCTGTTCCACGACGGCAACCGTCTCCTCCAGGACCGGTTCGACACTCGCAGGCTCGCCGACCGCATCGACGAGAAGCTCGTCACCGACACCATCTCGGCCAGCGACCGGGCCTTCATCGAGGCGCGTGACATGTTCTTTCTCGCCAGCGCCGACGAGAACGGGCACCCGACCTGCTCGTACAAGGGCGGCGATCCTGGCTTCGTCCACGTCGTCGACGAACGCACGATCGCCTTCCCCAACTACGACGGCAACGGGATGTACCTGTCGATGGGCAACATCCTGGGCCACCCCGACGTCGGCATCCTGTTCATCGACTTCGAGAGCCCCTCGCGTGTGCGCCTCGAAGGCACGGCGTCGATCGACTTCGACGACGCCCTCCTCCCCGAATGGCCGGAGGCGCAGTTCGTCGTGCGGGTGGCCGTGCAGCGGGTGTACCCGAACTGCCCGCGCTATATCCACCACTACACGCTCGTGGAACGGTCGAAGTTTGTACCCCGCCCGGCCGAGAGGACGCCGGTGCCCGACTGGAAGCGCATGGAGTGGGCGTGCGACGTGTTGCCGGCCGGGGACCCGGCCGCCGAGCCTGACCCGAGCTGATGGCCTCGGCATTCGTCGATCTGCGGTCCGACACCGTCACGCGGCCGACACCGGAGATGCGCCGCGCCATGGCCGACGCCGAGGTGGGCGACGACGTCTACGGCGAGGACCCGACGGTGAACGCCCTGCAGGATGCATTTGCCGAGCGGGTGGGCAAACAGGCTGCGTTGTTCGTGCCGTCGGGCACGATGGGCAACCAACTGGCGCTGCGGCTGTTGGCCGAGGCGGGCACGAGCGTGATCGCGGGCCGCCGCCAGCACGTGGTGATCTACGAGAACGGGGCGGGAGGTCGCAACGCCGGCGTGCAGTTCTGGCCAGTGGCCGACGACGACGGCACCATCGACCCCGCCGACGTCCGCTGGGCAGTGGAGGCGGCCGCCCATCACTATCCCCGTCCCACCCTGGTCTGTGTCGAGAACACGCACATGCCGGCCGACGGCGTGCCGTGGCCGCTGGAGCGGCTGCGACAGGTGGCCGTCTGCGGCCTACCGGTGCACCTCGACGGGGCCCGCTTGTTCAACGCCGAGGTGGCGACGGGCGTGTCCGCGGCCGACTACGCGGGCGCGGCGGTCACCGTGATGTGCTGCCTCTCGAAGGGCCTGGGGGCGCCGGTCGGCTCGATGTTGGCGGGCCCGGCCGACGTCATGGAGGCGGCGCGCGGCGAGCGTCAGCGCCTGGGCGGTGGCATGCGCCAGGTCGGCGTGCTCGCGGCCGCAGGGCTCGTCGCCCTCGAGACGATGGTCGACCGCCTGGCCGACGACCACGCACGGGCGCGCCGGCTGGCGGCGGCCGTCGCCGAGCGCTGGCCCGAGGCCGGCGTCGACCCCGACCGCATCGCCACCAACATCGTCACGTTCCCGCACGCCGAACCCGACGAGCTGTGCGACCACCTCCGCGGCGAGGGGGTTGTCGCCGGCACCATCGCTCCCGGCGTCGTGCGGCTGGTGACCCACTACGACGTCGACGACGACGGTGTCGAACGGGCCTGCAAGGCACTCGCCGCCGCGCCCTGAAAACCTCTCCAAGTCTCGAGTCGGCGCGCTCGAACGGGTACGAACGGAGCGATCTCGCGGAGTTGGAGAGGTGGTGGGGCTAGATCAGTTCGCGGACGCCGGCGGACGGCGCCGGCTCGTACACGAGGGTGGGCTCGCTTCGCCCCCGGAGCTGCAGCTCGTCGGCGACGACCCAGCTGCGGGCCTCGCCGTCGCAGCGGGCGATGGCCTCCTCGCTGGCCAACACCCGGCCGAAGCGGTGCTTGGCCTCGTCGGTGAGGCGGGCGGCCTGGTTCACCGGGTCGCCGATCACCGTGTACTCGTAGCGCTGCTCGGCGCCGACGTTGCCCGCCACTACCGATCCTGACGAAACGCCGACGGCCGCGTCGACGCCTGGCTGCTCGGCGCTGAGGGCGAGAAATTCCCGCCGGATCGTGCGGGCTGCCCGCAGGGCGCGGGTGGCGTGGTCGTCTTGGGCAATCGGTGCCCCGAATACACACAGGGCGCCGTCGCCCTCGAACTTGTTGACCCAACCGCCCTCGGCCGCGACCGTGCGCACCACGATGTCGAAGAACCGGTTGAGAAGTCTGACGACATCGTCGGGCGACCGGGTCTGGGCCAGCGTCGTCGACCCGATGAGGTCGACGAAGAGGGCGCTGACCTCGCGACGCTCGCCGCCGAGCTGCACGCCGCGCTCGAGGGCGTCGCGAGCGACGTCCTCGCCGACGTAGCGACCGAACAGATCCTGGAGCTGACGGCGCTCGCGAAGGCCGGCGACCATCTTGTTGAAGCCCGCTTGGAGGAGCCCGACCTCGGCGCCGTCGTCGACCGCCACCTCGACGTCGAGGTCACCGCTCTGCACCCGCTTGACGGCCTGACGCAGGTCACGCAGCGGGTCGGCGACCGAACGGGCGGCCACGTAGAGCACGATGGCGCCGGCCAGCAGTCCGCTGTCGACGAGGAACCAGATCGAGGCCGGAGACGGCGGATGGCCGGCCGGCCGCCCCAAATAAGTGAGCCCGATCATCACGAGGAAGAGGTCGGCGCCGAGGGCCCAAGCGAGCATGAGCCGCGAGCGAACGCTCATCGCGCCCGAGCGCTCGGGCACGTCGCCGGCCAGCGCGAGGGCGAACAGGGGCCGGAACGTCCGCTCGACGAGGAGGTAGACGAGGGCGGAGGTCGCCAGCCCGCCGAGCAGAATCGAGAGTGCGACGCGCACGGCGTACGCAACGCTGCTGTCGTACAACGCCAAATTCAAAATCAGCCAGAGGATGGCCGCACCGACCCACGGCACCATGCCTGCGGTGGCTTCGGTAAGCGGAAGTCGGAGTGTGCGTCGCTGCTCCTCGCGCGTGGGCGCGCGATCTTCCATGAGCCACCCGGTCGCGCCGTAGAAGGAGCGCATCGAACGCCAACCGCAGGCGATGAACGCTACTGAGACGTAGAGACCGAAAGCGATGAAGTCCGATGCCCTGAACCCCATGTTCTCGCCGGGGAGGTTCGCAGCAGCCAAGGCACCCGACACGGCCGCGAACACCGCGCCGATCAAGTGAGCGGCGCCGACACGCCAGCCCATGCGAGCGCCGAGCTGCTGGCAGAGCGTCGAGTGCCGGGACCTCACCTAGAAAAAGTACGACGAAAGGGGTGATTGTTCCTACGTGATTTTGGCCACAGCTACAGTCCGCCCATGGCCGAGCTCGTCGACGTCGTTCCTGCGCGTGTACTCGGCGTCTACGCCCACCCTGACGACCCCGAGATCTCCTGCGGCGGCACCCTCGCGCGGTGGGCGAAGGAAGGCTCGCAGGTGCACGTCCTGATCTGCACGCGCGGCGAGAAGGGTTCGCCTGACCCGAAGCAGGACCCGGACGCGCTGGCCGCCATCCGCATGGAGGAGATCGGCGCCGCGGCCGAAGTCCTGGGACTGGCCGGGCACCAGAGCCTCGACAACGACGACGGCGAGCTCGAGAACACCGTCGAGCTGCGGGAGCGGATCGTGTCTGTCATCCGTGAGGTGAAGCCCGACGTGGTCGTCTGCCCCGATCCAACTGCCGTGTTCTTCGGCAACAGCTACTACAACCACCACGACCACCGGGCCGCGGGGTGGGCCACGCTCGACGCGGTGGCGCCCGCGGCGGGCAATCCTCACTACTTCCCGAAGGCGGGCCCGACGCACCACGTCGCGGCTGTGTACCTGTCGGCGACGATGGAGCCCGACGTGTGGATCGACATCTCCGACACGCTCGACGTCAAGATCGAGGCCCTGTTCCGCCACACCAGCCAGCTGACCGAGACGGGTGAGTTCTTCCGGGCGTTCCTCCGCGAGCGGGCCGAGGAGGCGGGTCGCGTCGCCGGCGTGCGCTACGCCGAGGGGTTTCGCCGCCTGACGCTTCTCGCGTGAACGCGTGAACGCGTGAAGGACCGCTGGCCGGTGATCGGCGCCGCCGTGTTGGTGCCGGCCTCGCTCGTCTCGCTCCTCTTCCACTCCGAGGTCGCCAAGTTCGCCATCGCGGCCGCCGCCATGATCCCGCTCGCAGGGTTACTCGGTGACGCCACCGAGGACCTCGCCATCCACGCCGGCCCTCGCATTGGCGGACTCCTCAATGCCACATTCGGCAACGCAGCCGAGCTCATCGTCGGCATCTTTCTCGTGGCCGACGGCGAGCTCGAGGTGGTGCGGTCGTCGATCACCGGCTCGATCATCGGCAACCTGCTGCTCGTCCTCGGCGCCTCGTTCTTCGCCGGCGGCCTTCGCTTCCGTGAGCTGAAGTTCTCCGCGGCGGCCGCGGGAACGGGCATCGCCTCGATGGCGATCGCCGTCGCCGCCCTCCTGATGCCGGGGATCTACGCGCGTGGCGCCCATCCGACCGAGTTCAGGATCGAAGCCGTGTCGATCGGCGTGGCGATCGTGCTCCTCGTGATGTACGTCGCGTCGCTGGTGTTCGCGCTCGTCACCCATCCGGACACGCGTACGCCGGGCGACGCAGAAGACGAGCAGGCAACCATGTCCGTACGCGGTTCGGTTGGCCTCCTCGCCCTCAGCGGCGCCCTCGTCGCCGTCGAATCGGAGATCCTCACGGGCGCCCTCGAACCGACCGTGCGATCGCTCGGGTTGTCACGGCTGTGGGTGGGCCTCATCCTCGTCCCGATCGTCGCCAACGCGGCCGAGCACTGGAGCGCGGTGCGGGCCGCCACGCATCGCAAGGCCGATCTGACGGTTGCCATCGCCGTTGGGTCCTCCACGCAGGTTGCGCTGGTGGTGACTCCGCTTCTGGTGTTCGCCGGCTTGGCGTTCGGCCATCACCTCCACCTCGACTTCACGCCGTTCGACATCAGCGCCATCGCGCTGAGCGTCGTCGTCGTCGCCTTCGTCTGTTACGACGGCACGACCAACTGGCTGGAGGGCGCGCAACTGATGGCGGTGTACATGATTCTCGCCATCACCAGCTTCTATCTGGGGTCGGCCTAGGCCCTATCACTCTCCTGCTGTGTCGGCCTGCTCCCGCTCCTCCTGGATGCGGCGCCACTCGCCCATGGCTCGCAACACGAGGACGGCGACGACCGCCACGCCGCCCGCGGCCAGGACGGCCCCGGTGAGTGAGCCGATGCCCTCGGGCGTGGCGCACGCCCCGTGGCAGGACACGTTGACGATCGAGTACCCGATCAGGCCCCCGCAGAGCCCGGCGACGATGATGGCGCCGAAGGCCAGGAATCGGGCCGTGCGTGAGGGCAGGGCCGAGGGCCCCGTCGACAGCGGCAGGTCCTGGTTGCCGGGATCGGTCACGGCCGAGGATCGTAGAGTGCGCCGATGCTCCGGCCTCTCATCGTGCTGCCGACGTACAACGAGGCCGAGAACATCGCCGAGATCCTTCGGCGGGTGCGAGCCGCCGTGCCGCAGGCGGGCATCCTCGTCGTCGACGACTCCAGCCCGGACGGAACCGGTGACATCGCCCGTGCGATGGCCGGCGAGGTCGGTGACCTCGACATTCTCAGCCGGCCCCGCAAGTCAGGTCTGGGCAGCGCCTATCGCGACGGCTTCAAGTGGGGACGCGAGCGCGGGTTCGAGGTCCTCATGGAGATGGACAGCGACTTCTCCCACGATCCGGCTGATATCCCGCGGTTGCTCAAGGGCATCGACGAGGGGGCCGACCTCGTCATCGGCTCTCGCTACGTCCAAGGCGGCGCGATCCCGCACTGGCCGTGGCACCGGCGGGCGTTGTCCAAGTACGGCAACCGGTATTCGGCGGCGATGCTCCGCCTCGACGTCCGCGACCTCACTGCCGGCTACCGCGCCTACCGGACCGCGATCGTCGAGCGCATCGACATCGACGCGGTGCGGGCGGAGGGCTACGGCTTCCAAGTGGAGATGACCTATTTCGTCGCCCAAGCGGGCGGCCGCATCGTCGAGGTTCCCATCAAGTTCGTCGACCGCGTACGGGGCACGTCGAAGATGTCCTCCGCGATCGTCGTGGAGGCCATGGGCCTCGTGACGTGGTGGGGAATCCGCGATCGAGTGCTACGACGACAGATCTGACGACTAGCGGCGTTTCGCCAGGTCGCAGACCACGCCGCCGGTGACCCGCACCAGCTCCGTCGGCGACACCGCGAAGTTCGTGTGCGGCGTCCCGGCCGCGGCCCACAGCTCGTCGTACTCGAGCAGGTCTTCGTCGATGAACACTCGCAAGGGCTCGTGGTGGCCGAACGGGGGCACGCCGCCGACTGGGTAGCCGGTGGCCTCCCGGACCGTGTCGGCGTCCTCTCGCCACGCCCGGTCGCCGCCCGCACAGCTCGCCAGCTTCCCCTCGTCGAGCAGGTTGTCGCCGCTCACGAGGGCGACGACCGCTTCGCCGTCGACGGCGAACACGAGCGACTTCACGATCTGGCCCAGGTCGACGCCGATCGCCATCGCCGCGTCGACGGCCGACCGGGTGCCGTCGGGGAAGTCGCGCGGGTGGATATCCAGGCCGTGGACCTTGCCCGCCTCCACCACTGCCCGCACGTTGCGGTGCATCGGCCGACCATGCTGGCACACTCGCGGGCGGTGCGCGACATGCCTTCGATCCTCCACGTCGACATGGATGCGTTCTACGCGGCCGTGGAAATCCTCGAGGATCCCAGCCTCGCTGGGAAGCCGGTGATCGTGGGGGGCGCCGGCAACCGGGGCGTGGTGGCCGCCTGCTCGTACGAGGCCCGCATCTTCGGCATCCACTCGGCCATGCCATCGGTGCGGGCCCGTCGGCTGTGCCCCAACGCCGTGTTCCTGCCCGGCCGCTTCGACCGGTATGAGGAGTACAGCCGGCGCCTGCACGAGATCCTGCTGTCGTTCACGCCCCTGGTCGAAGGCATCGCCCTCGACGAGGCCTTCCTCGATGTCGCCGGTGCCCGCCGCCTCCTCGGCGACCCCGAGAACCTCGCCGTCGAGATCCGCCGGCGCATCGCCGACGAGCTCGGCCTGACGGCGTCAGTCGGTGCCGCCACCAGCAAGCTGATCGCCAAGCTCGCCTCGGAGGCGGCCAAGCCGCGCGTCTCCCGCGAGGGTGTACATCCTGGCCCTGGCGTGCGGGTGGTGGCACCGGGCGAGGAGCTCGCTTTTCTCCAGCCTCACCCGGTCCAGGCGCTCTGGGGTGTCGGCCCCGCCACCCTGCGCCGCCTCCAGCGCTTCGGGGTGCGCACGGTGGGCGACCTGGCGGCCCTCCCTGAGGCGACGGTCGTGCACGCCCTCGGTGACGCCCAAGGACGCCACCTGTACGCGCTGGCGTGGGCCCGGGACGACCGCCCGGTCGAGCCCGATCGGGCCGCCAAGTCCATCGGGCACGAAGAGACCTACGCCCACGACCACTACGAGCACGAGGTGTTGCGTCGCGAGGCCGTGCGGATGGCAGAGGCCGTGGCCGTCCGCCTGCGCGAGCTCGGTCAGGCCGGGCGGACGGTGCACGTGAAAGTGCGCTTCGCGGACTTCCAGACCATCACGCGCTCTCGCACGCCTACCGAACCAGTCGACACGGGGCCGGCTTTGGCCGCGGTTGCCTGCGAGTTGCTCGCCCAGGTCGACCCCACGCCCGGGGTGCGACTTCTGGGCGTGAGCGCGTCGAACCTGGTGCCGAAGCAGGCCCAGCAGCTGTCCCTCGACGACGCCGCCCCGCTGTGGGACGAGGCCACCAGGGCGGTCGACGACGTGCGTCAGCGATTCGGTGCCGACGCCGTGGGGCCTGCGAGCCTGGTGGGTGAGGCGGGGGTGCGCATGAAGCGGCGGGGCGACCAGCAGTGGGGGCCGGGAGGGGAGAAAGGCCGGTAGGTGGGCATGTTCGGGCTATCTCGCGTTGTTGGCATGGGTAGCCTGCGCGAAGATGGATTCGTAGGGGCGCCCCCCGAAGAGAACTGAGGTGGCGAGGCAAGCGTGCCGCTGTCCGAGGACGAGCAACGGATCCTTCAGGAGATCGAGCAGCAGTTCTACGAGCACGATCCTGCGCTCGCGGGTGAGATCGGCTCGACCACCCTCTACAAGCACGCGGGCCGCAACCTCAAGTGGTCGGCCATCGGCTTCGTGGCCGGCTTCGGCCTCCTGATCGCATCCTTCGCCTCGAGCCTCCTCCTCGGCTTCATCGGCTTCCTCGTCATGCTGGTCTGCGCCTTCCTGTTCGAGCGCAACCTGCGCAAGCTCGGCCGGGTCGGCTGGCAGCAGATGACCGAGTCGATGCGAGCGGGCAACCTCCGTGAGTACTTCGGCGACGCCGGCAACCGCCTCCGCCGCCGCTTCAAGAGAGACGAGTAACCCGCCGGTAGCCGGCTCCGACCGGGCGGGCCGCTCGCTCGTGGCTCCGCCGCGCGGGTCATCACCGCTTCGATGGCATCGGGTCCTGGCTCCGCCCCTCGCTACCTCGACCCCGGCTGCGGCCTGTGGGATCAGTGGACGAGGGTTTCCACTGCGTGGATCTTCGGTGGCCGCGGGTCTTTGGCGGTCTTGAGGCCGAGGGCCCAGCGGAGGCGGTCGCCTCGGGTGGCTTGGGCCGAGAGTTGGTGCCGGACCGTGTCGGCGGCTTCGGTTGCGGCGGCTGCGCCCTCGGGGCCGACACCTCCCTCTGAGTAGGCAGCCGCGGCTGTGGCGCCAGCCAGCATTTCCATCGGCGCGGGGCTGATGGCGGCCGGGCCGGGGACCCGGCGGGCGTACTCGGCGGGCGTCTCCGCCCGTTTTCGGGGGTAGCCGGCGAGGGCGAGCGCGTCGGTGGCTTCCTCCCACGCCACGAGGGCGCGGGCGTCGGCCGTCGTGGCCGCCGCCCGGCGCTGGTTGAACGCTCGTCGGCGCCTGCCGATCCCGATCGCCGCTGAGCCCACCAGGAGGGCAACGATCACGCCGAGAATGAGCAGTGCCTTCTCCCACGCCGCCATCCCGCTCGAAGACTTCGCCGGCGCGGGGTTGGTCGTCGGCGTGCGCTGGTTCGGCGTCGTGGCGCCGCTCGCACCGAGGGTCGTGGGCGTCTCGGGATTGGCGACGGCGGGCGGCGGGACGAAGCCCTCGGGCGGTACGGGCGTGACGCCCGTGTAGCTCTGGTCGTCGGGCGCACCTCGGCCGGGCGTGGGCTCGAACGCCACCCACCCGTAGCCGCTCAGATACACCTCAGGCCAGGCGTGCGCGTGACGGTCCAACACGCGGTAGGTGCCGTCGGCCATCTGCTGGCCGGGGGTGAAGCCGACGGCGACACGGCTCGGGAGGTTGATCGCACGGGCCATCGCCGCGTACGACCCCGCGAACTGCTCGCAGTAGCCGCGCTTGGTGACGAACAGGAAGCGCTCCAGCGCCCGGTCGTCGTGGCCGGCCGGGACGTTCAGGTCGTACTTGAAGTTGTTGCGCAGGTAGTCCTGGAGCGCCTTGGCCTTTGCATACGGCGTGGTGGCCCCCGCCGTCACCTGGTTCGCGAGACGGGCGACCGAACTGGGGAAGCCTTCGGGCAGGGCGAGGTAGCGATCGATGATCGACTGGGGGAGGACGGGCGGTGCCGTGCCCAGCTCAGTCGGCGTCAGCTGCGGCAGGGCGGACTCGACGCGGTAGGTGAGGCCGTTCGACGTGTCGGCGTCGGTGAGAAGGCTCGCCGACTCGGGGTCGTACCGGACGTTCTTGATGCCGTCGAGATGGGTCGGTCGAAAGGCGGCTGGGAGCCAGATCGACGACAGGCCGCTGACCGAGAACTTCTGGGTGACGGAGTTGGTGGGCGCTCGGGTGCGCACGCCGTTGGGGAGCGCACCGCCGGCCGGCTTGTAGGTACCGACTGACGACCAGATCTTGCCGTCGAACTTGTCGAGCGCAGTAATGCGCCAGTAGGCGGGCGACGAGCTCTGCACGGTGAACAGCTCGTTGTCGGACTGGTCGACCAGGCGGGTCCTGATGTCGACGAGCGGACTGATCGTCGTGCGCGAGCTCGGGCCGTTGTCCTTGGCCCGCCAGTTGAACACCGGAGCGCTGCCGGCGCCCGGCAGGTCGGGTCCGGCGACGACAGCCACGAGGACGGCCGCCGCGCCCAGCGCGAGACCTCGCCAGAGCAGCGCTCGGCTCCCGGGTCTCTTTCGGTCCGCCAGCCAGTTGGCGCTCTCCTCGCGGCGCGCCACGCTGATGAACAGGACGAAGAGCAGGACGCTCGCCAGGTAGAGGGCGGACAGCCCGAGCCGGTTGCGGTTGAACGCCAGCACCGAGCCGAACAGGAACACCGTGAACGATGGGATGACCGTCTCGAACGTGGCGGCCAGGCGGAACGCGGCGGTGTCGGCCAGGAAGGCGCACACCCATACGGCCAGCGCGGATGCGACGACGAACCCGCGCGTGACCGGTGTCGGTGGGACGGCGGTGTTGAACCGGTTGAGGGCGTCGCTGAGGTCGGTGGAGATGGCGTGCCAGGTCTTGGCGAGCGGCAGGCCGTTACTCAGCGTCTGGGGCTCGACCGCGTAGGCGAGGAAGAGGAACAGCCCGACGGCGGAGAGGAGCGTGGCCGCGCCAAGTCCCATGCGCATCCGCCGGGCGCCCCAGGCCAGAGCGTGCGCGACCAGAGCGGCGAGGATCACTCGGTCGAGGAACGAGCCGCTGGTGAACAGGCGGAGGAGAGAGATCCCGGCGGCCAGGGTGAGCAACACGACGGATATCTCGGCGCCCATCTCGAGCGCCGACGACAGCCGAGGCTCGGGAGGAGGCGGCGGCGCGGCGGTGGGCGGGGGCGGCGGTGCGGGCCGATCCCGCAGGACGGTCGCCATCAGCCGAACCCCCGACCGGCCATGACCGACCGTCCGCTGAAAGCCGTGTTCCAGGCGGCCGCAAATGGATGCGACCCGTCGACGTGGACGATCGACGCCACGGCCGGGGCCGCTCCGCGCCGGCTTTGGGCGGCAACTGTGGGGTCGTAGGCGCTCCGGTCGAACAGGACGACGGTGAGCGACGCGAACCGCCACTGCAGGCGGGCCACGTTTTGGACTTCCTTGGAGGGCGCATCCGCGGTGAACAGGGCCACCAGGCCGCCCGCGTTTCCGGGCTTGGTGAGGCTGCCGAGCACGCCGCTGAGGCGGTCGTCGCGCGTTGCCGTCACGCTGGCGAGCGTCTCCATGATCGCCTCGACGTGGGCGTTGCGGGCGCCGTACCCGGAGTCGACGCCGTTGGTCGTCACCAGGCGGACGAGCGAGCCCCGCTGCCAGCAGGCGGCCACGATGCTCGCCGCCGCCGACACCGCGAGCTCGAGTGACTCGCCACTGTGGGCCCGCGAGCGGACGTCGAGCAGCACGGTGACGCGGGCCTGCCAGGGCATCTCGTTCTGGCGGATCATCAGCTCGTCGAGGCGGGCCGTCGACGGCCAGTGCACCCGGCGCAGGTCGTCACCGACCTCATAGGCCCGCAGGGCGTAGAAGTCCTCGCCCGAGAGGGCGACGCCGGTGGGATGGTCGGCCCCACTCAGGGGGTCGTCACCGCGGGTGTGGGGGAGCGGGGCGACGGAGTCGACGTGGGGGTAGACGGTGAGCTCGCTGGCCCCTGCCACCCGGATGGTGCGCGACGCCAGGCCGAAGGGGTCGGTGATGCTCGCCTCCAGGGGGCCGAGGGTGAAGATGCCCCGCCGCTCGGTAGGCAGCCGGTAGGCAGCCCGGGCCGACTCGCCCGGAGCGAGCGGCGACACGAGGAAGCGTGCTTGGCGACGCCCGCCGTCGAACGGATCGCGGAGCCCGAAGACCGGCGTGCGCCGGCTGCCGACGTTGCGGACGACGAGCTCCACTCGGCTCTCGGTGCCGGCGTAGACCCGAGGCGGATGGAGCTCGCGATGGACGTCGAGGCGCGGCCCCGGCAACCGCGAGAGCAGCGTGGCGAGGCCGACCAGGGCGGCGCCGCCGGTGCCCAGGACGAAGAGGTCGACGGCGCCGAGCAAGCGACCGGCGACCCACAGCACGGCCGAGCCGATGAGCAGGGTCCAGCCGCGTGCGGTGATCACCCGGTGCGCCCGGTGGGCACCTTCACGCTGCCGACCGCGTCGGCCAGTACGTCGGCCCGGGCGACTCCGCGCATCTGGGCCTCGGGCGTGAGGGACAGCCGGTGCTCGAGCACCGGGAACGCAAGATCCTTGAGGTCGTCGGGGACGACGTACTCGCGGCCGAGCGCCGCGGCCCGGGCGCGGGCCGCGCGCTGCAGCCCGAGGGCGGCGCGTGGGGACACGCCAATGGCGAGGTCGCGGTGGCGGCGGGTGGCCTCGGCCAAGTCGACGATGTAGCCCTTCAGGCTGGGCGCCACGTGCACCGACTGCGCCAGCGTGATCATGGCGTTCACGTCGGCGGCCGACGCCACCGGGCTCAAGTCGTCGACGGCCGCCGTGGCACCCCCGTGGGTGTCGAGGATGGCGATCTCGGCCTTCCGGGCCGGATAGCCCATGCGGATCCGCATCAGGAAGCGGTCGAGCTGGCTTTCGGGCAAGGGATAGGTGCCTTCGTGCTCGATGGGGTTCTGGGTGGCGATCACCATGAACGGCGAGTCGAGCCGGTAGGTGGTGGAGTCGACGGTCACCTGCCGCTCCTCCATGGCTTCGAGGAGGGCTGACTGGGTCTTCGGCGAGGCCCGGTTGATCTCGTCGCCGAGCACGACGTTGGCAAAGATTCCGCCCGCCCGGAACTCGAAGGTGCCGGTCGCGCGGTTCCACACGGTGACGCCGGTGACGTCGGACGGCAGGAGGTCGGGCGTGAACTGGATGCGGTGCCAGCTGGCGTCGACGCTGGCCGCCAGCGCCTTGGCCAGACTGGTCTTGCCCACGCCCGGCACGTCCTCGATGAGCAAGTGGCCCTCGGCCATCAGGCACACGAGGGCGAGGCGAATGGGCTCGTCCTTGCCCTGGATCACCTCGGTGATGTTGTCGACGATGGCGTCGAACTTCTGGGCGAACGACTGGATGGTGCGCGCGCCGACCCGCTGCCTGGCCACCTCCGAAGCCTACTGTCCGGTCCTATGGATCTAGCCCTCGGCGTCGACGTCGGCGGCACCAAGATGGCCGCCGGCTTGGTGACCGCTGAGGGCGAACTGGTGACGTCGGCGACGAGCCCGACGCCGCGCCATGCCGACGCCGAAACGCTGTTCTCGGTGCTCCTCGCGCTGGTCGACGCGGTCGGGGGTGGATCCGCGGCGGCGGAGCCGCCGCGGGGGCGGAGGGCGGGGTCGGGTGGGGGGGAGGTCGTGGTGTGCGGGGTGGGCTGTGGGGGACCC
The DNA here is from genome assembly GCA_035948135.1 of Acidimicrobiales bacterium. Lineage (GTDB taxonomy): Bacteria > Actinomycetota > Acidimicrobiia > Acidimicrobiales > AC-14 > CADDZP01. Next base: position 28,211 of record DASZJL010000022.1, on the reverse strand, counting down.
ATGACCCGGGGCGGCGAGGAGGTCTCGCCGCTGAACATCCCCGGCTGGCGCCGCTTTCCGCTGCGGGCGCGGCTCGCGTCGGCGACAGGGCTGCCGACCTTCGTCGACAACGACGCCAAGGCCCTGGCGTTGGGCGAGGGATGGCGAGGCGCGGCGGCGGGCGTCGACAACTTCATCGCCATGGTGGTGTCGACCGGCGTCGGCGGTGGCATCGTCCTCGACGGACGCCTGCTGGACGGCGAGTCCGGCAACGCCGGCCACATCGGCCACGTCATCGTCGAGCCCGAGGGCCGCGTGTGCGCCTGCGGCGGTCGCGGGTGCCTCGAAGCCGAGGCCTCGGGGTTGGCGATCGCCGCCGCCACCGGTCGTCCCGCAGCCGAGGCCGACCCGCCGACGGTGGCGCGCGCCGCGACGCTCGTCGGTCGGGCCGTTGCCTCGGTGGCCAACCTGCTCGACCTCCGCCTGGCGGTCGTCGGCGGCTCGGTCGCCCTGGGGCTCGGCGACCCGTTCTTCGCCGCCGCCCAGGCCGAGCTCGACGCCCGTGCTCGCCTCGACTTCTCGGCCGGGGCCCGCATCGTCCCTGTCGGCCTCGGCGGGGACGGGCCACTTGTCGGGGCCGGGGCCGTCGGCTGGCGGGGGCTGCGGGGGTCGTCCTGAGCGGGCGTTGGTGGTGGCGGGTTGCCGTCTCGGTGCTGGCGCGCCCCGGGCTGTGGCTGGTCGCACTCAGGCAGGTCGTGCGGTTGGCGCAGCCCGGTTGGTGGCACCGGTGGCCGCCGGTTCCAGCGCCCGACGCGGCATATCTCCGCTTCCGCCTGCAGACCCAGTACGGCGACCCTGACCGTGAGCCGGACCCGGCCGACGTCGTCGCCTACCTGCACTGGTGCCGGGAGTATCCCCGAGTCGCCGGTTGACCCCGGGGTAGTTGAGCGCTCCTGTTACCCTCGCGAGCCGTGAGCGTGCCACCAGCGAGCGCCGGGAACTGACCCGTGGCTAAGACGCTGGTGCTCAACGCGACCTACGAGCCTCTCTGCGTCGTACCCATCCGGCGGGCCGTGGTGCTGGTGCTCAAGGAGAAGGCCGAGGTCATCCACTCCACCGACCACGAGCTGCACTCCGAGCGGTCGACGTTCCCGGTGCCGTCGGTGATCAGGCTCACCTACTTCGTCAAGGTGCCGTTCCGGGCCCGGGCCGCGCTCAACCGGCGGGCGGTGTTCGCCCGCGACGGCCACCGCTGCCAGTACTGCGGTGCCCACGCCGAGAACATCGACCACGTCGTCCCCCGCAGCCGCGGCGGCCAGCACATCTGGGAGAACGTGGTGGCCGCCTGCCGGCCGTGCAACACCAAGAAGGAAGACCGGCTCCTGCACGAGAGCGGGCTCGCGCTCCGGCGTCAGCCCACCGCGCCCAAGGAGCTGACGTGGATCATCGTCGCCGTGGGCACGGTCCACCCCCACTGGGAGCCGTACCTCCAGCACGGCGCCGCGCTATCCGCGTAGAGCACGTCCGCGGCACGGCGGCCGAGGTCCACGGCCGCCCGCTGCCTGAGTCGATCGAGCGCATTGCTCGGGTTGTCGAGGTCACCTCGCCGGCGTTGGTGCTCGGCAGCACGCAGCCGGCCGTCGAAGAGCGCGGCGTGCCGGTCGTGCGCCGTCGCAGCGGGGGAGGAGCGGTGCTCGTCGGGCCCGGCGAAGTGCTGTGGGTCGACGTGCTGTTGCCGTCGGGCGATCCGCTCTGGGAGGACGACGTCGGCCGCTCCTTCCACTGGCTCGGTCGAGCGTGGGTCGACGCGCTGGCCGCCCTCGAGGTGCCGGCGGCCTGGCACGACGGTCCGCTGATCTGTACGCCGTGGTGTCGCCAGGTCTGCTTCGCCGGCATCGGCCCGGGCGAGGTCACCGTCGACGGCCGCAAAGTCGTCGGCCTCGCCCAGCGCCGCACCCGAGCCGGCGCCCTCTTCCAGTGCGCCGCGCTGCTGCGCTGGGATCCCGACGAGATGTCCCGGCTGCTGAACCTCGGCACAGAAGGGGCAGCGGGGATCCGCAACGTCGCAGGCGCCCTCCCGATGGATGGCAACGAGCTCGAGCGGGCGTTCATCGAGGCACTTCCGGCGTAGGTGTGTCGAGGCGTCCTGTTGCTATTGCTGACTTATGTGCGGGTAGCGCACACAACTCAGCAATAGCGGCCGAGCGCCCCTCGAGAGCCGCAGTTCGCAGTTAGCGGTTGCGCCGCCAACGGCCCCTTCGCACGAACCGCAAGCGCTCGGCGCGGAGCTCGTCGACCTCGGCGTCGTCGAGCGGCGTCAGCGGCGAGCCGACGACCCAGGACAGCAGCAGGTCGGCGAGTGCAGGGTTGCGCGCCAGGGCGGGGCCGTGCATGTAAGTGGCGAGGATTCGGCCGGAGACGGCGCCCTCGGAGCCGTCGCCTCCGCCGTTGCCGACACCGCGCACGACACGGCCCAGCGGTTGCACGCCGGGACCGAGATGGGTGACGGCGCCGTGGTTCTCGAAGCCGGTGAGGGTGGGGAGGCCGTCGACGACGGGCTCTGACAACAGCTCGCCAATGGCGCGCTGGCCCGTGCCCCGCAGCGTTCGGACGTCCAACAGGCCGAGGCCGGGATGGGGGGTGCCGTCGGGGTTGGCGAACTCGTGGCCGAGCACCTGGATGCCCGCACACGTGCCGAAGACGACTGCGCCGTTGTCGACCGCCGCATGCAGGGCGCCGCTCTCGCTGAGCTCACGCGCTGCCAGCGCCTGGGGGCCGTCTTCGCCGCCGCCCATCAGGTAGATGTCGCACGACGTCGGCACGGTGGCGCCGGCGCCGAGGGTGAGGACATCGGTCTCGATCCCGCGCCAGCGCAACCGCTCGGCGAGCACCGCAGCGTTCCCGCCGTCGCCGTAGGTGCCGAGGAGCTCGGGATACAGCAGCGCGATCGAGACCCGGTCAGGCACGCGCCAGCTCCCGGCGGGCGTCTTGGAACGACGTGTAGTTGGCGGCGAGGTCGATGTCGGTCGCGCCGGTCGCCCGAACGGCATCGAGATACCCGTCGACGAAGCGGTGCTCGACCTCCGCGTACCGCAGCCGCACGGCGAGGTCGCGGCCGCGGTCGCCGGTGGCGATCACCAGCCGGCCCCGCAGGCGCTCGAACGGCACATCCCATAGCCACGAAGGATCCCGGCCGTCGGGGATGCGGGCGTTGATGCCGACGACGACGGGCATCGGCGCCGGACGCAGCAAGTCCAGCGCCTCGGCCCAACCCGCGGGGTTCTTCGCCAGGAGCAGACGAACCCGAACGCCGTCGACCGACAACACCTGATAGCGCCCGGCAACGTGGGCAACCGTGCCCATGGCCGCTAACCCGTCGACTACATCGACACCGACGACCTCGGCGCCGGCCGCGGCCATCGCCGCGTTCGCCCGGTTGGGCCAGCCCGGAAGCTGCAATTGCAACTGCACCCGCCGGCCGTCGGCGAGTACGACGTCTTCGCCTTCCAAGGAGAGGTGCGTCTGGGGGCGAGCCAGCGAACAGTTGGTGCACGCCCAGTGCCCGCTGTCGTCCCAGTCGATCTGCTCGCCGCAGTTCGGGCACGAGTAGGCGTCGAGGCGCCAGCGCTGCCCGGTGCCGACCCACGTCACTTGACGCGCCAGGCCTGCTGCCCACACGACCAGCGGGTCGTCGGCGTTGGCCACCACTGCGGTGGAGGGCGCGCCCTCGAGTGCAGCGCGCCAGCGCTGAGCATGAATGCGCACCTCGCCGATGCGGTCGAGCTGATCGCGGCTGAGGTTCAGGAGCAGCACCACCGACGGGTGCAGCCCGGCCACGGCCCTGGGCAGCAGCCCCTCGTCGACCTCGAGCACTGCCGGCGCCCCCGCGCGGCCCCGGGCCAGCGTCGTCACCAACCCGCTCATGAGGTTGGCCCCGGTCGAGTTGGTGACGACCGGACCCAGGGTGCCCAGGGCGGCCGCCAGCATGCTCGTGGTCGTCGTCTTGCCGTTGGTCCCCGAGACCAGGGCGACCGGTCGCCCGGCGGCCAGCCGCGTGAGCGCCCCCGGGTCGACGGCCAGCAGCACCCGGCCCCCGATCACCGACCCTTCGCCCGCGCCGACCCGCCGGGAGAGCCCGGCGACGGCCAGCCCGGCGCCGGTCGCCACCCGGGTCCGCAGGGGGAGTGAGGGAGCCACGGGCCCGAGTCTCGCGTGCAGTGGCTGGCCCCGAGCGAGCCGCAACGAGCGGAAACCGCGTGGGAACTCCAGCATCGCCGACCACTCAGGGAGGTGGAGGCGAGACCAGGGGCGGGGTTGACGGGTGGAGCGTCGGGGCGTAGGGTGGCGTGAAGTGGTGCAGCAGGGAGGGGTCTGGCGTGCCATGGACGGGTCGGTGGACGTGAAGTGGTGGACGGGAGGCGAGCGCCGTTCCTCGGCGAGTATCAGCACGCGCTCGACGCGAAGGGGCGCTTCATCCTCCCAGCACGCTTTCGGGAGCACCTGGGCGACCAGGCGTATGTCACCAGCGAAGAAGACGGCTGCCTCGCCCTCTGGCGCCCCGAGGAGTTCGACGTGAAGGCGAGTGAGATCAGAGAACGGGCCCGCCGGGGCGAGCGCGACGTGGAGCGGGCGTTCTTTGCCGGCGCCATGGAGGCCAGTCCCGACCGTCAGGGCCGGGTCGCCATTCCGACCGGCCTGCGCGACTTTGCCGGCCTCGAGCGCGACGTCGTCGTCGTCGGCCTCTACGACCACATCGAGATCTGGGATGCCGCAGCGTGGCGGCAGACGAAGCAGGTCGGCGAGCAGCGGCTCGCCGCGGGAGACGGCGCTTCGGCGCCCACGAGTTGATCGAAGGAGGCACGCGGCAGAGCGACGAGAGCACCAGATGAGCAGGAGGGTCGAACGAGACGACCCCCCGCTCACGCCCAGCCCCCCGACCGCCATGGTGGAAGGCCCCTACTCCGCCCGCTTCCATCACATCGATCGGGGAGAAATCCCGACGGTTCAGGCTTGGTCGGGGGGCTGGAGGTGAGCGAGGGGTTCGAGCACCGGCCGGTGATGCTCGACGAGGTTGTCGAGCTGTTCCGGCCCGTGCCCCCCGGCTTGATCGTCGACGCCACTGTTGGCGGCGGCGGCCACGCGCGGGCCTTGCTCGACGCTCTTCCCCGACACCGCCTCCTCGGTCTCGACCGGGACGCGGACGCCCTGGTTGCAGCAAACGTCACGCTCTCGGGCTTCGAGGACAGGGTCACCCTGCGCCGAGCCCGATTCGACCGGCTGAAGGCGATGGTGAACGAGGCGGGAGACGATCCGGTGGCAGCGGTCCTCTTCGACTTGGGCGTGAGCTCGCCCCAGGTCGACCGGGCCGACCGGGGCTTCAGCTACAGCCAGGACGCCCCCCTCGACATGCGCATGGATCGCAGCCAGTCCCTCACCGCGGCCGACGTGGTCAACACCTACTCCGCCGAGCGGCTCACAAAGGTGCTCTACGACTATGGCGACGAACGCTTCGCCGGTCGTATCGCCAAGGCCATCGTCGCCGCCCGTCCCCTAACCACGACGGCCCGGCTGGTCGACGTGATCCGCTCCGCCATCCCCGCTCCCGCCCGCCGGCGTGGCGGTCATCCGGCAAAGCGCACGTTCCAGGCCCTGCGCATCGAAGTGAACACTGAGCTCGATGTTCTCGGCCCTGCGCTCGATCAGGCCATCGATGTCCTGGTGCCGGGCGGCCGCTGCGCCGTGTTGGCGTATCACTCGGGCGAGGACCGCATCGTCAAGGACCGCTTCCGCGAGGCCGAGACCGGCGGCTGCGTCTGCCCGCCCGGCCTGCCGTGTGTTTGCGGCGCGACGCCGAAGGTGCGGCTCCTGCGCCGCGGCGCCCGCAAGCCCTCCGCCGCCGAGGTGGCGGCCAACCCCCGCGCTGAGAGCGCGCGCCTCCGCGCCGTCGAGAAGCTGCCCGTCGAGCCCAAGGACGCAGCCTGATGGCCACCCGACTCGCGCCGGCCCGCCCCGTACGCGCCCCCCGGCCCGAGGCGACGCCCTCGGCACGGCCCGATCTACGCGTCGTCCCGTCCGACTACGTCAGCGCTCGCACCCGCCGCAAGCGCGCCCGCCTCGTGGTGGTGCTGTCCGGCATCGCCATCGCGGCCGCCCTCTTCGGCGTGGTCGCCTTCCACGTCGTGCTCACCCAGAATCAGCTCGACCTCCAGCATCTCCGGGCCCAAGCCGACGCGGCGTCCATTCGCCAGCAACAGCTCCGCCTTCAGGTCGCACAGCTGGAGTCGCCCGAGCGCGTCGTCGCCGCCGCCCAGGCGCTGGGCATGGTGCCGCCCGCGACCGTCCGCTACCTGTCACCGAACGGCACTGCGGCCACGCCGCCGCCCGCGCCGAAGCCGACCACGCCGACAACGGCCCGGGCCGCCGCACCCAAGACGGCCACGCCGAAGGCAGCGGCCCCGGCAGTCAAGGTGACCCCGACCGTTCCTGCAACGGCGAAGACCACCGTCCCCGCCAGGACGGCTGCTCCCAAGTCGACAGCGACAACCGCGCCGGCCCGGCCCACCCGGTGACCACTACCTTCCGCCCCCGGCCGCCGAGCAACCCACGTCGGCGGACCGGGCCTCCCCGTTCCGGCGGGCGTCGACCTCCCGTACGGCCGCACGCCCGCACCCGCACTCGCGTCGTCGATCGCGGCGAACCGTTCTCCGCAGCACGTCTCCGCCGCCGCATTGGGGCGCTCGTCGTCGTGCTCGCCCTCGCCTTCGGCGCCGTTGTGGTGCGCCTCGTGTTCGTGCAGGGCTTGTCCTCGGCCCGCTACGCCACGTTCGGTCAGTCGCAGCGCATCCGCACGGTTGACGTCCCCGCAGCGCGCGGCTCGATCTTCGACCGGAACCACGTCGAGCTGGCGATGACGATCCGCCAGCGCACCGTGTGGGCCAACCCACAGCTGGTCCGTGATCCCGTGGCCGACGCACGGGCGCTCGCGCCGGTGCTGCACATGGACGAGAACGCGCTCACCGACAAGCTGCGGTCGCCGGGCGGGTTCGTCTACCTGGCTCGCAAGGTCGACGACGCCACCGCCGACCGGGTCGCGGCCTTGAAGGTCGAGGGTGTCAGCCTGCTCGAGGAGCCGAAGCGCTTCGCGCCGGCCGGTGATCTGGCGGCGTCGGTTCTCGGCCAGGTGGGTCTGGACAACCAGGGTCTGTCGGGTCTCGAGGTTCAATACGAGCGCCAGCTGCAGGGACGGCCCGGCGAGCTGGTCGTCGAGCACGATCCCGCGGGCAAGGAGATCGCGGCCGGGCTCAAGGAGATCAAGAAGTCGGCGCGCGGCCGTGACCTCACGCTGACCCTCGACCGGTCGATGCAATACGAGACGGAACGCTCGCTGGCGCAGCAGATTGTCGCGTCCAAGGCCAAGGGCGGAATCGCCATCGTGAGCGACCCCCGCACCGGCGACATCCTCTCCATGGCCAGCCTCTCGGCCGGCGCCAACGGCGGACCGCCGGTGCCGAGCCCGTCGAACAACGCCGTCACGAGCGTCTACGAGCCGGGCTCGGCCAACAAGGCGGTGACCATCTCCGGTGCGCTCGAGGAGGGCATCGTGCAGCCGGCCGACAGCATCACGGTGCCCGATCACATCACCATCGGCACCGCCAACATCCATGACGACGAGAACCACGCCACCGGCTCATGGACGATCACCGACATCGTCGCCAACTCGTCGAACGTCGGGACGGACCTGATCGCCCAGCGCCTCGGCAAGACGCGCATCGACAAGTATCTGCGGGCGTACGGCTATGGCCAGAGGACGGCGCTGCATTTCCCTGGTGAGTCGGCCGGCCTGCTGCCCGACCCCAAGAACTGGTCGGGCGCGTCGATCGCCACCGTGCCCATCGGCCAGGGCGTCGCGGTGACCGCGCTGCAGATGCTCGAGGTCTACAACACCATCGCCAACGGCGGGATGTATGTCGCGCCCCGGCTGGTGGAGGGCGCGCCCACGCCGGCGCCCCGGCGGGTGGTGTCGACTAAGACAGCGGAGGAGATCACGGCCATGCTGACCCAGGTCGTGACACGAGGCACCGGCAAGGCCGCCCACATCGACGGCTACACCGTGGCCGGCAAGACCGGGACGGCGCGCAAGGTCGCCGAGGGCGGCAAGGGCTACAAGGACGGCGCCTACATCGCCACCTTCGCCGGCTTCGTGCCCGCCGAGCAGCCCCAGCTCTCGGCCATCGTCGTGCTCGACGAGCCGACCCCGATCTACGGCGGCCTGGTGTCGGCGCCCGTGTTCGCCGATCTGGCGCGCTACGGCCTGCGCCTGTTCAAGGTGCCGCCCCCGGCTGTGGCCAGCACGGTCCCGGTGCCGCAGTTGTCGGCCACCGCCGCGGCCGCCGACCGAGATGCGGGCGGCGGGACGGCCGCGCCGGTCACGCCCAAGCCCGGCCAGCCGACCCCCACAGCTCCGAGCCCCCCGGCCTCGCCTGCTACGCAAACCTCTCCAACTACGCTCAGGCCGTCTCCGACGCCGAAACGGTAAGGCCTTCTTGCTGCTCGACCAGCTGCTCGGCGGCGTCGAGGTGCTGGACGTGCGGGGCGACCCCGCAAGCACCGACGTGACCGCCATCACACATGACTCTCGGGCTGTGGTGCCCGGATCGCTGTTCTGCTGCGTGCCCGGCGCGCGCGTGGACGGCCACACCTTCGCGGGGCGGGCCGTGGAGGCGGGCGCGGTAGCCCTACTCGACGAACGGGTTCTCGGCGTTGAGGCGACCCAGGTCGTGGTGCCGCAGGCGCGAGTCGCCATGGCGCCCGTGGCGGCCTCCTTCTTCGGCCACCCGTCCCGAGACCTCCAGGTCGTCGGCGTCACCGGCACCAACGGCAAGACGACGACCGTGCATCTGCTGGGCTCGATCTTCGAGGCGGCGGGCCGCCCCGCCCGGCTGATCGGCACCCTCACCGGCGAGCGCACGACCCCGGAGGCACCCGAGCTGCAGGGCCGCCTGGCCGCCTTCCGCGACGAGGGGGCGAAAGCGGTCGCCATGGAGGTGTCGTCTCACGCGCTGGCGCTCCACCGGGCTGATGCCGTGTGGTTCTCGGTCGCGGTGTTCACCAACCTGAGTCAGGACCACCTCGACTTCCACGAGAGCATGGAGGATTACTTCGCCGCCAAGGCTCGGCTCTTCGAGCCCTCGCGGGCAGCTGTCGGCGTGGTCAACGTCGACGACCCGCACGGCCGCCTCCTCCTCGAGTCGGCGCCGATCCCGACCGTCCCGTACTCGCTGCGAGATGCCGAGGACGTGCGCGTGGGTCCCGAGGTGTCGACGTTCCGCTGGCGCGGCGAAGACGTGCGGCTGTCCCTCGGGGGTCGGCTCAACGTCGCCAACGCCTTGGCGGCCGCCACCGCCGCGCTCCACCTCGACGTCGCAGTGGCCGACATCGCGCGTGGCCTGTCCGCCGCCCCGCCGGTGCGGGGGCGGTACGAGCCGGTGCGCGCCGGGCAGCCCTTCGCCGTGCTCGTGGACTACGCCCACACGCCCGACGGCCTCGAGCAGTTACTGCGGTCGGTACGCGAGACCGTGCACGGGCGGTTGCTCGTGGTGTTCGGCGCCGGCGGCGACCGAGACCGCGACAAGCGCCCAGCGATGGGTGAGGTGGCGACGCGCCTGGCCGACGAGGCGGTGCTCACGTCGGACAACCCCCGCTCGGAAGATCCGGGCGCCATCATCGACGCCGTGCGCGCCGGCGCCCACCCGGCCGGCGTGCTGCGCGTCGAACCCGATCGCCGCGCCGCCATCGCCCACGCGGTGGGCCAGGCCCAAGCAGGCGATGTCGTCGTGATCGCCGGCAAGGGCCACGAAACCATCCAGCAGTTCGCGGACCGGTCAGTCGCCTTCGACGACCGGGACGTCGCCGCCGAAGAGCTGGCGCGCCTCGGATGGGGTCGCTCGTGAAGCTGACCGCCGTCCAGATCGCGGCCGTTACGGGCGGGGTGCTGCACGGGCCCGACGTGACCGTCGACGGTGCGGCCATCGACTCGCGTGTCCTGAAGCCGGGAGCGCTGTTCGTCCCCGTGGTCGCCGAGCGCGACGGCCACGACTACATCGCGCAGGCGCTGGCCGCCGGGGCGGCCGCCTACCTCACGGCCCGTCCGCCCGCGGCGGGCACGGGGATCGCCGTCGTCGACACGGCGGAGGCGCTGACCGCGCTGGGCCGCTGGGCCCGAGCGCGCTTGCCCGGACCGGTGGTCGGCATCACGGGCTCGGCCGGCAAGACGTCGACCAAGGACCTGCTTGGTGCGGTCATGCAGCGCGCCCTGCCAACCGTGGTCAGCGAGCGGTCCTTCAACAACGAGCTGGGTGTGCCGCTCACGCTGGTGAACGGCGACGACGGCACACGCGGCGCCGTCATCGAGATGGGCGCCCGTGGCGCGGGCCACATCGCGTGGCTGTGCGAGATCGCCCGGCCCGACGCCGGGATCGTCACCAACGTGTCCGCCGCCCACACTGAGCTCTTCGGCTCCCTCGACGCGGTTGCGGCGGCCAAGGGCGAGCTGGTCGTCGCCCTCCCGGCGTCGGGGACGGCCGTCCTCAACGCCGAAGACGAGCGGGTACTCGCCATGGCCGGCCGCACCGAGGCGCGCGTCCTGACCTTCGGGATTGCCGATGGCGACGTCCGTGCCGTCGATCCGGTCGTCGACGAGGAGCTCCGGGTGTCCTTCCGGCTGGCGTCGCCCTGGGGCGACATCGACGTCCGCCTCGGCGCGCGCGGCCTGCACCAGGCGGCGAACGCGGCCGCCGCCGCGGCCGCAGCCCTGGCGCTCGACGTGTCGCTCGAACACGTGGCCGCGGGGCTGGCGTCGGCCTCCCTGTCGCCGTGGCGCATGGACGTCTCGCGCACGCCCAGGGGCGTGTTGCTGATCAACGACGCCTACAACGCCAACCCCGCATCGACCGAAGCGGCGTTACGGGCGCTGGCCGCAGTTCCGGCGCGGCGGCGCGTTGCGGTGCTCGGTCCCATGCTGGAGCTGGGCGCCCTGTCTCGAGCGGAACACCAGCGCATCGGCCAGGTGGCGGCGTCGCTCGGGCTCGAGGTGGTGAGCGTCGGCGCGCCCGACTACGGGGTCGACAATGTCGACGCCATCGAGGGCACCCGAGACATCCTCGCCGCTCTCGGCGATGGCGACGCGCTGCTGATCAAGGCCAGCCGGGCCGCCGGGCTCGAGCGGCTGGCGGCACGCGTGGTGGAGGACGCGGCGTGGTAGCCCTCCTCTTGGCCGGTGGCGTCGCCCTCATCGTGGCGCTGCTCTTCACGCCGATCCTCATCCGGGCGTTCCAGACCCGAGGCATCGGCCAGGCGATTCGCGAGGACGGGCCCCAGGGACACTTCACCAAGGCGGGCACGCCGACGATGGGCGGGATCGCCGTCGTCGGTGCCGCCATCGCCGGGTACGGCGTCGCCCACCTCCGGAGCGGCGCCGTGTTCACCTCGGCCGCGGCCTTGGTCCTCTTCGCCATCGTCGGCATCGGCGCCGTGGGTCTGATCGACGACTGGATCAAGGTGTCGCGCCAGCGCAGCCTGGGCCTGAACCCGCGGACCAAGTTCATCCTCCAGCTGATCGTGGCCATCGCCTTCGCCTTTCTGGCCGTGTACTGGGCCAAGGTGAACACCCATCTGTCGTTCGCCCGGCCGACGCTGATTCCGCTGCCGCACGTCGCGTACATCGTGTGGGCGGTCCTCATCATCGTCGGGGCGGCCAACGCCGTGAACCTGACCGACGGGCTCGACGGCTTGGCCGCGGGCTCGTCGGTGTTCGCCTTCGCGGCCTTCGTGTTCATCGGCTTCTGGGAGTTCCGGCACATCGGCCTCTACCACGTGGGCCCGGCGCTCGACCTGGCGGTGGTGGCCGCCGCCATGGCCGCGGCCGCGGCCGGGTTCCTGTGGTGGAACGCGGCGCCGGCCCGCATCTTCATGGGCGACGTGGGCTCCCAAGCCATCGGCGCCGGCTTGGCCGCGCTCGCGCTGACCACCAACACGCAGCTCCTCCTCCCGATCGTCGGCGGGGTGTTCGTCATCGTCACCATGTCGGTCGTCGTGCAGGTGCTGGCCTTCCGCCTGTTTCACCGGCGGGTGTTCCGCATGGCGCCCATTCATCACCACTTCGAGCTCATGGGGTGGCCGGAGACGACGGTGATCGTGCGCTTCTGGATCCTGGCGGGGCTGTGCACCGCCCTGGCAATGGGTTCCTTCTACACCGACTTCCTCGCCTCGCCCGTCGGCCGGAAGCTCACCGGTGGCTGAGCGCGGCGCGGGGGAGCGGGCGGTCATCGTCGGCCTCGGCATCAGCGGCACCGCAGTGGCGCGCGCCCTCGTCGAGCGGGGCTACGACGTCGTCGCGGTCGACGACCGGCCCAGTGACTCCGTCCGGGCGCGGCGGGCCGAGCTGGCGCCGCTGGGTGTCGACGTGGTCACCAAGCCCGACGCGTCGACCCTGGCCACGCTCGTCCACGGCGCCGACATGGTCATCCCGAGCCCGGGCGTGCCGCCGCGGCACCCGGTGTTCACGATCGCGCGGGACCGGGGCGTGTCCGTGGTCGGCGAGATCGAGCTGGCGGCGCGGTGGGCGGACAAGCCGCTCGTCGCCATCACCGGCACGAACGGCAAGACGACGGTCACCGGCCTCGTCACCGACATGCTGACGGCCTCGGGCGTCGCCGCGGTCGCGGCCGGCAACATCGGCGTGCCGCTGGTGGAAGCGGTCAAGGGCCCGGCCGAACTGCTGGTGGTCGAAGTGTCGTCGTTCCAGCTCGAGCTGACCGAGGAGTTCCATCCCGCGGTGGCGGTGTGGCTCAACCTGGCGCCCGACCACCTCGACTGGCATCCCGACCTGGAGGCCTACGGGCGCGCCAAGGCCCGCATCTGGGCCCGCCAGGACGCAGACGACACCGCCGTCGTCAACGCCGACGACGCCGAGGTCCTGCGCTGGGCCGAGGCCGCACCGTCGCAGGTCGTCCGCTTCGGTCTCGACCACGCCGACTCCAACATTCAAACTGACTATCACTTCGACGAGGGCATCCTGCGCACGCCTGCAGGCGTCGAAATTGTCGACGCCGGGTCGCTGCGACGGTCGCTGCCTCACGACATTTCCAACGCGTTGGCCGCCTCGGCGGCCGCGCTGGCGGCGGGCGCGGACCTGGACGGTGTGCGCGCCGCGTTGCGTCGCTGGGAGGGATTCCCCCACCGAGTGGCGCTGGTAGGCGACGCTGGTGGGGTGGAGTGGTACGACGACAGCAAGGCAACCAACCCCCATGCCGCCCTCGCCGCGCTGCGCGGGTTCGGCTCGGTGGTGCTGATCGCCGGCGGGCGCAACAAGGATCTCGACCTCTCCGTCCTTGCGCAGGCCGCCGATCGCGTGCGCGCCGTCGTCGCCATCGGCGAAGCCGCACCCGAGATCGAGAAGGCGTTCGCGGGTCTCCGGCCTGTGACGGTGGCGACGTCGATGGACGATGCTGTGCGCGCCGCCGCGGCCGCCGCCCACCGCGGCGACGCCGTGCTTCTGTCGCCGGGCTGCGCGTCGTTCGACTGGTACCAGTCCTACGGCGAGCGGGGCGACGACTTCCAGCGCGCGGTCGGTCAACTGCTCGAGGAGGACGCCGGTGCCGGCCGCAGCTGAGCGGGTTCGCTCTCGGAGCGGGCGGGGGCCGTCGTCGTCGTCCACCGGGCACCGCGCTGCGTCGCCGCGACGGCGCCAGGCGCAGAAGCCGCCCCGGTCGCGGTCGACGCCCCTGTTCGTGCTGCTGGCCATGGACGTCAGCGCGCTCGTCGTCGTCGGCCTGGTGATGGTGCTGTCGGCGTCGTCGGTGCAGGCCCTGCGTGACTTCGGCAGCTCGTGGGTCGTGTTCCAGCGCCAGGCCATGTGGGTCGTGATCGGCGCCGTCGCCCTGCTGCTCGCGGTCCGCATCGACTACCGGCGGTGGCAGCGCCCGGCTGTGCCGTTGGTCTTGGTCGCCCTCGGGCTGCTGCTCGTCGTTCTTGTGCCTGGTCTGGGTGTGTCGGTGCGAGGGTCGTCGCGCTGGATCGGCACTGGTCAGTTCCGCGTCCAGCCCTCGGAGTTCGCCAAGCTCGCCATCCTGCTGTTCACCGCCGACATCCTCGCCCGGCGGGGCGCCAAGGGCAGCGCCCGCAGCGCGCTGCGCCCGATTCTCGTCGTGTTCGGGATCGCCGCCTTCCTCGTCATGGGCCAGCCCGACATGGGCACCACGCTCGTCCTCGGCTGCATCGTGCTCGTACTGCTGTTCGTGGGTGGCGTCGAGCTGCGCACGCTCGGCGGAGTCATGGGTGCGGCGGCGGGCGCCGCTCTCTTGCTCGGGCTCGTCGAGAGCTACCGGCGGGCTCGTCTGTTCTCGTTCCTCAACCCGTGGAAGGACGCCGGCAACAGCGGCTACCAGATCGTGCAGTCGTTGGTCGGGCTCGCCAGTGGTCACTGGACCGGGCTCGGGCTGGGCGCCAGTCGCGCCAAGTGGGGCTTCCTCCCCAACGCCTACACCGACTTCATCTTCGCCATCATCGGCGAGGAGCTGGGCCTGATCGGCACCCTGCTGGTGATCGGTCTGTTCGTTGCCTTCGCCATTCTCGGCGTCCGCACGGCCCTGAAGGCGCCGGATCGGTTCGGCGCACTGCTGGCCGCCGGCATCACGGCATGGGTCGTCGGCCAGGCGCTGATCAACATCGGCGCGGTGATCGGCGTGCTCCCTGTCACCGGCGTCCCGCTGCCGTTCATCTCCTTCGGCGGTTCGTCGCTGGTGATCACGATGGGCGCCGCCGGGATCTTGTTGAACATCGCCCGACAAACCCGTTAAAAGCAGTTCGGGCGCGGCCTTCCCCACTGTGCGGTGGGGGTACGTTGTGGCTATGCGTACGCTCCGCGTCCTTCCCTTCGCTGCTCTCCTCGGAGTGCTACTCGTGGTGTTCTCCGGCGTCGCCGGGCTGGCACCGGCCCGCAGCTCGCCCGCGTGGGCGCCGGCGGCCACGGCCGCGGTGCATCCCGGGGTGCAAACCGACACCCAAGGTGCACAGTGCACGGCGAACTTCATCTACTACGACTCGACCAACGTCTACATCGGTCAGGCCGCCCACTGCTCGGGCACCGGCGGCAACACCGCGACCGACGGCTGCAGTAGCGGCACCCTCCCCGTCGGTACGCAGGTCGCCGTCCAGGGCGCCAGCAAGCCCGGGACGATGGTCTACAACTCCTGGGTCACCATGCAGACCCTGAAGGAGGCGGACGCCAACACCTGCGCCTTCAACGACCTGGCACTGGTGCAGCTCGATCCCGCCGACGCCGCCAAGGTCAACCCGTCGGTGCCTCACTGGGGCGGCCCCACCGGGCTGGCCGGCAGCACCGCCATGCTCGACCAGGTCTACAGCTACGGCAACTCGTCGCTGCGTCCGGTTCCGCCGCTCAGCCCGAAGTTGGGTATCAGCCTCGGCTCCGACAGCGGCGGCTGGCAGCAGACGGTGTACACGCTGACGCCGGGCATTCCGGGTGACTCCGGCAGTGGCTTCCTCAACAGCTCGGGTCAGGCCTTCGGCGTGCTGAGCACGGTCCAGATCCTGCCGCTCGCGGGCGCCAACGGCGTCGGCACGCTGGCCAAGGAGCTCGACTACATGCATGCGCATGTGTCATCGCTAGCGGGCGTTCAGCTCGCGAACGGCACCGAGCCCTTCAAGGGCGGGCTCCCCATCTAACGGTCGCCGCCCGACCGCCGACGATCGCTCGGAATCGCTGCTCACTAGGACTGCCTGTAGCCGGGTCGTCCAGCAGCCGCCTTCGCCGATGCGTAGCGTGTGCGCTGGCGTAATCGATGAACGGAGGCTGGCATGGCGGAGAGCGTCTACACGGTTGTCGAGCTGATCGGCACCAGCACCCAGTCGTGGGAGAAGGCGGCGGCTGCCGCCGTCAAGCAGGCCTCACAGTCCCTGCGTGACCTGCGCGTGGCTGAGGTGGTCGAGCTCGACATGGCGCTCGACGAGGGCAAGGTCACGGCGTACCGGGCCAAGGTCAAGGTCTCGTTCAAGTACGAGAACCCCGGCGGAGCGTCCAAGACCGCGCCGGCGCCTGCCAAGGCCCCGGCCGCCAAGAAGGCGCCGTCCAAGCGCCGCTGAGCGCCCAGCCTTCGCGCCCGGGCGTCCCACCCCGGGCCGTGTTCTTGCTCACGGGTGTTCCCGCGTCGGGCAAGTCGACGGTCGCTGACCTGCTCGCCCGCAGCTTCGACCGGGGCGTCCACGTCCACGGCGACGTGTTCCGACGGATGGTGGTGTCCGGAGCGGTATCGATGTCTCCGGATGCTGGGGATGAAGCATGGGCGCAGCTGCGCCTGCGTTACCGGATCGCAGGGTCCGTGGCCGACGCCTACTTCGACGGCGGCTTCACGGTCGTCGTCCAGGACGTGGTCGCCGGTCCGGTTCTTGCGGAGTACGTCTCGTTCATCCGGTCCCGGCCCCTGATCGTGATCGTGCTCGTTCCCCATCCCGACGTCGTCGCCGCCCGCGAGGCCGGTCGAGTGAAGACCGGCTACGACGACGGGTGGACGGTCGAGGAGTTCGACGCCGGCTTCCGCGCCACGACTCCGCAGCTAGGTGCCTGGGTCGACTCCTCGGATCAAACGCCCGAGGAGACCGTCGATGAGATCCTCGACCGCGGCTGGCGCGAAGGCGCGGTCCGTTGAGGTCTCTGCAGGCATACTGCGCTTCATGATCCTCGAGCACGCTCTCCTCGACGTCGTCCCCGGCCAGGAGTCCGAGTTCGAGGAGTCCTTTGGCCGCGCCAAGCAGATCATCGCCTCAACGCGCGGCTTCCGATCGCTCCGACTGTCGCGTTCCGTCGAGCAGCCGAACCGATATCTGCTTCTCGTCGAGTGGGACCGCCTCGAGGACCACACCGAGGGCTTCCGGTGCTCGCCCGAGTACGAGCAGTGGCGTGCGATGCTGCACCGCTTCTACGACCCGTTCCCGACGGTCGAGCATTACCAGTTGGTGACGAACGCCTAAGGAGGCGCGGTGGACCGTGACGAGCTCCGGCGAGTGCAGTCGCCGTTGAAGGACCGCTACAAGGAGGACGCAGATGCGGCGATGATCACGTTGCGCGCTTCGGGAGAGCTCGGGAGCGAAGAGGTCTCTTGCTCGGTCGAGACGGGACGGGCGATGGTCGAGGCCGGACTGCACCCTGCGAGCGGCGGCGACGGGTCGCTGGCCTGTTCGGGCGACATGCTGCTCCAGGCGCTGGTGGCGTGCGCGGGCGTGACGCTTCGGTCGGTTGCGACCAACCGCGGCCTCGATGTCAGCGGCACCGTGCGGGCCGAAGGCGACCTCGACTTTCGGGGGACCATGGGCGTCGACCGCGACGCCGCCGTCGGCTTCACCGACATCCGCCTGTCGTTCGATCTGCAGTCCGACGCCGCGCCCGAGGACCTCGACAGCATCATCAAGACGACCGAGCGCTACTGCGTCGTCCTCCAGACCCTCACCCGCTCGCCGAACCTCAGCGTGTCGTACACGCCCGCGGTGGCCTGACTAGGCGGCCACCTTCGGCGGTGGTCGCTCCCTTTCTTTGACGTTCCTCGGGTGGCTGGGATCGCCCGGCGCCACGAAGGCCCGCTTGCCAACCCCCTCGACCAGGGCCCAGCCGTCGTAGGTCTTCTTGTCGTGGTGGTGGCAGCAATAGCCGTCGAGGCCGTCGAAGGGGGTGCGATGCGTCTTGGACCAGTCCTCGCGGTGGTCCCACTGCCTCGCGGGGGCGCTGCATCCCTCCACCGCACAGGTCGGATACAACCACTGCAGACCCGAGACCTGCGCCGCGGTCGGTCGCCGCCCCAGATGGGCCACACCGGTGACCCGTTGGCCCGTGGTCAAGACGGCGGCCAGGAAGGTGTCGCCCCGGGCCAGGATCTCCTCGACGACCGACACCGGTACCGGCCCGAACCCGGCGATCTCACAGACCTCGCCGTCGGTGGCATGGCCCCGCACCAGGGACTCGAGGTCCACCCGAACGAGCACCTTGGTGGTCCCCGCCCGGCCCTTCGGCGCGTCCTCGCCCTCGCCCAGCTGCATGAGGGCGTCGAAGGCGTACGCCTCGGTGGGCTCACGCCGGTCCTCGGCCCGTGCCTTCTTGAAGATGGCGTCGATGATCGGCTGGAGGCGGGCCATGAAGCGAGCCCCCGCCTCGGGGGGACCGTAGGCGGCCAGGCGCCAGGCCCCGTCGGGCCCTGTCCAGTGGCGCACGTTGCGCTCGGCGTGGATCTTCTTCTGGCGCTCCTCGAGGTCCGATGCCGCGGCCTTGCGCCGGGCGGCCTCGTCGCGCAGCTCGCCGAGCGAGGCCCGGTCGGCCAGGTCCAAGAGGTCGTCCTCGGCTTTGGGGTCCGCAGCCGCCGCGTCGGTGATGGCGGCGGCCTGCTTGGGCGAGAGCCTGCCCTTTCTCGCCGCGGCGTCGGTCTTGGGGTGGTCCTTGAGGCGCTTGGCCGCCTCCAGCTGCTGGGCCGCCTCCGAGACGGTCTGGCCGGTTCTGCGGGCCAACATGTGCGCGGGGGTCCTGTCGCCGCCCTGTTCCCACAGCTCGGTCTCGCACATCCGGGCCGCGGCCAGAGCCTTGACGGTGGCGCCCATGTGCTCGATGCGCGACGCCCGCTCCATCACCCCTTCGGCCTGGGCCGCAGACAGCAGCGCAGGGTCGAAGCCCGCGGCGAAGACCCCCATGGCCTTCTCCAGCTCGGTGAGCTTCTCGCACATGACCGCACCGTCCTGTCCGACCGACAGACCAACGGGGAAGTGCAACTCCTAAGTCCATTATCCCAGGGGGGTATGACAAGAACTCGTTCTCCGCGATTGAAACAGGGCGCCGATCGCGTCGACATCGAGCGCGCCCGACGGCCGTATGCTCCCGGCTGGCCGCGGGGAACACTGCGGCACCAGTAGAGAGGGCCGTCGTCATGCCAGTGCTCGAGCCAATCCCCCTAGATCAGCTCGCTCCAGGGCCTCGCGAGATCATCGAGGACGGGGTTGCCGAGGGGCTCTACTCGACGCCGGTGCCACTGCAGATCTTCGCCTACCGCACCGCACAGTTACAGGCGATCCATATGCAGCGCACGCACATGGGAGGTGGCAGCCTCCTCGGGGGTCGCATTCTCGAGCTGATCAGGATTCGCAGCGCACAGCTCGGCGAGTGCCAGCCGTGCATGCAGTCCCGCAAGCACGACTCCATCACCGATGAAGATGTGAGCTGCCTGCTGGCGCCCGGCCACGACACCCTGACGGAGCAGGAGCGCATGGCCGTTGAGTTCCTCGACCTCCTCTCCGCGGACCACCACGCCATCGACGCGGCGTTCTACGCCCGTCTCGGCAAGGTCTTCACGGCCGCGCAGATCATCGAGCTGGGATTCAGCTGTGCCCAGACCATGGGCACACATCGGTTCATCCATACGCTCGACGTGTTCGGCACCGACCCGCCGGTCATCCCGTTCGCACCGGACCAAGTCGACACCACCAAGGACGTGGAGCCGGCGACGACGTGAGCACCGTCCTGGTGACCGGCGCGACCGGTCTCACCGGTGCCAACGTCTGTCGGATCCTCGTGGAACGGGGCGACGACGCCCGCGCCCTTGTCCGTCCGAACGCCGACTCGGCGCCCTTGGCGGCTCTGGGGGTCGAGTTGGCGCTGGGCGACGTCACCGACGCTGGAAGTGTTGCCAGCGCGGCCGCGGGCTGCGACGCTGCGATCCATTGCGCGGCGCTGCTCGGCGGATCCTCCCAGGACCTCGGTGAGTTCGAGTCGGTGAACGTCGTCGGGACGCGCAATGTCTTGGACGCCGCAGAGTCGGAGGGCATGCGCCGGGTGGTAGCTCTCAGCACGGGCACCTTCTTCGATACGACGACCGGCGCCGCGCCGGAGGATGCGCCCATCGCCGCCCACCCGAGCACGGACCCCTACACGGTCACGAAGCTGGCGGCCTTCCAAGAGGCAATGGCGCGCGCCGCCGCCGGACAGGACGTCGTCACCTGCCATCCGGGCGCGATCTACGGCCCGTCTCCCGTCGTCAGTCGTGCGTTGGCCCGGACCAGCTTCAATCGGGTGCTCCTCGCCGCCCTGCGCGCCCGGCTCGATCGTTATCTCCGCTTCCCCGTGAGCTGGGTATTCGCCGAGGACGTGGCCCGCGGTTCAATCGCGGCGCTCGACCGCGGCATCGCCGGTGAGCGCTACATGCTCGACGGACGGCCGGAGGACGCAATGAGCATCGCCGGGGCCTGCAACCGCGCGTGCGCCCTCGCCGGAGTCACCCACCGCGTCGACGACGTCGACCCCTCCGCGGATCCCGAACTGGCGGAGATCTTCGGGCCAACCCTCATGGCCATCGCAACCGACGCTCGCGCTGACCCAAGCGAACGTCCCGCGATATCGAAGACCGCCGACCGCCTCGGATACGTCGCCACACCACTCGACGACGGCTTGCTCGAACTCATCGGCTGGCTGAAGGAGATCGGCCGTCTGGATTAGCGGGCGAGACGGCAACCGGTCCTGCAACGACCCGCGTGCAACAGCGGCGAGCAAGTGATCCCGAGAACGTCGACGCCTGGGCCCAGCTCCACGCCCGCTTCGCCGACCTCGGCCGGTACGAAGCGAGTGTCATCGACGCCAATGGCGCGCCGCAGGAGGTCGCCGCCGCCCTCATGGCTGCGTTCGGGGCGGGACGCCTCCAAGTGTCGTGAGGCGTCGCCGTCAGACGTGGTAGCCGCGCACCCTCAATGACGAGAGGTTGCCCTCGACCCACTCGGCCGTCCGGCGCAGGCCTTCTTCCAGAGGCACCTCGGGCTTCCAGCCCGCCCACTCACGAGCTCGCGTGTTGTCGCAGAGCAGGCGCTCGACCTCGCTGCCGCTCGGACGCAGCCGCTCGTCGTCGGTGACGACCTCGACGTCGCGGCCGACGATCGAGATCAGGAGTTTCACCAGGTCGCCGATGGAGATCTCGCGGCCCGAGCCGACGTTGACGACGTTGCCCAGCGCCTGCTCTGACGCGGCGACGGCCATGAAGCCGGCGGCCGTGTCTTCGACGAAGTTGAAGTCGCGGGTGGGCGAGGTCGACCCCAGGTGCAGCTTGTCGACGCCGCCGATGAGCTGGGCGAGGATCGTCGGGATGACCGCACGGGTCGACTGCCGCGGGCCGTAGGTGTTGAACGGTCGGACGATCGCCACCGGCAGCTCAAAGGCGTTGTAGTGGCTCAGCGCCATCATGTCGGCCCCGATCTTGGAAGCCGAGTACGGCGACTGGGGCTGCAGCGGATGGGCCTCGTCGATGGGGACGTACCGAGCCGTGCCGTACACCTCGCTGGTGGACGTATGCACGAGACGGTCGACGCCCGCGGAACGGCACGCGTCCAAGACGTTCTGGGTGCCGACGATGTTTGTCTGCACGTAGCTCTCGGGCGCGTCGTACGAATAGGGGATACCGATCAGGGCGGCCAGGTGGAACACGACCTCCCGACCTTCGACCACGCGTCGCACTCGGGACCCGTCGCGGACGTCGCCCTGCACAATGTCGACGTCGTCCTGCAGACCCTCGAGCCAGCCGACCCGCCCCGAGGGCGAGTAGTGCACGAGCGTCCGCACATCCGCGCCCTCACGGAGCAGCCGTTCGACCAGGTGGCTGCCGATGAACCCTTCGCCGCCCGTGACGAACACCCGGCGGCCACTCCACGAAGTCACTCTTGGTCTCCAGTTGCGAATTGCAGGAGCACGTGCTCGAACTCTTCGGGGCTCCCGATGTCGAACCAGCGCTCGAGGATGGGGAAGACGTGCACGGGCAGTCCCTCGTCCAGCACGTCGGCGATCAGGTCAGGCATGCCCATCCGCGTCTCGGGCGGGATGAAGCGGAGCACCTCGGGCTGCATGGCGTAGATCCCGGCGCTCACGAAGTCACGGCGCTCCGGCTTCTCGTCGATCTCCAACAGGTGATGCTCCACCGACCGCAACACGCCGTAGGGAATCTGGGTGCGGTGCTCGACGCCGGCGACGGTGATCGCACCGCCGTGGTGCCAGTGGTAGTCGAGGAGACGCGCGAAATCGAGGTCGGTCACGAGGTCGCCATTGGTGACGATCACCGGCCCAGACGGCACGACCGGCAGCATCGAGAGTGCCCCCGCCGTGTGCAACGGCTCTCGTTCGCGCATGTACTGCAGGTGCACACCCAACTGCGAGCCGTCGCCCAAGCGCTTGTCGAAGTCGTCGGCCTTGTAGTTCACGGCCAGATACACCTCGGAGACGCCGGCGCTCGCCAAAGACGAGATCAGCCGCTCGACGATGGACGACGGCCCAATCCGCAACAACGGCTTGGGCACCTTGTCGGTCAGCGGCTTCAACCGCTCGCCCCGACCGCCGACCATGACGACCGCGATGGCGCGGCCCGGCCCGGCCTCGGGCACCTCGTCGAGCGTCCGCACCTCAACGAGGCGCCCGCTCTTGACGACGGGCACCGCCCGCACCCGGTACGCCCGGAGCAGGTCGGCGGCGCGCTGATCGCCGTCGCCCGCGTCGGCCACCAACGGCCGGCCGGACATCACCGTCGTGACGGGCAGGTCGAGCGACGCGTGCTTCAGGGCGGCGCGGCGCACGGCGCCGTCGTCGACGGTGCCGAGCACCTCGCCGTCGTTACCGAGGACGACGCCGAAGCCGGTCTCGCGCACCTGCTCGAGGATGTCGCCGACCGTGGCGTCGGGCTTGAGGACGAAGGGGCGGGGGTCGGCGATGGCGCTACCCCCCGACAGACGTCCGGGCGTCGGCCAGCTCGAGCACCCACGACGCCAGCTCGTCGGCTGCGTGTGGGCGGGCCACGCTGCGTCCCGCTGACGCCATTGCCGCGCGGCGCTCGGGATCGGCCAACAGTTCGTCGAGCGTGGGGGCCAGGTTCTCGGCCGTCGCCTGCGGATTTCGGACCATCAGGGCGGCGCCGACATCCACGAGAACGGACGCGTTGACGGCCTGGTGGTCGTGAGGCGCATAGGGATAGGGGACGAGGACGGCGGGCAGTCCGGTCGCGCCCAGCTCGGCGACCGTGCCGGCACCCGCGCGTGTCAATGCCAAGTCCGCGGCTGCATAGGCGTGGTCCATGCGTTCGAAGAACGACACGGCGCGGACGACGTGGGCGGCGCCGGCCGCCTGGAGGTCGGCCTGGATGCCCGCCAGGTCGGCGGCGCCCGTCTTCAGCAGAATGAAGCGCCCAGGACGCGCACGCCACTCCGCAGCCAGCCCGACGGCGGCCCGGTTCAACGTGGTGGCCCCCTGGCTGCCGCCGATGACAAGCAGCACCTCAGCGTCGGCGGGAAGGTCGAAGGCTGAGCGCGCCGCCGCTCGAAGCCCATCGCGGTCGAAGTGCTCGATCTCCGCGCTCAACGGCATGCCGACGACCCGTGTGGGCCCCGGGAACGACGGCGCGGCCCGCTCGAAAGCGAGCGCCACGTTCTTGGTGAAGCGGGCGGCGAGCACGTTGGCCCGGCCGGGGATAGCGCCCGACTCGTGCACGAGTGACGGCACCCCAGAGAATCGTGCGCCCGCGACCAGCGGGATGCTCGCGTATCCACCCATGCCGACCGCCACCGACGCGTCTTCGCGTCGCAGCAGGCGTCGGGCCTGCAACGTGGCTCGGGTGAAGGCGGCGGGCACCAGCGCGCGACGGGCCCCCGCGAACGGCACCATGTCGAGCAGGTGCAGGGGGTAGCCGGCGCCCGGGATGATGCGCCCCTCGAGCCCCCGCGGAGTACCGACGAAGCCAATCCTGGCCGCGGGCTCCTGACGGCGAAGCGCCGACGCCAGCGCAAGACCAGGGAAGATGTGGCCGCCGGTGCCGCCCGCGCCGATGAGTATCGAGGGCGCCGACACCCCGTGAGGGTATCGTGCCCCGTCCTGGACTTACGGGTTCCCCAACGCATTCACGTCGTCGGCGCGGGCGGTGCCGGGATGAGCGCCATTGCCGATGTACTGGCGCGCATGGGTCACACGGTTTCGGGCAGCGACCTGAAGCCGTCGGCCAATCTCGAGCGCCTTCGCGGTCTCGGCGTCCGCGTGCACGTGGGCCACGATCCTTCGCTCGTGGCCGGCGTTGACGCCGTCGCTATCTCCACCGCCGTCCCGGCCCGCGACCCGGAGGTGCGCGCCGCGCGCGAGGCGGGAACGGCCGTGCTGAGCCGCGCCGAGGTCCTCACGGCGATCGTCGCGACGCGGCGTTCGATCGCCGTCGCGGGCACGCACGGCAAGACCACGACGTCATCGATGCTCGCCCTGATCCTCGTGGAAGCGGGGGTGCGCCCGTCGTTCATCGTGGGAGGCGAGCTGAACGAGATCGGCACCGGAGCGGCGTGGGACGCGGGGGAGTGGCTCGTCGTCGAAGCCGACGAGAGCGACGGCACGTTCCTCGAGCTCGGCGCCGAGGCCGCCATCGTGACCAGTGTGGAGCCCGATCACCTCGAGCACTACGGCGGCGTCGACGGCATGGTCGGCGCCTTCGACCGCTTCCTGGCTCAGACGCCCGGCGTCAAGGTGACGAGTGCCGACGACTTCGTGGCGGACCGCTTGGGACGCAAACACGGCGCCGTCACCTACGGCACCGCCCACGGCGCCGACTACCGCATCGTCGACCTGGAGAGCGGCCGCGAGGGCACGGCGTTCACGTTGGTGCGCGGTGACACGGTCATCGGCCGGCTCCGGCTTCCGGTCCCCGGGCTGCACAACGCCCGAAACGCTACGGGCGCGGCCGTGACCGCCCTCGAGATCGGCGCTCCCTTCGACGCCGTGGCACGAGCCCTGAGCCACTACGGCGGCGTCGCACGCCGCTTCCAGTTCCGCGGGGAGCGTGGTGGCGTGACCTTCGTCGACGACTACGCGCATCTGCCCACGGAGGTGAAGGCGGCGCTGGCGACAGCCGCGGACGGCGGATGGAGGAGAGTGGTGTGTGTCTTCCAGCCCCACCGCTACAGCCGTACCCAGGCGCTGGCGCCCGACTTCGCCGACGCCTTTGTCGACGCTGACGTCCTCGTCGTGACCGACGTCTACCCCGCGGGCGAGGCCCCCCGACCCGGCGTCTCGGGCAAGCTCATCGTGAACGCCGTGCTCGACGCCCATCCCATGAGCCGGGTCGCATACTTCCCCCGCCGGGAGCCGCTGGTTGCCTACGTCCGCCGCATGCTGAAGCCGGGCGACCTGTGCCTCGTGTTGGGCGCCGGTGACGTCACGTCGGTCACCCACGAGCTCCTGCACGACGCGCCGGCCGCCATGGCGGGCTGATGGAGGACCGAGTCGAGGCGGCGGCGCGCCTCCTCGGCGACCGAGCCAAACGCGGCGTCCCCATCGGACCGCTGACGACGTACCGAGTCGGTGGCCCCGCCGCGCTGCTGACCGAACTCACGAACGACGACGACGTCCGGGCCGTCACCGCCGCGGTGTCGACCACGGGCGTGCCGGTCCTTCTCATCGGCCGGGGGTCGAACCTCCTCGTGGCTGACGCAGGTTTTCCCGGCCTGGCCGTCACACTGGGCGGCGTGTTCGGACAGTTGGAACTGGCCGCCACCGAGGTGCGGGCGGGCGGGGCCGTGAGCCTCCCCGTCCTGGCCCGACGTACCGCGGCCGCCGGGCTGACAGGGCTCGAGTGGGCAGTCGGCGTCCCC
The DNA here is from genome assembly GCA_035948135.1 of Acidimicrobiales bacterium. Taxonomy (GTDB): domain Bacteria; phylum Actinomycetota; class Acidimicrobiia; order Acidimicrobiales; family AC-14; genus CADDZP01. The sequence continues at coordinate 2,534 of DASZJL010000022.1, read as the reverse complement.
GGATCGGTGGGCGGGGCGGTGCGCATGAACGCCGGCGGCCACGGCTCCGATGTGCGCGAAACGCTCGTGCACTGCCGCATCGTCGACCTCGCCAGCGGCGACGACCACGAAGTCGTCAAGGACGACCTCGCCTTCGGGTACCGAACCTCGGCCGTCCGCAGCCACGACGCCGTCCTACGGGCCACGTTCGCGTTGCGCCCGGGCGATCGCGCCGAGTCGGAAGCCCAGATCGCCGACATCGTGCGCTGGCGGCGGGAGAACCAGCCGGGCGGTTCGAACGCCGGGTCGGTGTTCACGAACCCCCCCGACGACAGCGCCGGTCGCCTCATCGACGCCGCCGGGCTCAAGGGCCATCGGGTGGGGTCCGCGCACGTGTCGCCCAAGCATGCGAACTTCTTTCAGGGAGATGAAGGTGGTTCGGCCGACGATGTGCTGGCGCTGATCGAGGAGGTGCAGCGAATGGTGGAGGAACGCATGGGAGTGCGGCTGGAGCCCGAGCTGCAACTCGTCGGGTTCGCAGGCCACGAGGGCAACCGGTGACCACACCGCCGACCGCCCCGCCGCGCCCGCCCGAGGCAGAGGCCAAGACCAGGCCCATCGACCCGCGCTTCCGCCAGCGCCTCATCGAAGTGCGCCGCGTCGAAGGACGGCGCCGCCTTCGGGTGTTGTTGATTCTCGCCGCCTTCTTTCTCGTCGCCCTCCTGGCGTGGGGCCTCAGCCGCTCGCCGTTCCTCGACGTCGACCACGTGCGGGTCACGGGCACCGTCCGCACCGCGCCGGCCGACATCGTGACGGCGTCGGGCATCCACACCGGGATGGCGATGCTCGACGTCGACGCGGGGGGCGCGGCCGCCCGCCTGCGCTCCACCCCCTGGATTCTGCGGGCCCACGTCGAGCGCCACTGGCCGGCCACGGTCACCATCGACGTCGTCGAACGGGTGCCGGTGGCGGCAGTGGCCGACAAGGCGGGCGTGGCCGTCGTCGACCGCTCGGGCCGGGTACTGGCCATCGGGCCGGTGGCCCCGGCGGGACTCCCGGTCCTGTCCGGACTGCCGCCCGCCGGCCCGGTACTCAGCCGTATCGGCGGCCGTGCGTCCGAGCTCCTGGCGGTGGCGCAGGCGATGCCGCCGCAGGTTGCGCAGCGGGTGGCGGGCGTGGTGGCGGCCGACGCCGGGCAGGTGGAGCTGAGCCTGAAGCCGGCCGGGATCGTGCGCCTGGGGCCACCCGATCAGCTGGCCGAGAAGATGCTGGCGACCCAAACCGTGTTGGCCCAGGTCGACCTCACGCGCTTGGCGGTGCTCGACGTCCGCGTCCCTGCGAGCCCGGCGATCACCCGTGGGTGACGTGCTTGACTCCTCCGAGCGTGGACCGGTAGCGTCTCAACCGCCAGCAGAGGTTGACATAACTCTGAACCTCAAGTTGAGGTTGAGGTCGCTGTGGTTGAAGTGGAACGAGCGGTGAGGTGAAAGAGCTCTGCTGAGCGAGTTTCCCGAGGGGAGAGTTCCCATGGTGGGCGTACCGCAGAACTATCTAGCCGTCATCAAGGTCGTCGGTATCGGCGGGGGCGGCGTCAACGCCGTCAACCGCATGATCGACGCCGGGCTCAAGGGCGTCGAGTTCATCGCCGTGAACACCGACGCGCAGGCCCTGTTGATGAGCGACGCCGACGTCAAGCTCGACATCGGCCGGGAGCTCACGCGCGGCCTCGGCGCCGGCAGCGACCCCGAGGTCGGCGAGCAGGCCGCCGAGGCCCACCGCGACGAGATCGAAGAGGTCCTCAAGGGCGCCGACATGGTGTTCATCACCGCCGGCAAGGGCGGCGGCACCGGTACCGGTGGCGCCCCGGTGATCGCCGAGGTGGCGAAGTCGTTGGGCGCCCTCACGATCGGCGTGGTCACCCGCCCGTTCTCCTTCGAGGGCCGGCGCCGCTCGGTGCAGGCCGAGCAGGGCATCGTGAAGCTGCGCGACAAGGTCGACACCCTGATCGTCATCCCCAACGACCGGCTGCTGTCGGTCTCCAACGACAAGACGTCGGTGCTCAACGCATTCAAGATGGCCGACGAGGTGCTCCTGCAGGGCGTGCAGGGCATCACCGACCTGATCACAACGCCGGGCCTCATCAACACCGACTTCGCCGACGTGAAGATGATCATGACCAACGCGGGCTCGTCGCTGATGGGCATCGGTTACGCGTCCGGCGAAGGCCGGGCCCTCAACGCGGCCCGCGCCGCCATCTCCAGCCCCCTCCTCGAGGCGTCCATCGAGGGCGCTCGCGGCATCCTGCTCAACATCTCGGGCGGGAGCGACCTGGGGCTCTTCGAGGTCAACGAGGCGGCCGAGATCATCCGCGGTGTGGCCCACCCCGACGCCAACATCATCTTCGGCGCCGTCATCGACGACACCATGGGCGACGAGGTGCGCGTGACGGTCATCGCCGCCGGCTTCGACCGCTGGGACGAAGGAAGCAAGTCGGGCAGGAGCGAACGCCGGAGCGCCCTCGGGCTCGAGACGGCGGAGCACGACGTGTTCGGCAG
>DASZJL010000021.1:0-7433 GCA_035948135.1 Acidimicrobiales bacterium | reverse complement strand
GTCTGCTCGACCGCGGCCTCGGCCTGGCTCCTGTCGGTGACGTCGACCTCGAAGGCGACGGCGCGTCCGCCCTTGTCCTCGATGCGGCCTACGAGGTCGTCGAGGCGATCCTTGCGCCGGGCGACCACCGCGACGGCCGCGCCCAACTCCGCGAGGAGGAACGCGGTTGCCTCCCCGATGCCGCTGCTGGCCCCGGTGACAAGGGCGACGGTGCCGTCGAGTCGATCGCTCATACCGACGGTCTACCCCCGCCAGCTGTCAGCCTCCCGTCTGTTGCTCTTCCTGCTGTTGCTGCTGGTTGAGGCTGCTCACGGCCGACTTGGCCTTGTTGACGGGTCCGGCGACGACCCCGTTCGAGTTCGGGTCGACGTTGGCACCCGGCGCGGACGCGGGCGCAGTCGTCGGCGTGGTCCCCGACGACGACCCGCCGCCCCCGCATGCCCCGAGGGTGAGGGCCAGGACGACGAGGCCGGCGGCCGCTGCTGGCGCTGTTCTCATGGTCAGGGTGTCGGTCAACGGGCCCGAAAACCTGAGTGCGGTGGAATGGCGGGCCGTGGCTGTCGACGCCGTGATCTTCGACTGGGGCGGCACCCTTTCGGTCTTCGTGGAGGCGGAGCTGGTCGACGCCTGGCGCCTGGTGGCCCGCCACCTCGACCCTGACCGCGAGGACGAGGTGACCGAGGTGCTGGTGGCTGTGGAGGAGGAGTTCTGGGCCACCACGTCCACCCACCAGCGCAGCGCCACGCTCGCCGAGCTGCTGGCGGCCGCCACTGAACGCCTCCAGCTCGACGCGGCCGAGGCCTTGCTCGAGGAGGCCGCGACGCACCACCTGGACGCCTGGACGCCGCACATCCGCCACGATCCCGACGCCCAGCCCACGCTTCGGTCGCTCCGAGACCTCGGCGTGCGCGTGGCGCTGCTCTCCAACACCCACTGGCCCCGCCCGTTCCACGAGCATTTCCTCGAGCGCGACGGCCTGGCCGAGCTCATCGACGCCCGCCTCTACACGAGCGAGATGCCCTTCCAGAAGCCGCATCCGTCCGCCTTCCGGGCGGCCCTCGACGCCGTCGGGGTGGACGATCCGGCGAGGGCGGTGTTCGTCGGCGACCGCCCCTTCGACGACATCTTCGGAGCTCGGGGTGTGGGGCTCAAAGCCGTGCTGCGCGCCGGCGGCTCCGTGCCCAGCTACGACGTCGAGCCCGACGCCGTCATCCAACGCCTGCCCGAGGTACTGGACCTCGTCGCGCGCTGGTGACCTAGATTCCGCGTATATGCAGATCGAAGAAGCAGGAGCGCTCGTCACCGGAGGGGCCTCCGGACTGGGCGAGGCAACCGTTCGCCGGCTGACGGCCCGTGGCGCGGTAGTGACGATCGTCGACCGCGACGGGGCGCGCGCCGAAGCGCTCGCCAAAGAGCTCGGCCGCGGCGTGCAGTTCGCCACCGCCGACGTGACTGACGCCGACCAGGTGCAGGCCGCGGTCGACTTGGCGGCGGCCGCCGCTCCGCTGCGCATCGTCGTCAACTGCGCGGGTCTGGGCTGGGCCGGCCGGGTCGTCAACCGCGACGGGAGCCCCCATGACCTGGGCGCCTTCCAGTTCGTGGTCAACGTCAACCTCATCGGCACCTTCAACGGCATGCGCATCGGCGCGGCCGCCATCGCCAAGACCGACCCCGTGAACGACGACGGCGAGCGCGGCGTGGTGATCAACACGGCCTCGGTCGCCGCCTTCGACGGCCAGATCGGCCAGATCGCCTATTCGGCGTCCAAGGGCGGCATCGTCGGGATGACCCTGCCGGCGGCGCGCGATCTGGCACCGGTCGGCATCCGGGTGCTGACGATCGCCCCCGGCACCATGGACACGCCGCTGTTGGGCCAGCTTCCCGAGGAGGGGCGCAAGGCGCTGGCGGCCAACATTCCCTTCCCCAAGCGCCTCGGGCTCCCCGAGGACTTCGCCGCCCTGGTCGAGCACATGGTGGAGAACGACTACCTCAACGGCGAGACCGTTCGCCTTGACGGCGCCATCCGGATGCCACCCAAGTAGTTGAGGTGTCGAGGTAGGGGGACGGTGACGCATCTGGCCACTTAAGGCCAGGTGCGAATGAGCCGATTTGCCCTTGTAGGGCGCCTCGGTCCCTGATACTCAAGGGTCCACGGCGGTAGGCGTGCCGTCGGAATGTGGGAGGAGTGCTCGTGAAGGCCTCAGTCGCGCGCAGATGCGCCCTGGCCCTGGTGGCGGCGTTGGTGGCCGCCCTCATGGCGCCCCATCTCGCACAGGCGACCACCGCGCCCGCCAAGGCGCAGCCGAGCCCCTCGCCCCACGACGCGATGTGGAGCCGTCGACCGTTCGACATGCGTACGGCGAAGCGGGCGTTCCAGGGCAAGTCGTCGTCGTCCTCCTCGTCCGCGGTGCGCGGCTACGAGGGCACCAACGCGCCCAACCCCTGCTACTACAGCATTTGGTCCGACCCGGCGAACGATGCCCCCGAGCTCGACGCCACGTCGTACGGGGCGCTCTATGACTGCCCGACCGGCAAGTGGACGTTCACCGTCTCGACGCGCGATAGCTGGGGCCCGTCGGAGCTCGACGTGTACGCCATTGCCCTCGAGACCGACAACAACTTCAACGACGGCTGTAACGGCATCGACTACGTCCTGGAGGGTGACTACTTCCAGGGCACGCTCGAGGCGGCCCTCGTGCGCACTCCGGACTGCACCCAGGGCGACTGGTTCGTCGCGTCGACGGCGGGCATCACCCGGGCGAGCAACTCCCAGATCGCACTCGCAATCCCGAATTCCGCGCTCGGGACCCCCGCCCCGACCAGCATCCGCTGGGCCGGCTCGATCAGTGGGATCTCCGAGCAGGGCCAGGACTACATCCCCGACGCCGACAGCGGCGGGCTGCAACCCTTGCACTACGAGGACGGGTTCACGGGTTCGGCCTGCACCGTCGGTGTCGACAGCCTCCATTCGTCCTACGCCGTCGTCGACAACCCGCAGGCCGCGGCCGCCGCCCTCCAGGCGGACGGTCAGCCAGGCGCCACCGCGAGCGGTTCCGGTAGTGGCGTCGTCCACTTCTCGGGCGATCCGGCTCGGGCCGGCGCCACCCTGGCCCGGGCGGGCATCAAGGCCAACGTCAGCCCCGACCTCCTCCGCCACTACGCGGCAACGCCGAACGATCCGGCCTTCGGCCAGCAGTGGTCGCTGAACGCGGTCAACGCCCCGGCGGCGTGGGACGTGACGAAGGGATCGCCGGCGGTGGTCGTCGCCGACCTGGACTCCGGTGTCGACCCGACCCATCCCGACCTGCAGGGGAAGCTGGTCGCGGGCTACGACGTATTGACCAGCCAGCCGCTGTCGACGACGACCAACAGTGACAATGTCGGCCACGGGACCGCGACGGCGGGGATCATCGGGGCGGCCACCGACAACGCCAACCAAGTGGCGAGCCTCGGGTGGTTGACGTCGGTCATGCCCGTGAAGATCGGCGACCAGAACGGCGCACTGTCGAGCAACACCGCCCTCGGCATCCGGTGGGCCACCGACCACGGAGCCAAGGTCCTCAACCTCAGCATCGGCAGCCCGTGCATCGACGGCAACGAGCAGGCGGCCGTGCAGTACGCGCAGTCCCACGGCGTGCTGCTCGTGGCCTCGGGCGGCAACGAGGCCCAGGACGGCGACCGGCCCGACTACCCGGCGGCGTATCCGGGCGTCCTCGCCGTGGCCGCCACCGACTCGGCCAACGTCCCCACCTCGTATTCCAACTACGGCTCCTACATCGACATTGCGGCACCCGGCGGCAGCGCGGACGGCACGGCGGCCCACGACATCGTCGTGCTCGCCCCCGGCGGCGGGCTGGCCGTCGGGGCCGGCACCAGCTTCTCGGCGCCGCTGGTGGCCGCGACCAGCGGGCTGCTGCAGGCCGTGAACCCGAACCTGACGGCCGCCAGCACTCGCTCTTTGCTGATGGACACCGCGACCGACATCTGGACGCCGGGGCGGGACGGCCGTACGGGCGCCGGCCTGCTCAACGCGGCCCTCGCCGTGCAGACGGCTGCCCTGCGGGCCAAGTTCAACCCGCTGCCGCCGGCGCGGATCCTCGACACCCGTAACGGCACGGGGGGTGCGCCCACGGCTCCGCTCGGCCCGAACCAGACCCGGACGGTCAAGGTGACGGGCGTCGGCAACGTGCCCGCGAGCGGGGCGTCGGCCGTGATCCTCAACGTGACCGCGGTCGGTGGGACGGCGGGCAGCTTCCTCACCGTGTACCCCAGTGACGTGGGCCGGCCGCTGGCGTCGAACCTGAACTTCCCGCCGGGCGCCACCATCCCCAACCTGGTGGTCGTCAAGGTCGGCGGCGACGGCAACGTCGCCGTCTACAACGCCCAAGGCAACGTCGACGTCATCTTCGACGTCGTCGGCTGGTACGGGCAGACGGGCGACAGTTACAACGCCCTCTCGCCGGCGCGCATCCTGGACACGAGGGACGGCACCGGTGGTCCGGGCGGCCGTCTTGGTCCGAACCAGAGCCGGCCGGTGACCGTCGCCGGTATGGGCGGCGTTCCGGCCAGCGGCGCCACCGCCGTGGTCCTCAACGTGACCGCAGTCGCGCCCTCGGACGGCAGTTACCTCACCCTGTACCCGAGTGACGTGGCCCAGCCGCTGGCATCGAACCTCAACTTCGGGCCCGGCCAGAACATCCCCAACCTGGTCGTCGTGAAGGTCGGCAGCGACGGCAAGGTCGACGTCTACAACGCGCAGGGCACCGTCGACGTCATCTTCGACGTCGTCGGCTGGTACGGCGCCACCGGCTCCACCTACGGACCGCTACCGCCGCACCGCGTGGTCGACACCCGCGATGGCACCGGCACCCTGCAGGCGCCGATGGCCGCCGGCGAATCGCGGACGATCAAGATCGCGGGCGCGGGTGGCGTGCCCGGCAGCGGGGTGTCGGGCGTGGTGATCAACGTCACGGCCGTTTCGCCTTCCGCCGGCAGCTATCTCACTGTCTACCCGGCCGGCGTCAGCAGACCTGTGGCGTCAAACCTCAACTTCGGGCCTGGCCAGATCATCCCGAACTTGGTGTTCGTAAAGCTGAGTTCGGACGGCAGCGTGGCTCTCTACAACGACCAGGGCCATGTCGACGTCATCTTCGACGTCGTCGGCTGGTTCACGTAGGGGGACCGTTTAACGCGGGCCTAGGCTCCGCGCCCATGCGATACGTAGACGTCGGTGGAGCGAAGATGTCGGCCATCGGGCTGGGCTGCTGGCAGTTCGGGTCCATGGAGTGGGGGTACGGCAAGGAGTACCTCGAGAAGGACGCCATCGACATCGTCCACCGGGCGCTCGACCTCGGGGTGACCCTCGTCGACACGGCCGAGATCTATGGCTTCGGCAAGTCGGAGCGGGCGGTGGGACGGGCGCTCGAGGGTCGCCGGCAGGAGGCGTTCATCGCCACCAAAGTGTTCCCAGTGCTGCCCATCGCGCCGGTCGTGGAGCAGCGGGGCCGGGCCAGCGCTCGCCGCTTGGGCGTCGACAGCATCGACCTGTACCAGATCCACCAGCCCAACCCGCTGGTGCCGATCGGCATGCAGATGCAGGGCATGCGGCGCCTGCAGGACGAAGGCGTCGTGAAGCACGTCGGCGTCAGCAATTTCTCGCTGGGCAAGTGGAAGGCCGCCGAGGCGGCCCACGGCTCGCCCGTCATCAGCAACCAGGTGCAGTACAGCCTGGCGTGCCGCGGTCCCGATCACAGCGGGCTCGTGCGGCACGCGGCCGACAACGACCGATTGATCATCGCCTACAGCCCGTTGGCGCAGGGCTTCCTGGCGGCCAAGTACGACGCGACCAACGCGCCGGGCGGCGTGCGGGCCGCCAACTCGCTGTTCCTGCCCGAGAACCTCGAGCGGGGCCACGAGCTGATCACCGCGCTGCGCGAGGTGGCGAAGGCCCACGACGCCACGCCGGCTCAGGTAGCGCTGGCGTGGGTGATCAAGCGCAAGAACGTGGTCGCCATCCCCGGCGCCAGCAGCGTGTCGCAGTTGGAGAAGAACGCGGCCGCGGCAGACATCGAGCTGACCGAGGACGAGGACGCGCGGCTCACCACCGCGTCTGACAACTTCAACCCGATCAGCGGGGTGAAGGCCCTTCCCAAGATCGTGCGGAAGCGGCTGCCCTTCTAAGTCAATTGGTGGGCGGCGGGGCCCCGGCCCCGCTCCCCGGCCTCCATCAGGCGGGCGATCTCGCCGACCTCCTTGGTGACCGCGTCGGCGAACCAGCGGCCGCCGATGCGGTCGTGGATCCAGCCGAGCGGCCCGTGGCCGACCTCGATCTCCTCGACGTGGTGCAGGCGCGTGCCGCCCTCGACGGGCTCGATGTCGAACCAGGCGTGCAGACGCGCCGGGAGACCGTGCTCGTTGGTGATGTCGATGCGGTTCGGGCGCGTCCAGCGGTAGCGGGTGACGACCGAGCCCTTGAAGCGGTTGAGGAAGCGGCCGTCCTCCCGGGCCACCATGCCATCGGGGGTGTCTCCCAGCTTGGTGACCCAGATCATCTTGGTGTCAGCGCGTGTGTATTGCGCAGGGTCGAGAACGAAGTCGAAGACCTCGTCGGGTGTGACGCCCTTGATGGTCACCGTGCCTTCGCCGCGGACTGCCATGGCCTCTTTGCCTACCAGGTGTCGATGTTCGGCCGCTTCTTGCCGGTACGGGGCAGCGGTGGGGGAGCGCTCTCGAGGCCCGCAGTGATCCATCGGCGGGAGTCGGCCGGATCGATGACATCGTCGATCTCGAAGTAGGTCGCGGTGTTGAGCGCCTTGCCGTGCTCGTACATGCGGGCGACCATCTCCTCGAACGTTCGCTCGCGCTCATCGTCGTCCTCGATGGCATCGAGCTCGCGCCGGAAGCCCAGCTTCACTGCTCCTTCGAGGCCCATGCCGCCGAACTCGCCCGTCGGCCAGGCCACCGTGAAGATCGGCGCCTTGAAGCTGCCGCCCGCCATCGCCTGGGCGCCGAGCCCGTACCCCTTGCGCAGGACGATCGTGAAGAAGGGCACGGTGAGGCTGGCGCCGGTGACGAACATGCGGCTCACGTGGCGCACGAGCGCCGTCTTCTCGGCCTCCGGGCCCACCATGATCCCCGGGGTGTCGCACAGGAACAGAATCGGCAGGTCGAAAGCGTCGCACAGCTGCATGAACCTGGCCGCCTTGTCGGCGCCGTCGGCGTCGATGGCGCCGCCCAGGTGCGTCGGGTTGTTGGCGATCAGCCCGAGGGGCCGGCCCTCGACGCGTATGAGCGCCGTCACCATCCCCGGGCCGAAGCCTGCCCGCAGCTCGAGCACGGAATTGGTGTCGGCCAGACCGTTGATGGCGGCGCGCACGTCGTAGGCGCGCAGGCGGTTCTCAGGGATCACGTTCCGCAGGAGTGCCTGGTCGGCG
>DASZJL010000020.1:0-27273 GCA_035948135.1 Acidimicrobiales bacterium | reverse complement strand
AGGTGCCGCTCAGTGTCCCGGCGGCCGAGGCCATCGCCGCCTGGATGGCACGGGGCCGGCGCGATCTGGTCACGGCCGAGAGCCCATCCGACGCCATGTTCGTCAACCGCCGGGGTCGCCGGCTCGGCCCGCGCGACGTCCGCCGGCTGCTCGACCGCCGGGCGGTCGCACCCACCCACCCCCACGCCCTCCGTCACACCTACGCCACCCACCTCCTCGACGGGGGTGCCGACCTGCGCGCCGTGCAGGAGCTGCTGGGCCACGGCGACCTTTCCACAACCCAGCTGTACACTCACGTCAGCAAGGAGAGACTGCGGGCGGTACATCAGTCCTCCCACCCCAGGGCATAAAAACGGGATTGTGGACGATAGCGACGCAGCAGCCATCGAAGGGCTCTGGAGCGAATACAAGCGCACGCAGTCGCGCGACGCCCGCGATCGCCTGATCGTCCACTTCTCGCCCCTGGTCAAGTACGTCGCCGGCCGTGTTTCCGCCGGTTTGCCCCAGAACATCGAGCAGGCCGATCTGGTCAGCTACGGGATCTTCGGGCTGATCGACGCCATCGACAAGTTCGACACCGACCGCGGCATCAAGTTCGAGACCTACGCCATCGCCCGCATCAAGGGCTCGATCATCGACGAGCTGCGGGCCATCGACTGGGTGCCCCGCTCGGTCCGGGCCAAGGCCCGCACGGTGGAGAAGGCCTACGCCAAGCTCGAGAACGAGCTCCACCGCACGCCCACCGATGCCGAAGTCGCCACCGAGATGGGCCTGAGCGAAGGCGAGCTGCACACGATCTTCAACCAGATCTCCTTCGTCGGCCTGGTGGCCCTCGACGAGATGCTGGCGGTGGGCGGCGAGCGGGGGGAATCGACGACCCTTGGCGAGACCATCCCCGACAAGGGCGAGGGCCCGGTGGCCGCCTTCGAGGTCGAGGAGATGAAGCAGATCCTCGCCGACTCGATCAACCGGATGCCCGAGCGGGAGAAGATCGTCCTCACCCTCTACTACTACGAGGGCCTGACGCTCGGGGAGATCGGCGAGGTCCTCGGCGTCACCGAGAGCCGGGTCTGCCAGATCCACACCAAGGCCGTGCTGCAGCTGCGCTCGAAGCTCGCCGAGCCCGAGCGCGAGCTCGCCTAACAACTGACCCTTTTCCTGTCACACCCCCGGCTGTAGGGTCGCCGGCGGCGCTTCCCCCGCTCGTCGCTCTCACCGCGGGGGATCCCAATGCGCCTCGCCGTTCTGGCTTTCGGCGTCGTCGTCGCGCTCCTTGTCGTCGCGGTGGCCCGCGCCGCACCTGCGTCGGCCGCGGCAAGCGGGTACCAGCCGCCGGTATCGGCACCCGTCGCTGACCCGTTCCGACCACCGTCGAACACCTATGGCCCCGGCAACCGCGGCCTCGACTACGCCACCGCGCCGGGCACCGAGGTCAAGGCCGCCGGCGACGGCGAGGTCGTCTTCGCCGGCCAGGTCGGGGGCACCCTGCACGTCGTCGTCCTGCACGGCGACGGCATTCGCACGAGCTACTCGTTCCTGTCGTCGATCCGCGTGCAGCGGGGCGACAAGGTCCACCAAGGCCAAGTGGTGGGCACGACCGGACCCCAGCGTTTCCATTTCGGCGCCCGCGCCGGCGACGCCTACGTCGATCCGGCGCTGCTGTTCAGCACCGGCCCGGCGGAGGTCCACCTCGTTCCCAACAGCGAGCGCCTGCCCCAGAGCGAGGCCCACGAACGCTCGGGGCTGCTGGGCATGCTCGCCGGTCTGCCGGGCCGAGCGGCCGGTGCCGCTGGAGAGGCGATCGATGCGTCGGCCGGCGCCGTCGAATGGGCGGCGGGCGAGACCGCGGACGCCGGCGCGTGGGTGGCCGGCACGGCAATCGGCGCCCTCGGCAACCAGGCGACCGCCAGCCTCGACGAGTTCAGGACGATGGTGCAGGACTGCGTCGACCAGCTCCCGCCCGTCCAGGCGTACCACCTCGTCACGGCCGTCGCGTCGGTCGTCGACCAGGGTGACTGCACTCCGCCAAACGTCCAGCCGTCCCCGGTCCAGGGACACATCGCCGTGCTCGTCGGCGGCCTCGGCTCGAAGGGCGATCCCAGCAAGCCGACGGAGGGCGCGGCCGTCTTCGGGGTCGACACGCGCTCGCTCGGCTACCTCGACAAGGACGTCTACCGCTTCAGCTACCGGGGCGGCACGATCGAGCAGAACCCCTACGGTAAGGCCGACACCGAGGTCGACATCCGTCAATCGGGTGCCCAACTGCGCGCTCTGATCGAGCAGATCCAGTACGACCGCCCGGGCGTCACGGTCGACATCCTGGCCCACTCCCAGGGTGGGCTCGTGACGCGCGCCGCGTTGGCCAACGGGTACTCGCGGACTGACCCTCGGACGCCCCAGCTCGGCGCGATCGTGACGATGGGCTCGCCCCACCAGGGCACCGACGGAGCCACCGCAGTCGCGGCGATCCGCCGCAACCCGGTGAACGACCTCGAGCTGCGGGGCGCGCACCTCGTCGCCCCCAGCCAGGACGACCCTCGGGCCACGTCGATCGCCCAGATGTCGGAGGGATCGGGGTTCATCGCCGATCTCAACGGCCGGAGCCTGCCGAGCGACGTGTGGTTCACGTCCATCGGCGGACGTGAAGACCTGTTGGTTCCCGCCATGCACACGCACCTGGCCGGCGCCCACAACATCACCCTGAGCGTCCCCGACGGTGTCTCCACGCACGACGCCCTGCCGAGGTCGGCGGCCGCCTTTCGCGAGATCGAGCTCGCCCTCAACCACATGCCGCCGACATGCCAGCCCCTGCTGACGCGCGCCGCGAACACCCTTGTGCCTTTCGGCGTGCATCAGGCCGAACAGGGCGTCAGCCGCATCTTCACCGGAGGAACCCAACCGTGACTCGTCTGTCGAGGCTCTTCGCCGTCGCCATCGTTGCCGCCTGCCTTCTCACCGCCTGCGGCGGGGGCGCGGGCGCCAAGGGTGCCCCGCAACTGGGCAGCGTCCGGTGGCGGTGGCGTCCGCCGCCGCCGGCCGACCTCGGCATGCCGGCCGCCGACATCGACGGCGCTGTCGTCACGGTCAGTCATGTGTTCATCGTCTCGCTGGCACCCGACGGCACTGAGCGCTGGCGGGCCCGCCGGCTCGGCGTGCGCGAGGAGACGCCCTTGCTGACACCTGACCTCGTGGTGGTCCCCGCCGACGACGGCCTTGCGGCCTTCGACCGGGCCACGGGCGCGGTCCGCTGGGACACGCACCTCGGCGGCAACGTGCACGCGCCCGACCCCGACGACGCCGCGTCCACCCCCGTCCTCGGCGGCAGCACCATCCTGACCTGCCTCGCTCGCGGCGCGCTTGTCGGGCTCGACGCCGGCTCCGGCGCGGTGCGGTGGCGAGTACCCCTGGCCGGGCGCAGCGAGGGGCCGCCGGCGACCGACGGCCGCACCGCGACCGCGACCTGGGACCCCGAGCGCGGCGACGGCGCGGGCATCGGGGCGTTCGACGTTGCAAATGGAGCACGTCGGTGGACGGCGCCGCTGCGCGCCGGTGCGGTCAGTGCTCCGGCACTCGTCCACACCGACAACGGCCACGCGCTCACGGTCGCCGTCGATCACGACCTGGCGGCCAAGGCGTTCGACGTCGACGATGGCGGAAAGGTGTGGGCGACAGGCGTCGGCGGGGGAGGCTCGCCCGAGGTACCGCCCCTCGCTCTCGGCCATGGCCAGACGCTCGTGGCCGACCGAGTTGGCGGGCTCACGCTGCTCGACGCCCACGGCGGGCGCCAGTGGTCGACGCGGGTCGACGCCGCGGCTGTGCGCGGCGGGCCGGTCGGTCCGGCGGGGGACGGCCTGTACGCGCTGCCCCTCTACAGCGGGCGCCTGCTGGTCGCCGGGCCACGGCATCCCAGCAGCGTGGTCGACGCGCCCGGAGGGCTGGTCAGCGGTGTGGCTGTCTCTCCGAACGGGACGGTGCTCGTCTCGTCCGCTCAGGGCAGCGACGTCCAGCTCGTCTCCTACCGCCCCTGAGGAGAGCCAGATTCCCGACCTCGGTACGCTTTCCGCTACCGATGGGACGGAGCGACCGGGTGGGCGGCCCGGTGGTCGGGAGCATGGCGGTTGCCGCCCTTGCGCTGGCGGTGGCCGTGCCGGCTGCGCCGGCGGCGACGCCCGCGCCGGCATCGTCGGGCTCGGCCGGATGGGTCGTCGACAAGGCCCGTTTCGAGCCCGTCGACCCGGCGACACCACTCAGCGTCGGCGACAGCGACTACCGCGGTGCCATCGAGGTGACCGGTACCGGCGGCGGCGTGTCGACGATCAACGACGTCCCCCTCGACGACTATGTGCGCGGCATCGCCGAGGTCCCGCCGACGTGGCCTGCCGAAGCTCTGAAGGCCCAGGCCATCGCGGCCCGCAGCTACGCCCTCAACCGGGTGGCGAACAGCCCGGCTTCCGCGCCGTACCGAGCGGCAGGCGCCGACATCTGTGCCACTGACGCCTGCCAGGTATACGCGGGCGTCGCCAAGGAGCAGCAGGACGGCGGCTCGGCATGGTCCACGGCCGTCGCCGCGACCACCGGCCAAGTCGTGCTGTACAACGGCGCACCGATCTTCGCCGAGTACTCGTCATCGAATGGCGGGCGCACCGTCGCGGGGAGCTACCCATACCTCAAGTCGGTGAGCGACCCCGACGACGCCGCCGCCCCTCTCCACCACTGGCACTACACGATGCCGCTCGGTGCACTCGCCGGGGTCCTCGGCGTCTCGTCGCCCGCGGTGCTCGCCTCGGCCAACCGCAGCAACGACCGCCTCGTGTACCAGGTCCGCCAGCCGGCACCCCCACCCCCGCCTCCGCCGTCGTCGCCGTCGACCACGACCGCCCCGACCACCACCACGCCGGGTCAGCCGCCGCCCACGCCTGCCACGACGGCGCCCCCCACGACGGTGCCGCCCCCGCCGCCGTCGACCCAGAGCATGGCCATGGGCGACTTCATCTCCAAGGCCAACGGGAGCGGGCTGCCAATCCCCGGCGATCTGCCGATGGCCTTCCCGTCCGACCGCTTCGGACTCGCCAGCTCGGGCGACAACGTCACCGTGGACGGCGGCGGCTACGGCCACGGTGTCGGCATGAGCCAGTGGGGCGCCTACGGCAAGGCCCGTCGCGGGATGAAGGCGGGGGACATCCTCGCCGCGTACTACGGCGGCCTCCGACCGACGACGTTGCCACCTCAGCAGCTGCCGCAGACGGTCAAGGTCGCGCTCGGCGTAGGCCAGGGGTCGACGACGGTGAGCGCGCCGGGCCGCTTCCGCGTGCTCGACGGCTCGGGCAAGCCCTTGGCCCTCATCGCCCTGGGCCGCTGGACGATGACGCCGGCCGGTCGCGGCAAGGTCCGGATCGTGCCACCCGAGGGTTACGACAAGCCGCTGGCGATCACCACCGGCGCCCTCGAGCCGCCGGCCCCGTCGGCCGGCGTGCCCGCCGCGCTCCACTACCGGCTGTCGACGCCGGCGGCCGTGAAGCTGACGATGGTCGCCCCCGGCGCCGGCCCCGTCACCGTCGACGCCGGTGTGCTCGACGCGGGCGACGCCGTGCAGCCCCTGCCCCCGGCCGCAGTGGGCGGCGCCTACCAGGTCGTGATCGAGGCCGACGCCGGGCCGGGGCGCCAGGTCAGCCTGCCGGTGGTGTTCTCCGTCTCGGGCCCCGCCCGCCTGGTCGTGCCGTCGGCCTCGATGCTCGCGGCCCCCCGGGGCGAGGCGCTGTGGACCCGCACGGTGACGGCGTGGCGCTCCTTCCCTGACCGGCCGCAGCTGTCGATCGCCGCCCTCCTCCTCGCTCTGAACGGCGTCTTCTCCGGCGCGCTCCTGGTTCGCAGAAGAAGAACGGCACCAGCCCGCATAGACTGATCCCCGCTTCCGCAACCGCGGAGGCAATCCGACTGAACCGTTCACACCTGCGCGCCACCCACGGTCGCCTCCGGGCGCAGCGCAGGTGTCAGCAACCGATGGGAAGGAGCACGGCGTGGCCGTCGTGACTATGAAGCAGCTGCTGGAGGCCGGAGTCCACTTCGGTCACCAAACCCGGCGTTGGAACCCGAAGATGAAGCGCTACATCTTCGGCGAACGCAACGGGATCTACATCATCGATCTCCACCAGACCCTGGATGGGATCCAGAAGGCGTACACGTACGTCCGTGAGCTCGTCGCCGATGGGGGCCAGATCCTCTTCGTCGGTACCAAGAAGCAGACCCAGGACCCGGTCGCCACGTTCGCCGACAAGTGCGGGATGCCGTACGTCAACGAGCGGTGGCTGGGCGGCATGCTGACCAACTTCCAGACGATCAGCTCGCGCGTCAACAAGATGACCGAGTACGAGCGCATGCGCGACGCCGGCGACTTCGAGGCCATGCCCAAGAAGGAAGCGCTTCACCTCAGCCGAGAGCTGGAGAAGCTCGAGCGCAACCTGGGTGGCATCCGCAACCTCGGCAAGCGGCCGGACGCCCTCTTCGTGATCGACACCAAGAAAGAGCACATCGCCGTCACCGAGGCCAACAAGCTCGGCCTGCCGATCGTCGCCGTCGTCGACACCAATTGCGATCCCGACGTGATCCAATACGTGATCCCGGGCAACGACGACGCCATCCGTGCCGGCACGTTGATGTGCCACGTCGTGGCCGAGGCGGTCAACGAGGGCCGGTACATCGCCAGCAGGCGCAACGCACGCCCGGCCACCACCAAAGCCGACCTCGACTCGGCCCCTGAGGACGCCGAGGCGGAGGCCCGCCGCGCCCAACACCAGGCCGAAGCGCGCCGCGCCGCCGCCGTACAGGCCCAGGAGCGGGAGGCCCGGCTGGCCGCCCAGCGCCGCCGCCAGGAGGGTCCGGCCCCAGAGGGCCCCGGTGATGGCGCCGGTAACCCCGAGTTCCCGCCCGAGCCGCCCCTGGCGCCGCCGGGCGGAGCGGCCGCGCCGGACGAGGCCATCGTCGTCTCGGGCATTTCCGAGGGCGACGCCAAGCCGGAGGGGGTCGCAGAGTGAGCGAACGTAGTGAGCGAGCCAATGTGAGAGTGGTTTGTTCGCCGCGTCGCGGCGAATCGGCCATTCCCTCGCCGCCGAAGGCGGCCTCCTAATGGCAGACAACGACTTCAGCGCCAAAGACGTCCAGACGCTTCGCCAGCAGACCGGCGCCGGGATGATGGACGCCAAGCGCGCCCTGACTGAGACCGGCGGCAACATGGAGGACGCGGGCCGGTGGTTACGGGAGAAGGGCCTGGCCCAGTCGGCCAAGCGCTCCGATCGCGCCGCGGAACAGGGGGCTGTCTCGGTGGCCAACACCGGCTCGGTTGCGGCCGCCGTCGAACTGCGGTGTGAGACCGACTTCGTGGCCAAGTCGCCCGACTTCGTGGCCCTCGTCGAGGACCTGGCCGACGCCGTTGCCACCAAGGGCGAGAACGCAGTCGCCGAGCGCCAGGGCGAGGTCGAATCGCTCGGCATGACGCTCAAGGAGAACATCAGCGTCGGTCGCGTGGTGCGCTTCGAGGCTCCGCAGGGGGCCGTGCTCGACGCCTACCTCCACATCCAGAACGAGCGCGGCGTCAACGGTGTGCTCGTGGAGCTCCAGGGCGGCGACCAGGCACTGGCGCACGAGATCGCCCTGCACATCGCCTTTGCCCGGCCCGAGTACCTCACCCGGGACGAGGTGCCGTCGGAAGACGTGGAGAAGGAGCGACAGATCCTCGAGGCCGAGACGCGCAACGAGGGCAAGCCCGAGCAGGCGATCCCCAAGATCGTCGAGGGCAAGCTGTCCGGCCGCTTCTTCGCCGAGCGCGTCCTGATGGAGCAGAAGTTCGTGCGCGATCCCAAGATGACGATCAAGCAGCTGCTCGGCGACGCCAACGTCACGCGCTTCGCCCAGGTCGAGGTCGGGCGCTAACGACGTGACGAGCCAGTCGCCGAACGGCGAGGGACGGGCCCGCTGGCCGCGGGTGGTCCTGAAGCTCTCCGGCGAAGCGTTCGCCCACGCGTCCTTCGGGTACGGGATCGACGGCTCGGTCGTCGGGCGTATGGCCGCCGAGGTGGCCGAGGCGCAACAGCAACTCGGCACCGAGATCGCCATCGTCGTCGGCGGCGGCAACATCTGGCGGGGCCAGACCGGCGCGGGCGAGGGCATGGACCGGGCCAACGCCGACTACATGGGAATGCTGGCGACCGTGATCAACGGCCTCGCCCTCCAGGACGCCCTCGAGAAGGTCGGGCAGGCGACGCGTGTGATGACCGCCATCCAGATGGCCCAGGTGGCGGAGCCCTACATCCGGCGGCGGGCCACCAGGCACCTCGAGAAGGGGCGCATCGTCATCCTGGCCGGCGGCACCGGCAACCCGTACTTCACCACCGACACCACCGCCGCCCTCCGGGCCGCTGAGCTCGGCGCCGAGGCCATCCTCAAGGGCACGCACTCAGGCGTGGACGGGGTCTACACCGACGACCCCCTCCTGAATCCTGAGGCCACCAAGTTCGACGAGGTGGCGTACATCGAAGTTCTCAACCGCGGGCTGAAAGTGATGGACTCGACGGCCATCACGTTCTGCATGGACAACCGCTTGCCCATCGTGGTCTTCAACGTCATGGAGCCCGGGAACATCAGACGCGCCCTCGAGGGTGAGTCGATCGGTACTCTTGTTCGGTGATCGACGATGTTTTGGTGGAGATCACCGACAAGATGGCGAAGGCCGTGGGCCACACGCAGTCCGAGTTCGCCAGCGTGCGTACCGGCCGGGCCACGCCTGCCCTCGTGGAGAAGCTGAAGGTCGACTACTACGGCACCGAGGTGCCGCTGCAGCAGTTGGCCGGCTTCAACGTCCCGGAGGCACGCCTGCTCGTCATCGCCCCCTACGACAAGAACTCGCTGAAGGCCATCGAGAAGGCCATTCAGAACTCCGACCTCGGGATCAACCCGTCCAACGACGGCCAGGTGATCCGGCTGTCGTTTCCGCAACTCACCGAGGAGCGGCGGAAAGACCTCGTGAAGGTCGTCAAGCACAAGGCCGAGGAAGGGCGCGTCGCAGTGCGTAACCTTCGTCGGGCTGCCCGCCACGAGCTCGAAGCCCTGGAGAAGGACGGCCACGTCTCCTCCGACGACCTCGAGTGGGGAGAGAAAGAGCTCGAGAAGCTGACCCACGAGTACGTGGAAGAGATCGACCGCATGGTGCAGCACAAGGAGCACGAGCTGCTCGAGGTCTGAACCGGAGGCCCTCGTGGACGACCGCACCCGAGAAGACGAGACCAAGGAGCCCCGGGAGCGCCGCGGCCCGCGCCCCTCGAGCGAGAGCGTGCGCATCATCGGCGCCGACGAGGCTGCGGCCGCCATCGAAGCGGGCCAAGCGGCGGGCCGCCGCCCCGACGACGCCCCGCGCTTTGGCGACGTGCCGCCGGCCCCGGAGGGACCGCGACCGCCGCTCCGTTTCCCGATGCCCGGCGCCGATCCTTCGTCGGTCGCCAAGCCGCCCATCGTCGGCACCCCGACCCCCGAAGAGCTCGAGGACGAGGCGTACCTCGAGGGGCTCACGCCCACGCCGCCCGACGAGCCCGACGCGTGGACGGCCGAGCCCGAGTCGTGGCCCGCCGACGAAGACGACTGGGGCGTGGAACCCGAACCCGAGCCGGCCCCACCGCCGTCGCGCCCGGCCGCCGACTCACCCACGCTCGTCACGCCGGCGCGCGGCGTCGAGCTCCCGCACTGGACCGAGCCCGGCACCGGCGAGGTACCCGCCATCCTGGGCGAGCCCGAGCCGGCCGAAGGGGCCGAGGTCGAGAGCGAGGAGGAGCTGGCGTGGTCGACGTTCTCGGCGGCGCCGCGGTGGCGCGACCAGCCGTCCGATTGGGAGGAGCCCGACTTCGACGCCGGCGCCGCCCTGTCCGACGACGAGACCCGTATTGGCGCCCTCGACACCGGCCAGACCGAGTACTCCGACCTCTACTCCTTCGACGAGCCTGAGCCGGCCCCGCCGCCCGTCGAGGAGCCCGCACCCATACAAGTTCCTCCGCCCGTGGCCACGCCTGTCGCGGCGACGTACGAGCCGGTCGCCGAGCCCATGGGCCCGGGCGGCGAACGCGACCTCCCGGTCGCCATAGGCGCAGGCCTCGCCCTCGGTGTGGCCGTGCTCATCGCGGCCAAGATCGGCGCGCTCGCCGTGCTCGTACTGGTCACCGCCATCATGGTCGTCGCCGCCTTCGAGCTGTACGAGACACTGCGCACGCGTGGGTATCACCCGGCGACCCTGCTGGGGCTGGTCGGCACGGGCTCGATGCTGGGCGCGGTGTACTGGAAGGGCGAGGACGCCATGCCGCTCGTCCTCGGGCTGTTCGTCGTGTTCACGTTCCTCTGGTACCTGGCCGGTGTGGTGCACGCCCGACCATCGATGAACGTGGCCATCACGATCATGGCGTTCATGTACGTGGGCTTCCTCGGCAGCTTCGCGGCACTGCTCCTGCGCATCCCCGGCATCACAAGCAAGGGCGTGCTCGCCCACGACGGCATCACCCTCTTCCTGCTCCCGGTGATCGCCACCGTCGCTTATGACGTCGGCGCGTATGCCATCGGCGGACGCACCGGACGCACGCCGCTCGCCCCGAGCATCAGTCCCAACAAGACCTGGGAGGGGCTGGTCGGCGCCACAGTCGTCACCTTCGTCGTCACGCTCCTCGTCGTCGCCATCTTCAAGGTGCACCCGTGGACGATCGGGCGGGCGTTCTGGCTGGCGGCTGTCGTGTGCGTCGCCGCCCCGCTGGGCGACTTGAGCGAGTCGATGATCAAGCGCGACCTCGGGGTCAAGGACATGGGCCGCGTGCTTCCGGGCCACGGTGGCGTGCTCGATCGCATCGACGGCCTTCTCTTCGTGGCGCCCGCCGCGTACTACCTGCTGCGCATTCTGAAGTTCGCGTGACCTCGGTCGCGCTCGTCGGTTCGACTGGGTCCATCGGGACCCAGGCCGTCGACGTCATCGCCCGGGAGCCCGACCGCTATCGGGTCGTCGCCCTCGGCGCCGGCAGCTCGATCGACCTCCTCGGCGAGCAGGCGCAACAACTGCGGCCCGAGGTGGTTGCCATCGCCGACGCGCAACTGGCGTCGAAGCTGGAGGAACTTGTGCCGCGAGGCACCGCCGTGCTCGCCGGTGCCGAGGCGCTGGCCGAGATCTCGCGGGAAGCCGACGTCGTGCTCAACGCAGTCGTCGGCTTCGCGGGCCTGCCGGTGACAATGGCTGCCCTGCTCGCCGGCCGCCGCCTGGCCCTGGCCAACAAGCAGTCGCTGATCGCCGCCGGCCCGGTCGTCCAGCAGGCAAGGGCGACGCCCGGCGCCGAGATTGTGCCCGTCGACTCCGAGCACAGCGCCATCCACCAGTGCCTCCGCGCCGGCCGCGACGACGAGGTCCACAAAGTCGTGCTCACCGCGAGTGGCGGTCCCTTCCGAGGTCGGGGTGCCGACGAGCTACGCGACGTGACAGTCGACGAGGCGCTTGCCCACCCGACCTGGAACATGGGCCCCCAGAACACGATCGACTCCTCGACTTTGATGAACAAGGGTCTCGAGGTCATCGAGGCCCACGAGTTGTTCGGTCTCGACTACAACCACGTCGCGGTCGTGATCCACCCCCAGTCGATCGTGCACTCAATGGTGGAGTTCATGGACGGGGCCACCGTTGCCCAACTGTCCGACCCCGATATGCGCCTCCCGATCAGCTACGCGCTTGCATACCCGCAACGCAGCCGCGTGCCTTTCGGCACCCTGGACTGGTCTCAGGCCCGGCGTTTGGAGTTCGAGCGACCCGACTTCGACGCCTTCCCATGCCTCGCGCTCGCCTACCAGGCTGGGCGAACAGGAGGAACCGCCCCGGCGTGGCTGAATGCCGCAAACGAGATTGCGGTGGCAGCATTCCTGGAGTCCGTTATCCCGTGGACCGCGATTGCCGAGGTGATCAAAGACGTTTTGGAGGAGCACGACGGAACAACGCCGAACACTGTCGACGTTGTGATCGATGCAGACCGGCGGGCTCGGGAGCGGGCACGGCGAGCGGTTCAACAGAGAGCGCGGTAGCCCATCCATGACGCAACTGATCAATCGGCGGGAAAACGAGGCGTCTCAGGCGCCCGTCGAGATCGACAACCGCGAACGCCTCGTCCGGCTGGGCTTCTTCGTGGCCGTCGTGCTGATCCTGGCCATCGTCACCGGCTTCTCGCCGTTCCTGGGTGTGATCGGCGCCCTCGTCGCCATCGTGATGCTTCACGAGTTCGGCCACTTCATCACCGCCAAGTGGGCGGGAATGAAGGTGAGCGAGTACTTCTTCGGCTTCGGTCCCCGGCTGTGGTCCATCAAGAAGGGCGAGACCGAGTACGGCATCAAAGCGATCCCCGTCGGGGGCTACGTCCGCATCCTCGGGATGAACAACCTCGAGCAGGTCGACCCCGCGGACGAGCCCCGCACCTACCGCCAGAAGTCGTTCCCCCGCAGGATCTCGGTCGCGGTGGCCGGGTCGGCCATGCACTTCCTGCTGGCGTTCCTGCTGCTGGTCGTGATCTGGACGGCTGTGGGGTATCCCAGGTCGACCACCCAGATCGGCACGGTCTTCGGCGCTGGTCCCAAGGGCGGCGAGCTGAGCCCCGCCCAGAAGGCCGGCCTCAAGCCGGGCGACGAGGTCCTCGCGGTCGACGGTCACGTCGTGCACGACTGGACCGCGATCTCGCCGTACATCAAGAGCCACGCCGACAAGCCCGTCGATTTCATCGTCCAGCGCGGCAATCGCATGTTGAAGCTCACCGCGGTGCCCACCAAGATCGTGCTCGAGGGCAACGAAGGCGTGGCCGTCGGCATCGGTCCCAAGGAGGTCCCGTACAAGGTCGGGTTGCCCGTCGCCCTCTGGCACGCGGGCGCCGACCTGGGGCACGACACGTGGCTGACGTTCGGTGCGCTCGGCTCTGTGTTCTCCCCCGGTCACGTGAAGGACTACGCCAGCCAGCTCTCGGGCCGCGGCGCGGTGTCGGGCAAGGAGGCCAACCGTCCTGTGTCGGTCGTCGGCTTCGTGCGGGTGGCGGGTCAGGCGGCGCAGCACGGATGGCTCGACCTTCTGATCCTGCTGGTCGCCATCAACATCTTCATCGGGATCTTCAACATGGTTCCGCTGCTTCCGCTCGACGGTGGGCACGTGGCCATCGCCATCTATGAGCGCATCCGCTCGCGGAAGGGTCGGAAGTATCACGCCGACGTGGCCAAGCTGTTGCCGCTCACCGCCGCGGTGGTCTCGGTGCTCCTCATCTTCGGGGCCATGACGATCTACCTCGACATCGTCCGCCCCATCGCCAACCCGTTCCACTAGGAATTTCGCGCTCGCAAGCAGAGCTTGCTCGGCGAGCTAATCGTGCTTCGGGCTCCCGGCAAAGCCGCTCGCCCTCCGCGCTGTTCTTTGTCCCGGCATCCGTAGTGAGCGCCTTCGGCGCTGCGAGCGGCCGCCGGGAGCGCCCTAGCCTGGGGGTGTGACCTTCCCCCGGCGCGAGACGCGCCAGGTCCACCTTCGGACACCGAACGGTTCTGACGTCGCCGTCGGTGGCGACGCGCCGATCAGCGTGCAGTCGATGACGATCACCAAGACGGCTGACGTCGAAGCCACGCTCGCCCAGATCTACGAGCTGGCCGGCGCCGGCGCCGACATCGTGCGGTGCACCTGCAACGAAGAAGAGGCGGCCGAGGGCCTGGCCCGGATCGTGCCCCGTTCGCCGGTTCCGATCGTCGCCGACATCCACTTCCAGTACAAGCTGGCCTTGGCTGCGCTCGAGGCGAACGTGGCGTGCCTGCGGCTCAACCCCGGCAACATCCGCAAGGCCGAACACAT
Source organism: Acidimicrobiales bacterium (assembly GCA_035948135.1). Lineage (GTDB taxonomy): Bacteria > Actinomycetota > Acidimicrobiia > Acidimicrobiales > AC-14 > CADDZP01. Next base: position 13,400 of record DASZJL010000020.1, on the reverse strand, counting down.
CAAGCTGATCGCCGAGGAGGCCAAGGCTCGCCAGGTGCCGATCCGCATCGGCGTGAACGCCGGCTCCCTCGATCCCGAGCTCTACAAGAAGCATGGTGGAGCGACCCCCGAGGCGCTCGTCGAGTCGGCGCAACGGGAGCTCGCCTACTTCGCCGAGGTCGGCTTCGACGACGTGAAGATCTCGGTCAAGGCGTCGAACGTGCCGCTGATGATCGAGGCCTATCGCCAGCTGGCCGACACCGTCGACTACCCGCTGCACCTGGGTGTGACCGAAGCGGGGCCCCCGCCCCAGGGACTGATCAAGGCCACGGCCGGCATCGCCACCCTCCTGTCGGAGGGCATTGGCGACACCATCCGCTACTCGCTCACGGCCGACCCCGTCGAGGAGGCGCGCGCCGGGCGTCAGCTGCTCGAGGCCCTCGGGCTGCGTGAGCGCAAGGGGCTCGACCTCATCGCCTGTCCCTCGTGCGGCCGGGCCGAGGTCGACGTGATCAAGGTCGCCCAGGAAGCGCAGGCCGCGCTGGGCGAACGGAACCTGCCGATCCAGGTGGCGGTGATGGGCTGCGTCGTCAACGGGCCGGGCGAGGCGCGCGGCGCGGACCTGGGGATCGCCGCCGGCCGCCACCGCGGCCACCTGTTCGTGAAGGGCGAGGTCGTGCGCGTCGTGCCCGAGGACGAGATGGTGAGCGCACTGCTCGAGGAGGCCGAGCGGCTGGTGGCCGAGGGCGTCGAAGCCCGCCTCGCCGCAGCCGACCCGACCGCCGCCGCTGAGGCGGAAGCCGACCGGCAGGCGCTGCTCGCCAGCCAGGGTGAGGACCCCAATGCCGTCGAGCAGAAGGTCGACCTCATCCGTAAGAACGCGTGAAGGGCATGGACGTCGACATCCGGCCGGTGACGGCCGAGGAGTGGCCCGACTTCCTTCGGGCCGAACACATTCCGTTCGGCGTGAAGATCGGTGAGCAGGAGCTCAAGGCTCAGGGCGAGCGCTTTGGCGACTACAACACGCTGGCGGCCTTCGAAAACGGCCGCATCGTCGCCACGGCGGGCGACTGGGACATGGAACTGACCCTTCCGGGTCTGACGACCGCCCAAGCGCCGGGCGTGACGGCCGTCGGGGTCCTCCCGACCCACCGTCGCAAGGGGTTGCTCACGGCCTTGATGCGCCGCCAGCTCGACGACTTCAGCGGCCGCGGCTATCCGCTCGCCACCCTGCTTGCGGCCGAGAGCGTGATCTACGGGCGGTTCGGCTACGGGTGGGCGACGACAAGCGCGGCCGCCCAGCTCGACCGGGCCCACGGCCAGTTCGCCTCGCCGCTGGGCGGTTCGGCGACGCTGGAGCTCCTCGACAAAGCCGAGGCGGCGAAGGTCCTCCCCGAGGTCTTCGACACGGTGCGGGGTGTGCAGCCGGGCGAGGTCAGCAGGCCGGAGGGGTGGTGGGAGCGTTTCATCCGCGATCCGGAGTGGATGCGCGACGGCGACAGCGAGCTGTTCCACGTCGTGTGCCGCGACGGAGCCGATGCCGGCCTGGCGAGTTATCGCATGAAGGAGAGCTGGACCGACAACATCCCCCAGTACACACTCCGGGTGATCCAGCTGATGGCCAGCTCGGCGTCGGTGCGGGCCGCCCTGTGGCGGTTCTGCCTCGACGTCGACCTTGTCGCCAGTATCAACTTCGAGAACCTGCCCGTGAACGATCCGATGCGGTGGCTGCTCCGTGACCCGCGCCGGTTGCGCACGACGACGGTCTCCGACTTCCTTTGGGTGCGGCTCGTCGACGTGGCCAAGGCGCTCGAAGCCCGCCGGTACCGGGTCGACGGCCGACTGGTGGTCGAGGTCACCGACGCCTTCCTGCCCGAAAACGAGGGACGCTACGAGCTCGAGGGGGGACTCGACGGCGCCCGCTGCCGCCGGACGAACGCCGCCCCCGACCTGCGCCTTTCCGTGGCCGAGCTCGGTTCGGCCTATCTGGGCGGGGTCTCGTTGACCGCCCTCGCGGCCGCCGGGCGGGTCGAGGAGTCCACACCGCATGCGCTGGCCCGGGCCGACCTGCTGTTCGGCCTCGACGTCCCGCCGTGGTGTTCCACGGACTTCTAGCGGCCTCAGGAAGGGTTGCACCGCCGCGTATACTGGATCTCGTTCTGTTCGTCGTTGCGCGGGTGGATGGGCGTGGGCTCTTGGCCCACGCTTTTGTTTGCTGAGAGAGAGAGGAGGTGGCCGACCTGAGCGTCACGGAGCGTGTGTACGAGCTGGTCGAGCCCCTGCTCGCGGCCCACGACGTCGAGGTAGTCGACGTCGAGCAGCTGGGCGCCACCCTGCGCGTCACGGTCGACCGCGCCGGCGGCATCGACCTCGACGCGGTCAGCGAGGCCACCCTCGTGGTGTCCGACGCCCTCGACCGTGACGACCCGCTTCCCGGCCACTACACCCTCGAGGTGTCGAGCCCCGGCCTCGAGCGGCCCCTGCGCACGCCCGCCCACTTCCAGCGCTTCGTCGGCTCCGACGTGGCCGTGAAGACCAAGGCTGACGTCGAGGGCGAGCGGCGGTTCGAGGGCACCCTCGAGTCGGCCGACGACAAGGGCTTTGTGGTCGCCGGACGTCGCCTCTCCTACGGCGACGTGGAGAAGGCGCGCACCGTGTTCGTGTGGGAGCCCGCCGAGCGCGGCAAGGCCAAGGACAAGCCGAAGGCCAAGCGGTCGAAGGCAGGGGCGCGCTGATGGCGACGAACTTCGAGCTGATGGAGGCCCTCCAGGTCCTCGAGCGCGAGAAGGGCGTGGCCATGGACACGCTCCTCGATGCCTTGGCCAACGCCCTCGTCTCGGCGTACAAGCGGATGCCCAAGGCCGCCGAGGAGGCGGTCGTCACGATCGACCCCGACAGCGGCGAGATGCATGTCTACGCCCAGGAACTCGACGAGGACGGCAACGTCGTCCGCGAGTGGGAAGACACGCCCGAGGACTTCGGCCGCATCGCCGCCCAGACGGCCAAGCAGGTGATCCTCCAGCGCATCCGTGAGGCCGAGCGCGACATCAAGTACGAGGAGTACGCGGGTCGCGAGGGCGACATCGTCACGGGCATCATCCAGCAGAAGGACCAGCGCTACACCCTGCTCGACCTCGGGCGAGTGGAGGCGCTGCTGCCCCAGGCCGAGCAGGTGCCCTACGAGCACTACGACCGCAACGCCCGGCTCAAGGCGTACATCGTCGAGGTCCGTAAGACCACCAAGGGCCCCCAGATCGTGGTGTCCCGCACGCACCCCGGACTCATCAAGCGGCTGTTCGAGCTCGAGGTACCCGAGATCAGCGACGGTGTCGTCGAGCTGAAGGCCGTGGCGCGCGAGCCCGGTCACCGCACCAAGATCGCCGTGTGGTCCAACGACCCCAACGTCGACCCTGTCGGCGCCTGTGTCGGCGCGCGCGGTGCGCGCGTTCGCATGGTCGTCAACGAGCTGCGCGGTGAGAAGGTCGACATCGTCCCCTTCTCCGAGGAGCCGTCGGAGTTCGTGATGAAGGCGCTTTCTCCGGCCAAGGTGAAGGAAGTCCGCATCGACGAGCAGACGGGCACGGCCGAGGTCATCGTCCCCGACTACCAGCTGTCACTGGCCATCGGGAAAGAGGGCCAGAACGCCCGCCTCGCGGCCCGTCTCACCGGCTGGCGCGTCGACATCAAGAGCGAGACCCAGCTGGCCGAGGAAGAGGCCTACGCCGGTCAGGAGTGGGCCGAGGGCGAGTGGGTGGAGAACGAGGCCGGTGAGCTGGTGTGGAAGCCGGCCGAGGGTGGCGAAGGCGTATCGGCCGAGCAGTGGCAGGCGGGCGAGGGCGGCGAGTCCGCCGACGGGGCCGAAGGCGACGCACCCGCGGCACCCGCTGGAACCGCCGAGGCCACTGAGACCGCCGACGCACCGGAGGCTCCCGCCGAGGAGTCGGGCGCTGCCGAGGAAGTAGCCCAGGTTGTCGCGGCAGAGGCGGCGCCCCCTGAAGAACCGACGGCGGAGGGGGAGGCGGCCGGACCCTCGGCCGAGAGTCCGACATAGCAGTGCAGAGGACCTGCGTCGGGTGCCGTCGGACCCGGGCGCAGGCCGAGCTCGTCCGCTACGTGCGGACGCCCGACGGAACACTCGCCGAGGGGCGTACGTTGAATGGTCGGGGCGCATGGCTGTGTCGGGGGTCGACAGCCTGCGTCGAGGACGCGGTGCGACGCAGAGCGTTGAGCCGAGCGCTGCGAGGCGAAATTCGCCCCGAGGCGATCGAGTGGCTTCGTGAGAGCACCGCAGTTCGGGACAGCAGGGCAGTTCGTGTCAGCATGGATGGTTACGAGAGAACAAAAGGGAAGGGCTGAGCAGGCAGTTGGCAAGAAGGATCCGGGTCTATGAGCTAGCGCGGGAGCTCGGGCTCTCCAACAAGGAGACGCTCGATCTGTGCAGCGCGCTCGGGATCGGGGTCAAGAGCCACTCATCCAGCATCGAGGACGCCCAGGCCGACCGCGTCCGCCGCAAGGCCGAGCGCGAGGGCCTCAAGCGCGACGTCCAGCCCGAGGAGCCCGTCAAGAAGGCGACCAAGAAGGCGGCGCCGGCCGCGGAGCCGGCCCCCGCGATCGCCGAGGCGCCACCCGCTGAGGAGGCTCCGGCCGCCGCTGCGGCCGAGGCGCCCTCGACGGCCCGCCCGCCCGACCCCACGCACCGCCTGATCACCAGCCGCCCCGCCAGCGAGCAGCCCGACCTCACGTTGCCGCCCCTGCGCCAGGCGCCGCCGCCGCCGCCTCGTCCCGCGCCGGCCCGACCGGCCCCACGACCTGAGCCGCGACCTGAGCCGAGGCCCGAGCCGGCACGCGCCGAGCCGGTGGCCCCGGCCGCGGCCGCCCCGGCCACCGAGGCTCCGTCGGAGGCACCGCCCCGTCCGGCGGCAGGCGGCGACGCTCCCGCTTCCGCGCCCGTGGCTCCTGCTGCCAAGCCCGCGGAGCCGCCCACGTCGCCCAGCGGCAAGCCCATCCCGCCGCCGCCGAGCCCGCGCTCGGCATCGGGCCGTCCTATCCCGCCCCCGCCCGGCTTGGGCGGTCGCGGTCCGGCGCCCAGCGGGCGTCCGTCCGGCGGTGGCGCCGGCCGTCCCGGCGGTGCCGGCAGTGGTGGACCGCGCCCCGGTGGCTTCGTCGGCCGTCCCGGTGGCGGCGCCGGCCGACCGCCCGGTGGTGGCGGTGGCCCCGGCGGCTTCGCCGGCCGTCCCGGTGGTGGTGGTGGCCCCGGCGGCTTCGCCGGCCGTCCCGGTGGCGGTCCTGGGGGAGGTCCTGGTGGCCGCGGTCGCCCGGGCGGTCCACGGCCGCGTCCCGCGCGCCGGCGTCGTCGCCGCCGCCTCGAGGAGATCGAGCCCACGCAGGCCACCAGCTACACGCGCTCCGACGCCCCCGTCCCCGAGGGAGAGGTCGTCATCGAGCGCGGCTCGACGGCCCAGGACGTAGGCCCCAAGCTGAATCGCACCGCCGCCGATGTCGTTCTCTTCCTGCTTCAGCAGGGCGAGATGGTCACCGCCACCCAGTCGCTGTCCGACGACATGATCGAGCTCTTCGCCGACGACGTCGGCGCCGAGATCCTGCTTGTCGACCCCGGCCAGGAGCAGGAGGTCGAGCTCCAGGCCATGCTCGCCGACGACGACGAGAACGAGGAAGACCTTCGGCCCCGGCCGCCGGTGATCACGGTCATGGGCCACGTGGACCACGGCAAGACGCTGCTCCTCGACCGCATCCGAGAGACCAATGTCGTCGCGGGCGAGGCCGGTGGCATCACCCAGCACATTGGCGCCTACCAGGTCGACAAGGACGGGCGCGAGATCACCTTCATCGACACGCCGGGCCACGAGGCGTTCACCGCCATGCGGGCCCGTGGTGCCGAGGCCACCGATATCGCCGTGCTTGTCGTTGCCGCCGACGACGGCGTGATGCCCCAGACGATCGAGGCCCTCAACCACGCGAAGGCGGCCGAGGTGCCGATCGTCGTTGCCATCAACAAGATCGATCGCGAGAACGCCGACCCCACCCGCGTGATGCAGCAGCTCTCCGAGCAGGGCCTGGTGCCCGAGCAGTGGGGTGGCGACACGATCATGGTCGAGGTTTCTGCCCTGCAGGGCACTGGTGTCGACGATCTTCTCGAGCAGCTGCTGTTGGTCGCCGACGTCGAGGAGCTGCAGGCCAGCCCCGAAGGCCGAGCGCGCGGCATCGTGCTCGAGGCCAACCTCGACGTTGGTCGGGGCCCGGTCGCGACCGTGCTCGTGGAGACGGGGACCCTGCGAGTCACCGACCCGATCGTGGCCGGCGCGGCGTGGGGTCGCGTCCGGGCGCTGATCGACGACAAGGGCGACAACGTCAAAGAGGCGCCGCCGTCGACGCCCGTGCAGGTGCTCGGGCTGTCCGACGTCCCCAACGCCGGTGACGACTTCCGGGTCGCGCCTGACGACAAGACGGCGCGCACCGTCGCCGAGGCGCGCGGCCAGCGCTTCCGCTCGGCCGGTCTGCGGCCCGTTTCCGCGCTCGCCGGCGGCGGCGGGGCCAAGCTCGAGGACATCTTCGAGCAGATCCAGCGGGGCGAGGCGGCAACGCTCAGCCTCATCCTCAAGGCCGACGTCCAGGGCTCGCTCGAGGCCCTTACCGAGAGTCTGCGCAAGCTCGAGCGCGACGAGGTGAAGCTCTCGTTCGTGCACCGCGGCGTCGGCGGCATCACCGAGAACGACGTGCAGCTGGCGGCCGCGTCGAGCGCCACCATCATCGGCTTCAACGTCCGCCCCGACCGCAAGGCTCGCGAGCTGGCCGAGGCCGAGAACGTCGAAATCCGCACGTACCAGGTCATCTACGGGGTCCTCGAAGACATCGAGGCGGCCTTGGTGGGCATGCTGAAGCCCGAGTTCGAAGAAATCGTCACCGGCGACGCCGAGGTGCGACAAGTATTCCGCGTGCCTCGTGTCGGGGCCGTGGCCGGTTGCTATGTGCGCAACGGCGTCATCACCCGAGGGTCGAAGGTCCGGTTCCTCCGCGAGGGCGTCGTCATCTGGACGGGCACGATCACCTCGCTGAAGCGCTTCAAGGACGACGCCCGTGAGGTGGCGGCCGGCTACGAGTGCGGTATCGGCCTCTCCGACTTCCAGGACCTGAAGCCAGGCGACGTGATCGAGACGTACGACGAGCGGGAGATTCCACGGACGTAGGGCACCTCCACGTCGCTCTTCATTTACCCGCCTGCCACTCGCTGAAAGAGAAGCGGGCCGTGATCAAGCCCATCCTCGAGGGCGCCCGCCGCCGGTACCAGGTTGCCGCCGCGGAAGTTGGGTATCAGGACAAGTGGCAGCGAGCCGAGCTGGGGTTCGCAGCGGTTGCCGGCAGCACGGGTCACATCACAGACGTCCTGCAATCGGTGGAGAGGTTCGTGTGGTCCTTCCCCGAGGTCGAGGTCCTCGAGACGACGTCCGGATTCGTCGATGCGTGACTCGCCCCGCCGCTACCCGCGGACCGCTCGGGTCAACCACGTGGTACAGGAAGTTGTGGCCGATGAACTCGAGCGGATCGACGACGACAGACTGGAGCTCCTGACGGTGACCGGTGTGCACGTGGATCCCGACCTGCGCCACGCGACTGTGTGGCTTTCGTCACTCTCGTCCGGCTCAGAGGCCGCGCTGGCCCAGCACCGCGTACGCCTCCAGAGCGCCATCGGGCGTCAGATGCGCATGAAGCGGACACCGGAGCTGCGCTTCCGGGCCGACCCCGCGGTGGAATCCGGGCAGAGGGTCGACGACATCTTGCGGGGGCTGGAGGAAGATAGAGACTGATGGACGCGCTCGAACGGGCTGCGGAGATGATCGGGCGCGCGCCGCTCGTCGCCTTGGCCTGTCACGTCACGCCCGACGGCGACGCCCTCGGTTCGATGCTCGCCATGCACCTCTTGTGCCGGTCGCAGGGGAAGGAATCGGTGGCGTCGTGGCCGGAGCCCTTCGAGGTGGCGCCCCACTACACGTACCTGCCGGGGCTCGACTTGGTTACCAAGCCCGCCGACTTCCCGGAGGCCCCGCCGGTGATGGTGACCTTTGACTGCGGCTCGCTCGACCGGCTCAACGAGTTGGCCGAGCCGGCGCGCGAAGCGGGCGAGCTCATCGTCGTCGACCACCACGCCACCAACGACAGTTACGGCACGGTCAACCTGCTCGACGTCGACGCGGCCGCGTCGGCCGTCATGGTGTACCGGCTGGCCAAGCGGTTGGGTTGGCCTCTGACGCGCGACGTCGCCATCTGCCTCTACACCGGCATCGTCACCGACACCGGCCGCTTCCAGTACTCCAACACCTCGGCCGAGGTCCTGGAGATGGCCACCGAGTTGTCGCGGTTCGACATTCCCATCGCCGAGATGTCGCGCCAGCTGTTCGAGGAGCACCGCTTCGCGTACCTGCAGTTGGTCGCCACGGCGTTGCAGCGCGCCGAGCTCGACCTCGAGCGGCGGTTCGTGGCCACTTGGATCACGGCCGCCGACCTTCAGCACTTCGGCGTCGACATGGACGAGGCTGAAGGCCTCATCGACATCGTGCGGCGGACCGAGGAGGCCGATGTGTCGTGCGTGCTGAAGGAGGGCACCGACGGCATCAAGGTGTCGCTGCGCTCGGTCACCGACTTCGACGTGGCCGCCATCGCCATGAAGTTCGGCGGCGGAGGCCACCGGGCGGCGGCCGGCTTCAGTGATCCGAGGCCGATCCCCGAAGTCCTGGAAGCGATCCGCGCCGAACTCCCCACTCACTGATCGGCATTCTGAGGGTGGAAACCACCCCTCTGGTGTCGATTTCCACCCTCAGAATGAGCGAGTGCTGTGATTGACGGGCTCGTCGTCGTCGACAAAGCCGCGGGGTGGACCTCGCACGACGTGGTGGCCAAATGCCGGGGGATCTTCGGGCAGAAGCGGGTGGGACACGCCGGCACACTCGACCCCGGGGCCACGGGCGTGCTGCTCGTGGGGTTGGGACGGGTGACGCGACTGCTGCGCTACCCAGGGGCGTTGACCAAGGCGTACGTCGGCCAGGTCGTGCTTGGCACGGAGACGTCGACGTTGGACGACGAGGGCGAAGTGGTCGCGACCCACGACATGGGTGGGGTCACGCTCGACGACGTGCGCGCGGCCGGCGCACAGTTCGTCGGCGAGATCGAGCAGGTCCCGCCGATGGTGTCGGCGGTAAAGGTTGGCGGGCGGCGGCTGCACGAACTGGCGCGCGCCGGTGAAGAAGTCGAGCGAGAGCCCCGGCCGGCGACCGTGTACTCGTTCGAGGTCGCGGCTGGGCCTGAGCCCGGCGTGTTCACGGTCGAGGTCCGGTGCTCGGCGGGCACGTACATCCGCGTGCTGGCGGCCGACATCGGTCACGCCCTGGGCGGCGGTGCCCACCTGCGCGCCCTTCGGCGCACGGCGGTGGGGGAGTTCTCGGTGGCCGAGGCCCGACCGGTGGAGGCGCTCGGGCCTGACGCGGTGCTGGCGCCTATCGAGGCGATGCGCGGCTACCCGCGTGTGAGCATCGACGAAGCGGCCGCCGCTGATGTGGCGCACGGCAAGGTGCTTCCGCTCGACGCGTTGACCGTCGACGGGGACGGCCCGTGGGCCGTGGTCGGCCCAGGTGGCGACCTGCTCGCGGTCTACGAACCGTACGAGGAAGGCCTGGTCAAGCCCGCAGTAGTGATTTCCTAGGCCTCCGAGCCGACTTTCCGACAAGATCGGGTCCGGGACCCGAAGCGCCTTCGGCGCTGATCGAAAAGTCGACTCGGTAGCCTCCGCTTCATGGAGGTACTCCGCGACATGGCTGGCTGTCCGCTGCCGGTCGCGGGGTCGGCGGTGACGATCGGGGCCTACGACGGCGTGCACGTCGGGCACCGTGCGGTGATCGAGGAGGTACGCGCCCGGGCGTCGACGCTCGGCCTCCCGACCGCGGTCGTGACCTTCGACCGCCATCCGGCCGCCGTCGTGCGGCCCGTGTCCGCACCGAAGCTCCTCACCGACACCGATCAGAAACTCGAACTGCTCGCCGCGGTCGGCGTCGACTACACGCTCGTGCTCCACTTCGACGAGGACCGCTCCCACGAGTCGGCCGAGGACTTCGTGAACGAGGTGCTGGTTGGCTGCCTGCGCGCCCGGCTTGTCGTGGTCGGCGAGGACTTCCACTTCGGCCGCAAGCGGGGTGGCAACGTCGAGTTGCTGCGCCGCATGGGGCCGAACCTGGGCTTCGAGGTCGAGGGCCTCGGGCTTGTGCACGTGCCCGGCCTCGAGGGCCCGGTGTCGTCGACTGTCATCCGCGCCGAGCTGCTCCAGGGCGACGTGGTCGCCGCGGCGCGCCTCCTCGGTCGGCCCCACGAGGTTCGCGGTGTCGTCGAGAAGGGCGACGGCCGCGGCGGGGCGATCCTCGGCTTCCCGACGGCGAACGTCGCCGTGCCGGCCGAGATCCTGCTCCCCGCCGACGGGATCTACGCGGGCTGGTACGAGCGGCCCGACGGCTCGACGCACGCGACGGCCATCTCCATCGGCCGCCGCCCGACGTTCTATCCCGAGGGCGGCCCGTTGATGGTCGAGGCCTACCTCCTGGACTTCGAGGGTGACCTGTACGGCGAGCGGGCGCGCGTCCGCTTCGTCAGTCGTCTGCGGGGCGAAGAGCGGTTCGAGTCCACCGACGCGCTGGTCGCCCAGATGAACCACGACGTGGAGGCGGCCCGGGCGGCCCTGGGGTCCGCTTGACGTCGGGGATCGACCCCGAGCGCATCCCGACCCACATCGGGTGCGTCATGGACGGCAACGGGCGGTGGGCCGAGGCCCGCGGCTTGCCGCGCACCGAAGGCCACACGCGCGGCGAGGACGCCATGTTCGAGGCGGTGGAAGGAGCCCTGGAGCTGGGCGTGAAGTGGCTCACGGTGTACGCCTTCTCCACCGAGAACTGGCGGCGACCGCCCGACGAGGTCCGCTTCCTCGTCAACTTCAACGAGGACATCCTCATACGCCGCCGCGAGGAGTTGAACGATCGGGGCGTGCGCATCCGTTTCGTCGGGCGCCGAGACTGGCGGGTGCCCCGTCGCATCATCAGGCGCATGGACGAGACGACGGCGCTGACCGAGAAGAACCGGCGCATGACCCTGACCATCGCCTTCAACTACGGAGGTAGGGCCGAGATCGTCGACGCCGTGCGCGCGCTCGTGGCCGACAAGGTGCCGGCCAAGAAGATCGACGAGCGCGCCATCCGCTCACATCTCTATGACCCGGAGATGCCCGACCCCGACCTCGTCATTCGCACGTCCGGCGAGTTCCGGATCTCCAACTTCCTGTTGTGGGAGTTGGCCTACAGCGAGCTGGTCTTCACCGACACCCTGTGGCCCGACTTCACGCGGGAGCACCTCTACGACGCCGTCCGTGAGTTCCAGGGCAGGGATCGCCGCTTCGGCGGCACCACGCGCTGATACTGGTTCCGGCCATGGGTTTGTATCGGGATCAGGGTGTGGTGCTGCGGACGATCCGCCTCGGCGAGTCCGACCGCATCGTCACGCTCGTCACCCAGGGCCATGGCAAGGTGCGGGCCGTTGCGAAGGGCGTGCGCAAGACCAAGAGCCGCTTCGGCGGCCGCCTGGAGCCCATCAGCCACGTGTCGTTGCTCATGTACGAGGGCCGCGAGCTCGACATCGTCACCCAGGCCGAGGCCCTCGACCACTTCCGCGTCATCCGCGAAGACCTCGACCGCCTGGCCCGGGCCACGACGATGCTCGAGGCCGTCGACCAGGTGGCCCAGGAGCGCCAGCCCGGCACCCGGCTCTACCAGATGCTCGTGGGTGCCCTGCGGGCCCTGGCCGCCCGCAACGCCCCGCTGCTCGTGCCGGGCTTCTTCCTGAAGCTGCTCGCCCTCGAGGGCTTCCAGCCCATCCTCGACGGCTGCGCATCCTGTGGCGCGCCCGAGCCGTTGGTCGCGTTCGACCTCAACGTCGGCGGCGCCCTGTGCCCGGCGTGCGCACGCGGCCCCCGGGTGTCGCCCGAGGCCATCGACCTCATGCACCGCATCCTCGACGGTGGCCTGGCCGGCGTCCTCAACGAGCCGGTGACACCCGCCACCGCCGAAGTGGCCAACTTGGCCACCCGGGCGATGGAGCACCACCTCGAACGCAGGTTGCGCTCGGTGACCGTCCTCGACTGAGCCGCGCCGCTAGGGCGTGTACATGTAGAGCCCGCCGCCGTTGGCGTCAGTGAAGCCTGCGAAGAAGAGCCTGCCCTGGCTGACGGTGAGGAAGCCCGGCAACGACCCTCCGGTGCCATTGATGTCAACGATGACGGTCCCCGCGTCGGTCCCGTCCGACATCCACAGCTTTCGTTGGTAGGGGGCGTCTGCCGCCGTGAAGAACGCCTTGCCGGCAAAGTTGATGATCTCCCAGCAGCAAGAGCCGCCGACGATGTCCTTTACGACGACCGTCCCTGCTTCCGTACCGTCGGACTTCCAGAGCTGACCGCCGTCCGCCGGGTCGTACGCGGTGAAGAAGGCTATGCCGCCGACGTCCGTGATGTGGTTGGGGTACGACGAGTTCGGTGATCCCGGTTGGTTGTTGTAGTAGCCGGTGTAGATGTCCTTCACGAGGGCGGTTCCGGCGTCCGTGCCGTCGGACTTCCACAGTTCCTGACCGTGTGTCGGCTCGTAGACGCTCATGTACATGGCCCCGCCGACGGCCGTCAGGTCTGAGTAGTAGGCCGAATCAGGCCCCGGAACGATGTCCTTCACAAGGACCGTGCCGTTGTTTGTGCCGTCTGACTTCCAGAGCTCGTTTCCGTGATCCCGGTCGTAGCCCGCGAAGAACAGTTCGTTTCCGACGACTGTGAGGTGCTGAGGAGCGGTGACCCCGACCGTCGCCGACGGGGGGACAGGGAATCCGCAGTAGTAGAAGAGTTTGCTGAGCCAGTTGATGACGCCGGGATTGGCATAACAGAGGATGGGATAGACGTCCGGAGGTCGGACGGTCGTCGCCGTTCCCAGCACCGGGGAAGTGCCGCCGCTGGTGCCGTCCGACCTCCACAGTCGGTCGCCGTAGACGTCGCCGGTGGCGCGGAAGTACAGCGCGCCACCCATCGGCGTCAGGTCCTCCGGATTCGACGAGGGCGGTGAGCTCTGCGTGTTGAGGTCGCGGACGAGGACTGTCCCGGCGTCGGTCCCGTCCGACTTCCACAGTTCTACGCCGCTCGTGCCGTCGTCCGCTGCGAAGTAGAACTCGTTGCCCAGGGCGGCGTACGCCTTCGGTGTGTTCGGCTGGTTGTCGTACCACGACACCGAACCGCGCCAGCCCGGGAAGATGTCCTTGACGAGGACCGTGCCGGCCTCTGTCCCGTCGGACTTCCAGAGCTCTCGGCAGTGGACGCCGTCGTCGGCCGTGAAGAACAGGAT